>JAZQUB010000001.1:0-4624 GCA_045631045.1 Lachnospiraceae bacterium
GACTTCGTATTGGTTAAGCTTATATAATACAATCGGACAAGAACTCACATACTTCGTTCACACTTGGTGAATAGTTAGAAGTTGGTGATTATCCCTGTCTCTGTTTGTGCTTTGGATTCTCACAGATAATTCTGATCTGTCCTTTTCTTTTGATAACTTTGCACTTTTCGCAAATTGGTTTTACTGATGATCTAACCTTCATGTTAAACCCTCCTTTCATAAAAGACCAAAATATACTATATCACAACACGAAAGCGAATGCAAGCAAAACTTTTCTTTTTTTAGAAGAATTTTACAAGCATCCGCTTTTCTTGTCTCTATTGCAGGTCTGTTTACCTATTTGTCTCTCCAAATAATACGGCCTTTTGTAAGGTCATATGGAGATAACTCTAATGTAACCTTGTCACCCGGTAAAATACGAATAAAATTCTGGCGCAACTTACCGCTGATATGTGCTAAAACTTTGTGACCATTTTCCAGCTCAACCTGAAACATTGTATTTGGCAACTTTTCTACAACAGTACCTTCAATTTCAATAACGTCAGCCTTTGACATAACCTTCCTCCTAAATCTGTTTCGCTATTATTGTAACCAATACTTTCCAAAAATACAACACAAATTTTAATATAATGTAAGAATTTCCGGTTCACCATCTGTAATGAGGATGGTATTTTCATAATGAGCTGCCCATGAGCCATCCTCTGTAACCACTGTCCAATCATCATCCAGCCACTCTACATCCGGTCTTCCCATGGTAATCATAGGCTCGATAGCAAGCGTCATGCCCGCTCGAAGCTTTGGTCCCTTGCTTCGTTGTCTGAAGTTTGGAATTTCAGGTCCCTCATGAAGCGCTCTTCCAATTCCATGACCGGTCAAATCATACACAATACCATAACCGAACTGACTTACGTATGCATCGATTGCATTGGATATATCATATACATGGCGTCCTGCAACAGCATATTTAATGCCCTCAAAAAAGCTTTGCTTAGTGACTTCAATAAGTTTTAATACTTCCGGAGCAACCTTACCAACCACATGGGTTCTTGCGGCATCAGAATGGTATCCTTTGTAAATAAGGCCTGCATCCAGACTGATAATGTCGCCTTCCTGCAACACCCGTTCCTTTTTGGGAATACCATGTACTACCTCATCATTTACAGAGCAGCATACGCTTGCAGGATAACCATGATAATTTTTAAAATTCGGTACGCATCCCATGCCACGAATCATTTTCTCGGCAAACTCATCAATTTCCCATGTGGTAATGCCGGGTTTTATAATTTCTTCCATTGCCTTATGAACTTCTGCAATTCTTTTGTTGGATTCACGCATTAATTCAATTTCTCTGGCAGATTTAATTGTAATAGCCATAAATAAACGCCCTCGCTTAATCCAAAATCGCGCAGATAGCAGCAAATACTTCCTTCATATCCACTGTACCATCTACCGTTTCAAGCACACCTTTATTAGAATAAAAATCAATTAAAGGCTGTGTCTGTTTATGATATACGTCCAAACGATTCTTTACAGTTTCCGGCTTATCGTCATCTCTTATTACAAGCTCTTGACCGCACTTATCGCAGATTCCCTCCGTTTTTGGAGGAATATGCTCCATATGATAAGTAGCACCACAAGCCGGACAAGCGCGACGTCCACCCATTCTCTTAATAATATTTTCGTCCGGGACGTCTACATTAATCGCATAGTCAATTTTGTCACCAAGTTCTGCCAAAGCTTTATCCAAAGCTTCTGCCTGAGGAATGGTACGCGGAAAACCATCCAACACATAACCATTCACGCAGTCGTCCTTTGCAACACGATCCAATAAAAGCTTTACAGTCAATTCATCCGGAACAAGCAACCCCTGGTCTATATATTTTTTTGCTTCCACACCAAGCTCTGTACCGTTTTTGATGTTTGCTCTAAAAATATCACCGGTAGAAATATGTGAAACCTGATATTTATCTGCAATCATTTTTGCCTGTGTGCCTTTTCCCGCACCAGGTGCACCTAACATAATAATTTTCATAAAAATCACCCTCTTTTATACCAAAAATCATGTAATATCCTCAAATGAAACAAAAACCGAGCGAAAAGATTCTTTTCGCCCGGTTCATAATACTTATTAATCGTTTAAGAATCCCTTGTAATTACGAACAAGCATCTGAGATTCAATCTGCTTAATAGTTTCCAGGATAACACTAACCACGATAATGAGGGATGTGCCACCGAAAGAAACGGATGCATTAAATACACCGGAACAAATGAATGGTACAACCGCAACAACAAGTAATCCAACTGCACCAATAAATACGATGTAGTTTAATACTTTGTTGAGATACTCAGTAGTCGGACGACCCGGTCTGATACCCGGCACGAAACCACCCTGTCTCTTCAGATTGTCTGCAATCATCATTGGATTAAAAGAAACTGATGTATAGAAATATGCAAATGCTACTACTAAAACCATGTAAATCACTAAACCAATAGAATATACCGGAGTAGAAATTTTACACCAGTTACTTGAATTCAAAACCTTTAAAACTTCGCCCCAGAAACCAGTTGCCTGAACTCCAAAGAAAGAGCAAATAATAATAGGGAACTGCATAATGGAGGAAGCGAAAATTACCGGAATAACACCAGAAGTATTTACCTTTAAAGGAATCTTGGAGCTTTGTCCGCCAACGCTTCTTCTACCCTGTACCTTCTGTGCATACTGAACCGGAATATTGCGTGTACCGGAATTTAATAATACGATAAACACAATCATACCAAGTACAATTGCAAGAATAACTACTGCCGCTAAAATAGCAATCGCAGGAGCTTTGCCAATTACAAACTGCTGAGTAAGATTTACGAAGTCATTTGGAATGGTTGATAAAATATTAATTACCAAAATAACGGAAATACCATTACCAACGCCTCTTTCCGTAATTCTTTCACCAATCCACATAAGGAAAGCACTACCGGCTGTTAACGCTGCAATAACTGTAATTACATTCAGTGCATTATACTCCTGCAATAAGCCCTGATTACCAAATCCGATAGCCATTGCACCGGACTGTAAAACAGCTAATGCCACCGTTACATAACGTGTAATAGAAGCAATTTTCTTACGGCCCTCTTCACCATCCTGTTGCATTTCTTCTAGCTTTGGAATAGCAATTGTCAGAAGCTGCATAATGATAGATGATGTAATGTATGGAGTAATACTCAATGCCAATACAGAGAAATTGGAAAAAGAACCACCTGTAAATGCATTAAACAAATTAAATACATCTCCAGCCTGGGAAGCAAACAACAATGCGAAGTAATCGCGGTTTGTTCCTGGTACTGGGAGTTGTGATCCAAAACGAATCACAACCATCATAGCCAGAGTAAATAAAATCTTGTTACGAATCTCTTTTACCTTGAATGCATTTTTCAGTGTTGTAAACATATTACATCACCTCTGCTGTTCCACCAAGAGCTTCAATCTTTTCTTTAGCAGATGCAGAGAATGCATCAACCTTTACATTTAACTTCTTGGTAAGTTCTCCATTTCCGAGAATCTTAACGCCATCTCTTGGATTCTTTACGATACCAGCTTCAATTAATGCATTAACATCAACTACTGCATCGTTTTCAAATACTTCAAGAGCGGATAAATTAATAGCAACGATTTCCTTTGTGTTTCTATTTGTGAAACCTCTCTTAGGAATACGTCTGTATAATGGCATCTGACCACCTTCAAAACCTGGTCTTGGAGCGCCAGAACGAGCCTTCTGACCTTTGTGACCCTTGCCGGCTGTCTTGCCATTGCCTGAACCGTGTCCACGGCCTCTTCTAAAATTATCACTGTGTTTAGAACCTTCTGCAGGTCTTAAGTTAGATAATTCCATGATGACACCTTCCTTTCTTTAAGCTTCTTCTACTTTAACTAAATGTCTTACTTGCTGAATCTGTCCCTTTGTAGCAGCATTGTCTGGTAAAACAACTGTCTTGTTAAGTTTCTTGAGACCCATTGCTAAAAGAGTAGCTCTGTGCTTTGGTACTGCTCCAATAGGAGACTTTACTAAAGTAACTTTTAACATTATCTTTCTACCTCCCCGATTAAGCTAATACTTCGTCTACAGATTTACCACGCATCTTAGCAACTTCTTCAGGAGTCTTTAACTGACTTAAACCAGCAACTGTTGCAAGAACAACGTTCTGCTTGTTGTTAGAGCCTAAAGATTTTGTACGGATGTTCTTGATACCTGCTAATTCACAAACAATACGAGCAGGACCACCAGCGATAATACCGGTACCTTCTGGAGCTTTCTTTAAAAGAACAGAAGCGGAACCATACTTACCGATGAAATCATGTGTGATAGATTTGTTTTCATCTAATGCAACAGTAACTAACTGCTTTGCTGCATCTTCTTTACCCTTACGGATTGCGTCTGGAATTTCGATAGATTTACCTAAACCAGCGCCAACGTGACCATTACCGTCACCCACTACTACTAAAGCTGTGAAACGGAAGTTACGACCACCCTTTACAACCTTTGTTACACGCTTAATGGTAACAACTTTATCCTGTAATTCTAACTGACTTGCGTCAATGATTGTACGTTTCATGTGTATTCGTCCTCCCTTT
>JAZQUB010000002.1:0-20077 GCA_045631045.1 Lachnospiraceae bacterium
CGGAGAGCAAGGAAGAGGCGATTTACCTGTATATGAAATCCATGATTGAGATGAATCCGATTTATTTACTTCCGGTCGTGCCAAAGGAAGAAGCAGCTCTTTTAGAAAAATGGATTTATGAGATGTTTCATCAGGATATGTTTATCCGCTGGCAGGTAGATGGCAAGTCATATGTGGGAAATGCAGAGGATGCTTATTATACAGACACCGTTTCCTGGTTTAATTTTAGAGAAAAAATGATCGAGAATCCATGGTTTGTTTGGAATGGAAATCGGATGACGGACTGTTGGATTTATAATTTCCATGGGAACGAGGTGAGTGGCTTGGCTACTGCAGAATTGTACGTGTTGGAGGATGAGGTCTCTTTTGTGAACTGGGAGTTGGAGCTTCTGTACGAAGACGGATGGAAGGTAAAACGACTGGGAGAAGAGGTTTTTAAAGAATCCGCATGGCAAAGTGACCAAGAACCTTTGATTTTAACGGAGGCAGAAGGAGGAGACTGGCTTATTACTGCCTTTGGATACAATGAAGCAAATTTCAATTCCCTTTGTCGTACCAATACCGGTTTACGGTGGTATCAGGGAAAAGTATCTACTTTGAGAGAAAAGGAAGAAACCGCTGAATATCCACAGCAGTTCGATATACAGTACAAAAACACAAGCGTATTTGCAACTTATCAGGGGAAGGAACCTTTGGAGAATACTAGAATAAGCCTTGTGTGTCAGATGTATGATACTGCCGAAGAGGTGTCTTTAATAGCCGTAGAGCCTGAGGTAAAGAATATGGAAGAAGCATGGCAGGAGGCCAGAGAATGGTCCGGTAATACAACTACAGAGCTGCAAGAGATTACGGAAGGAGGTTTTGCATCCTCCAGTGGGAAAGGTATCAGACATACCAACCGGGAGCGGGTCGAAAAGGGTGATAAAATCCTGCTGACCGGAGGCGGTGGAGGCTATGATGGCTGGCTTGGTACGGAAGACCTTCATTTTGTGGTCTGGATTTATTACGACGGCGAATGTGTGGAGGTAATTAAGAAATGACAGCAAAGGGATTGACCTATCTGAAGTGGGGATTTTTTCTTATTTTTGTAAATATTAATGTGGGCAGATGGGACCTGCTGCCGGGATTTTTAGGTATATTCTTTTTGCTTAAGGCGCTGAAAAGCCAGGAAATGACGGAGACAGAGCGCAGACTTTGCCCGTTACTGATGATATGGATGGTGGATCAGTTTCTACACTGGGGCTGGGATTTTCATAACGGATTGGAAAGCTTGATTATTGCGGTGCTAAATATTTATACCATGTATATACTGCTGGGAGAAATTGGTCTGCGTGTGGAGAAAGAGCAGCCGAAACAGGCCGGCGACCTGCATTTTATCCGGATAGCTCTGACGATTCTTTGCGTTCTGGGATATTTGGTCAGCGCATACCAAAACGAGACAGTTACATTGGGATTGTCTTTGGTCACGATTGCAGTACTGGTTCGTCTGCTATGGGTATTGTTTCAAATTGGGAAACAACTGAGCCGTTTGTCATGATGAAATTGGGAAATAAGTTCGACAGAGCATTTTCACATTAAATACACAAATACCTTGGAGGAACGTAGGCTGGGAATTTCAGTCCACGGTCCTTTTTGGGTTTAAAGTCTTAAGATTCGCTTAAGAATATTGCTAAGGTAGTCTATTTGTGATAGACTAAAATTGTCTATATGTAATAGACTGAAAGGAGTTCAGCTTATGGAAGATATGAGATTAGGTTTGGTAGAATCCCATTTTGCGGATATTGTCTGGAAGCACGAACCAATACATTCCAGAGAACTGACTGTGATATGCGAGAAAGAATTGAATTGGAAGAGAACAACTACATATACCGTTTTAAAGAAATTATGTAATAGAGGAATATTTCAGAATCAGGATGGGATTGTCAGTTCCCTGATATCAAAGGATGAATTCTATGCCATTCAAAGCGAAAAATTTGTGGAAGAAACCTTTGCAGGTTCTCTGCCGCAATTTATCAATGCATTTGCATCCAGGAAATCCCTTACAGCAGAAGAAATTGCACAGATTCGTCAAATTATAGATACATTTGAAGTTACGGAGGAATTGTCATGACAGCAGTATTTATTAAGTTGTTGAATATGAGTATCACTGCAAGCTGGTTAATCTTGGCTGTAATACTGCTTCGCATTATCTTAAAAAAGGCACCGAAATGGATTAGATGTATTCTGTGGGGACTTGTGGCGGTCAGACTTATTTTCCCGTTTTCCATCGAAAGCATATTCAGTCTGCTCCCAAGTGCGGAAACCATTCCGCAGGATATTATGTATGCAGAAAAGCCAATGCTCCATACCGGTGTGAGTGCAATAAACAGTGTGGTAAATCCTTATATCTCCGAGAGTATGGCTCCGGAGGTTGGAAACAGTGTAAATCCCATGCAGGTGGTGATGAGTCTTGGTACGATAATCTGGATAGCCGGAATGATTGGGATGTTTGTATATGCGCTCATCAGCTATATGAGAATTAAAAGGAAAGCAGATGTTTCCTTGCCGGTAAAGGAAAATATTTACCTTTGTGATTACATAGATACTCCTTTTGTATTAGGTGTTTTTCGCCCCAGCATCTATCTTCCGTCTGCATTAGCAGAAGATGATAAGGTTGAGTTTGTGATTGCCCACGAGAAAGCTCATATCAGGCGCAGAGACCACTGGTGGAAGCCGCTTGGATTTCTATTACTTACAGTGTACTGGTTTAACCCGCTGATTTGGGTTGCATATATTTTGCTTTGTCGGGATATTGAGCTTGCCTGTGATGAGCATGTAATTGGCAGCCTGAATGAGGGAGAGAAAAGGACTTATTCAGAAGCGTTGTTAGCTTGCAGTATGAGGGCATCCGGTTTTCATCGGAATATGATATCCGCTTGTCCGCTGGCTTTTGGAGAAGTGGGAGTGAAAGACCGTGTGAATGCAGTGTTGCATTACAAACAACCTGCATTTTGGCTGGTAGTTCTGGCAGTTTTGGCTTGTATCGTGGCTGCTATTTGCTTTTTAACGAATCCAAAGGAAAGCACTGATTATACGGCAGTTTCCAAATCGTATCAGCCGGAAGAATTTTTAGGAATGACCTATGGTGATTTTCAAAAGATAACAGGGGTGGAAGCAGAGTTTTATCACGCTAATTTTTATACAGCGAATATTCCGAATACGGAGATAACAGCCGTTTTTCTGGCGGAAGGCTGGGATAATGAGAATGCTATGACCATGCTTCGGGAAGAAGATAAAGTCATTCGTCTTGAAGGAATAGCAGGTGTTTTTTGGGATGATTTCTCAACGAAAATGTCCTTAGAGGAATTTGTGAAGGATAGTAGGTGGAGCAATAAGCTTCTTGATTATACCATCGAAGAAGGTGCCGGAACCGCTTATTATGTAGCAAATCAGTATGTGACAATAACCTGTGACATGAATGGAGATTCTATAGCAGATCGAATGCTGCAGGTTGCATTGGACCCAGCAGGAGAGATTGATCCGGATGCTGTGTGCTGGATGATGTCTGTTTCTTCTGAAAACGAACAAATGATTTATGATCTGCAATATAGTTTGAATCAGGCGATTAATGAGGCAATCCTGAATCACTACATGCCGGAGAAACCGGATGGACTGTACCATTGTGTAGACTTCGTTCTGTTAGAGCAGGAGGAAATCTGCGGAGTTGCACCGGTAAACAGTAGTAAGGGTAACGTTGAGCTGATTGCAGTGTATGGTATGGCTCTTCATGAAAGCTTAGGTTTCTCCGGGGCTACCTTTCATGAAGTCGAATATGATTATGTTCCTGTAAAACTGAAGTTCCAGAAAGAGAGTGAGAGGGAATACATCTTGAAGGATGCATGGTTCCCGGAAAAGCCGATTGAATCATGGGATTCTTATCAGAAAGTCATTTGGGATACTTTTAGTCCCTATTCCGAGGAACTTGCTTCAGATATTGTTTATGCCATTCAGGATGATATTTACCTTACAAGCTTAAGACAAAAATGCTATGAGCAGGCAGTCAACTATGGTGCAGTAGATACAGACGTGGTAGTAGAGGGATTACTGGAAGAGGTTGTGGCATCTCCCGGAACATTTGCCAGTGGTGTTAAGGATTATATTGTGGTGAATGGGAATGCGTATAAGGAACTGATTCATTACGGCAAGTATACACTGTGGTACTGTTTTGGAGAGTTCTTGGAAGGCGGTCAGACGGATCTTAGAGGTCATATCATGGCAGCCGTATGCAGGGATATTATGCTTGGGTTTGGAGAAGCGTTATTGATTGATAAGGAAGCCGCGCACGGACAGGAATGGTTCGATATATTCTTTGCACTCGCAAGGTCTATAGAGAAGCAGTACACAGAAGAAGAACTGGAAACCTATTACCCCGGCTCTTGGCTGCTGATTAAGCTAGCTGATATGAAAGGGATAGAGCATAAAGAAGCAGAGTCCATAGAGGAGTTGGATTGGGAGAAAATATTAAAAGATCATTTGAGGAATGAATAAAGTGTTACGCGATGCAACTTTTGGTGTCTATTAGGATGAAAGGCCTTAATACACACAGAAGGGAGAGGAAAGATGGACGATAGGCAGATTATCGAATTGTATAATGAGCGCTCAGAAACTGCCATTTCAGAAACCGCGGACAAATATGGAAAATATTGTTACTACATTGCGTATCACATTCTTTATAATGCACAGGACAGCGAGGAGTGTGTAAACGATACATATTTACGCGCATGGGCAGCTATTCCGCCCCACTACCCAAACAATTTGTCAGCGTTTCTTGGCAAAATCACACGCAACCTTGCATTGAACAGATATCGGTATTATATGAGAGAAAAACGTAGGATTGAACAGACTTCCCTGGTGCTTGATGAATTGCAGGAGTGTGTCCCGGCTTTTGATAATACGGAACAGGCTGTGGAGGAAAAGCTATTAGTGGAAGTGCTTAACCGTTTTTTGCATGAATTACCGGTTGAGAAGAGAATGATGTTTTTAAGGCGATATTTGTATATGAGTTCAATTAGGGAAATTGCGGAAGATTATGAAATCAGTGAGGGTAAAGCCAAAATGACTTTATTCCGTATCAGAAACAAGTTGAAGCAGACTCTCGGAAAGGAAGGTATCGTTTTATGAAGAATGAAAGAATATTAGATGCTCTTGAAAAAGTAGATGAAGAATTGATTGTGGAAGCAGCACCGGGAAATAAGCCACCGAGGAAAAATAGTATGAATTGGGTGAGATGGGGAACCGTGGTGGCCTGTGTGGTTCTAATTGTTGGTTTGGGTGCACCACAGGTGCTTGAATTGTACCATGGTATAAACGGCGATGGAATGAAAATGACAGAAGGGACACAGGAAGGCAACATAGAATTGGACGGAAGTGGTTCAGGCGTAAGTGTTTCTACAGATGGCGGAGTATCCATACCTCCAATGAATGTTACTCTTTCTTCAGCATCGCAAGCAGATATGATCGGATTTTTTATTTATGAGGGAAGGTGTTACGTACAATATGAACATATATATGAAGATGTTGATATTGTAGAAGAGTATAAGGGAACGGCTACAGGAATGATTGATGAGTGGACGCCAAAGGAAGGATATGTAGACTATGCAGGCAGCATCCGAGCCGATTTCTATTCCGTGAAAGGATATGATCCGGAGTTTATGCTATGCACCAAAGATTCCAGAGGCGTGGTCAACACGTACATCTGTAATAACGGTATTACATTAAGGTACGGACGGGAGCTATATGAAGACCGGCTGCATTTGTCAGAGAATAGCATTGGAGTACAATATGAAAATCGTATGTCTTGGTACCAGGGGATGGGGGAAATGTATGAATTGGATATAGAGGAAGCATATATCCAGGAATTCATTAGTCAGCTGGGGGCTGAAAAGTTTCTTCTTTGTAAGGATGTGGCAGAGCAGGAAGGCTGGGATAATATAGCAGATTCTACGATTTATCATATGTACTTTACTATGAACAACGGGACAAAGATACATCTTGTACTACATGATAAAGGTTATGTCAGATCCCAGGGATTTTGGGATGTGTGTGTCAAAGTCCCGGCCGAGTGTTACGATAAAATGCTGGCTGCTTTTGAGCAAAAAAAAGGAACCCCGGTAACAAAGAATCAGGAAGGAACAGGAACATCCTATGAGGATGTGATGGAAGATCCTCAACTTGGAAAATATCTGCCATCCTATATTCCGGAAGATTTCCAACTGAAGCAAGCAGAGATTTATTACTATCTGGAAAAAAAGACTGCGAAAGAAACCGGTACAAATGAATTATATTTATATTTTGTGGGACGAGATAATGCTGACAGGTCTTATACCATTACAGTTTCTTGGGCAGATGAATATGGGAATAATGGCTGGTCCGGTCCCATGGTAGAGTTCGTGGATTTGAGTCCGGATATTATCACAGAGAATAGTACAATGGCTGATTCAACCGTTACTTCTCCGGCTCGATATCCTAAAACGGATTTTGGAATCTGGTATGAGGATGCTTCTGTAGTAATATCATCAAGAGGATTGGAAGCGGATGAAGTAATGAAAATCATGGAATCTGTTGGGCAATAAAATAGGAAGACTTTGGCTATTTGTCCCCCAAAAAGCATGTAAGATTTGACATGCAAAAGTGGCGAATACAGGTGAAAGGAGGATTGCAATGGAAGAAAAGAAAATTGTGAAGCTTTTATTTGCAAGAGGAGAGAATTTTCCAAAGAAAAAGAGGATAATGACATTTTTGAAAATGGCTATAGCGGCAGTATTAGTGGTCGCAATTGGTACTAACATAATGAATGCTCCTATGAGAATTACCGCACACTCTGTTGCGATTGCATCCGAGCCGAGAATGATGGAAAGACCTGATTTGGATGATTATAAAGACCGTGACGAGTGGATGGGTGACTATGAGAAATGGGATACAGAAAGAAATTTACGGAATGAATCTGCTGCACAAGCTACATCAAATTTAAGTTCATTTTTTACAAACGGTAACAGTCAGTTTTTGCAGACGGAAAGCAACGAAAATAAATTATGGTCTCCGGTAAATGCCTATATCGGGTTGGCTATGGCAACAGAGCTGACCGAAGGAGAGACAAAACAGCAGATTCTTGATTTGTTTGGGGTAGATGATATGGAGACTCTTCATAAACAGGTAAGCGCTGTATGGGAAAGTGTATATCAGGATAATTCCAATGAGATTTGTGTTTTGGCAAACTCCCTGTGGTTGGAAAATGGTTTGCAGTATAACCAGGAAGCAATGGATGCGATTGCTTACCATTATTATGCATCCGTGTATCAGGGGGATTTAGGCAGCAACAAGACAAATCAGGATATTGCAGCGTGGATCAATAATAATACCGGTAAATTTTTAAAAGAAAGTACGAAGAATATTAATTTATCGCCACAAACCATTATGGCATTATATTCCACTTTGTATTTTCAGGCAAAATGGTCTGATGAATTTTCAAAAAGTAAGAATACAGAAGGTGTATTTCATATGCAGGACGGGGATACACAAGCAGTTTACATGAATAAAAAATTAAAGCAGATGAATTATTATTGGGGCGAAAATTTCAGCGCAGTGAATTTGTGGCTGAAAAACGGATGCCGCATGTGGTTTATCCTGCCGGATGAAGGGATGACAGTAAACGATGTATTAAACGACGGAAGTTATATGGATATGCTTTTATCCGATGAGTGGGAAGGTTGTAAATATATGAAAGTAAATCTTTCTGTTCCGAAGTTTGATGTATCCTCTACCATGGATTTAAGCGAAGGACTGAAAAACATGGGCATACTGAATACGTTTTCAGAGGAGAATGCTGAATTTTCACAGCTTACTTCGGATTCCCCAATTTATTTGACAGGAGCCAATCAATCTGTCCGTGTGCAGATTGATGAAGAGGGCGTAAAGGCGGCTGCATATATTGAACTCCCGGGAGCAGGAAGTGCGGCACCGCCGGAAGAGGTTATCGATTTTGTATTAGACAGACCGTTTTTGTTTGTGATTACAAACGACAACCTTCCCATATTTGCAGGGTGTGTAAATAATCCGGAGAAATAAAATGAATAATATATTTGCACTCTGCTAATAATAAAAATGCAAATATTGCACTTTGTATTGACAAAAGTGTAATATTTGCATTAAAATATATATGGAGGTGCAATTATGGTTGATTTAAAGGAATTACGAATCGAGAAAAAAATGACGCAGAAGGAAGTTGCTGATTTGGTGGGAATATCACTTCGCTCATATAAGTCTTATGAAAATGATGAAGAGAAACGTCGTACGATAAAATACAATTATATTGTAGAACGCTTATCTAAGATAAATTATATCGATGAAGATACCGGTATGCTGGAACTGGAAGATATCGTGAGAAAATGTTCAAAAGTATTTGACAGATACGAGGTGAATTTTTGCTATCTCTTTGGCTCCTATGCAAAAGGAAAGGCAACCCCGGCAAGTGATGTGGATCTCTTGATTTCTGCGAATGTAAAAGGATTAAAGTTTTACGGATTTGTGGAAGAGATAAGAGAAGCTCTTCATAAGAAAGTAGATATCCTGGATATGAATCAATTAAAAGGTAACATTGAATTAACGGAAGAAATATTAAAGGATGGGATAAAGATATATGGATAATGTGAAAAACGATAATTACTATATTCAGAAAATCCGGAAGGATTTGGAGTTTATAGTAGAACATATGCATGATGTAGATATAGAGGAATTGAATGCTAATGAAATTTTGTTGGATTCTATGTTATTTCGCATGATCCAGCTTTCGGAAAATGCCAAGAAATTATCAGATGAATATAAGTTGATGCAGGGTAATATTCCGTGGAATGCGCTGTATGGTTTTAGAAACCGTATTGTACATGATTATGGGAATGTGGATTTAGAAGTGGTGTTTGATACATTGAAGAATGATATTCCGGAGTTATTGGAGTTATTATCAGAGGAGGATTAATAATAAAATAGAATTAAACATAAAAGGAGGGCCTGTAAATGAAAAAGTACATGGTTAAGAAAATTGTGATTACAATCATTATAGTTATGGTGCTTTGGCTGTGTGTAGGCATAACAGATTTTGCTTTGGTTCATAATTATCGGAAACCAATCTTCTGTATTGGTGTTAATCTGGCAGATGACGGTGGATCCGGCGAATATATTGGTTTAGGCTATTCCTTTGATATTGAAGGCAACTTTATGCCGGAAGAAAAAAATCAGGGTGTTACTTCTTACAGAGGTTATGTATTCGGAGAAGAAGTAAGCCGGGGATTTTGGGAAAGAATGGAAGTTGATAAAGCGTTAAACAGCATTACATTTAGCGAACTGGCTCCGGGGCAGGAAGAAATTTATTTTTCTGAATATCAGATATTGGGTGATGATGCCTGGCTTGACTATACTATTACATATGAGAGAGCTGCCATGAAGGTAGTGATTGGTCTGCGTGCGGAAGATGGCACAGAGTATATGGAAGAAATTATTGGTGGTGAAGGAAGCGGAAAAATAGGTGGCATTCCGGCCGGTAGTTATAATGTATTTGTGCGTAACAGTGAAAGCAATAATGAACACAAAGACACCGCAACAGAGACTTTGAATATAACCGGGGCATTGAACTTTGTGGCAGGTCAGAGGCTGCAGGATGGCATCCGTTATTCCGGTTCGTTGTATCCTTTGAAAGTGACAGAGCCTCCTGAGCTGGTTGTTAGATGTAGGGAGGAGCAGATTACTGCCCTGAAAGGAACCTATTCCTGGAGGTATAATAATGGGGACGGAACTGCATATTATAGTTTTTATACTGTGTTGGGAGAGTAGTTAGAATGAAAGCATTAAAGATTTCCATTTTAGGAATCGCATTTGTATGTAGTGTTGTGGCTGCGGTAACATCTTTGATTTATAAGTTAAAAATTAAAGATTTGGTGAAAGATGCTTCAACAATAGGCGTATTTATAAATGCAGAGAAGGAAGGATGATAACGATGAAAAAGGTATGCTTTTTAGAATAATCAGTTTGTTAATGTTTGTGGTGGCAATTATCTTTATTGCCTGTTCGTTGGCAAATCCGGCATTGGGCAGAACTTTCTATATCGGAGACATTGCGATAGGAGCAGAGGTGTGGAGAGTATTCTATGCAATTTATGCAATCGTGATGGCAATTTTGTTTGTACTGTCATTCTTTGTAGGCAAGCCGACAGGAGGAATAAAAGCCGGGATATTGAAACTTTTGATATTCGTTCCGGTATTGGTGTTTGCATTCATTATGGGAGCTGTGTTAATCCTTGAGTTCGCATGGTGGAAGTTGCTTGCATTCATGATAATCAGTGTTGGACTTGGGCATGGTGTGTATTATTTATTCCGATTGATTGATAGAAAGTGTGGAGGATGATTAAGAGGCAGTGTTTCCGTGGGTGATACGATTTGTTTTAGGTGCCTGTCCAACTGGGAAACTTTTTGGAGAATACCCGACTAATTTGAAAAATAACCTCGATAAGTAGGGGGAAACAGAATAAAGAATCCCGACTGGATTTATAAAAAGCACTTTTAGGTCGGGTGAATAGAAGTAGAATGCCCCGACCTATAAACAGAAAACCATCATTAGGTGGGATGAGATACAAAAATATACCCGACTACTGAGCTGAGAAAGTGATTTTAGTCGGGACTACAAGAAATTTTTATCCGACTGAATTGAAAAATAGTATGCCCAGTCGGGAATGTGTATGGAAAATTCCAATTTATTAGCACGATAACGCTTATATTGTGCAACTTTATCTTCTGTACTTTATGGTTGTTTTGCGATAAAATAGGAATATAAGAGAAAGGTGCATTCTAAATTGTAGATTGTTATCGTTCTTTATCAGAAAAAATGAGGAGATTATAAAGGAGTTTTATTATGGCAAAGAAAATACATATAAGACCGAGTAAGTCTCAGTCTAAAATAGGATTCATAGCAGGAATTATCTTTTGTTTGATTGGTGTCTTTGTAGTAATACCAACCTTTGGTTTATTTGGTGTCGCCTGGACTGCTTTTGCCGGTTTAATTGCTTATTCGCATTATCGTAATGGTTTTACAGATAAGCCAATCAATACAAAAGAGATTGAGATTGAAGAAAATGGTGAGGACATTACGGTTACTTCCCATGCAGGATTTCATTCTTATTCTTATGGTGTAGAATCCAGTAAAGCAAAACAGGAAGACGCAGAAGAACGACTGAGAAAATTAATTGATTTATATACGAAGTCTTTGATTACTCGTGAAGAGTATGAGCAGAAGAAAAAAGAGATTTTGGATGAATTATAGCCTGTTGACTTAAGGTGGTCTCTCGATGATGACATTCAAAGCCTCCGCTATTATATTGAAAGTCAACTGGGAAGGAGATATGCGAATTTTCCTGAGCACACAGATTACAGGTGGTGGAATTACCCAAAAAGAAGATATCGGTGGCTGGGGAAATCTTTCCATGCTCTTACCACTTCAGAATTACGGTGGCGGGTGGAGTGGTCCTGAGTATCGTGATGGTGTGATGGGCTCACAGTTTTGGCCGTAATAAGTGTTTTTATATTTTTTCTTGTGTTGGGAGCCTTAACTTTAACTGGTTTGAAAAATAGCTAATATAATAACAAAAACGGTATAAAATGCTTGAAAATGGTTAATATATTGGCTATAATGATACAAAGAAGTAGTTAGAGCAGGAGAAAATTCAACATGCAAAAATATATATGGGAAACTCCAGAAGAAATAACCATGGCAGTAGCTGACCATACTAAAAGATTACGCAAAAGACTTAAGATATCAAGAGAAAAGTTAAGTGATATGTCCGGGGTCAGCTATGGTTCGATCAAACGATTTGAGGAAACCGGAAATATTAGCTTATTATCGTTGACAAAAATAGCCATGGCGTTGGACGCATCAAAAGACATAAAAGGTATATTTGCAGAGGTACCATATAATTCCATAGAGGAGGTAATCAATGAGCAAAGATAAGATACGTTTAGGATTAACTTCATTGAAGGTCAAATATAAAGATCAGCGAGTAGGATTATTGGCACTTACACATAACAAAAAGGTTGCTTTTTCCTATGATGAAGCGTGGTTGGAGAACGGTTTTTCCATTAGCCCTTTTTCTTTGCCATTAGAAAAAAAGGTATTCATACCGGATAAATATCATTTTGATGGTTTGTTTGGTATATTTGCAGATAGTCTTCCTGATGCGTGGGGAAAACTTTTGTTAGAAATAATGTTACACCAGCATAACTTAGGAAGTGAGGTAACCGTTTTAGATCGATTGGCATTGGTTGGTTCAAGCGGTATGGGGGCACTGGAATATGAGCCTGATTATGAACTCGGTGAACCTATGGTGTCAGATGATTTCGATTATTTATCCCAGCAGTGCACAAAAATACTTGCAGCAGAATATTCTAAAGATTTGGATATGCTCTATCGCATGGGTGGCAGCAGTGGTGGTGCAAGACCCAAAATATTAACTACATTTGAAGATAAGAATTGGATCATCAAATTCCCTGCCCATGTAGACTCAAAAAACATAGGCAAGCAGGAATATGATTATTCTATATGTGCAGGAAAATGTAAAATTCCTATGACGGAAACCCGATTGTTTCCATCCAAAATATGTGAAGGACATTTTGGAACGGTTCGTTTCGACAGGAACCATGAAAATGGCAAAGAAGAAAAAGTCCACATGGCAACGGCCGCAGCTCTCTTAGAGGCAGATTTTCGCGCACCGTGTTTAGACTACCATACGCTTATGAAACTGACCAGAGTCCTGACAAGGAATAACGTGTCAGAATTAGAAAGCATGTTCAGGAGAATGTGTTTTAATGTTTTTGCACATAACAGAGATGATCACGCCAAAAACTTTACTTTTTTGTATAATGAGAAAGAAGACAGGTGGCATTTAAGTCCGGCCTATGATTTGACTTATAGCAACTCTTATTTTGGAGAACATACTACTTCCGTAGATGGTAATGGAGCAAATCCTAGCGAAAAAAATCTCTTAAATGTAGGTGTGCAAGCAGGAATGAAGAAGCAAAAGTGCATGGATATAATGGACGAAATAAGAACTATCGTGCAGGAGGAGCTTAGTGAGTACTTGTAGAGATGGAATCATCTTATATACATTTAATCCTGTAATTATGAAGTTGAAGGAGGAAATTGTCATTTGTATGAGAAGTTAGGATATAAAAGAACTGGATTAGTTGAAAAAGTAAATGAGAGAATGGCTAAGAAAGATCGATTTGAAAAAATTTATTCCCAGGGTGCAATGAATGTAATTGAAATCTGGGTGGATAAAGAAACTGGGATAAACTATGTATTTCGTCAGAGCGGACATGCAGGTGGAATGACACCTTTACTGGATCGCGATGGAAAGCCGGTTGTCTCTACAATCATAAACCGATAGGAGAATTACACATGATATCAATTGTAGATTAGTTTCGGTTGATATGAGAAAGAATTGAAAGACCAAACGGAAAAGTAAGGTGCAAAAATGAACCAGCTATTTATTAAAGGGGTACAAATTAAGTGGGAAAAGATAAATGAATATAGTTATCTTCGCGAAATACCGGCACTTCAGTTTGAAGAGAATTTAGTTCTTTCACATGGTATTACATTTTTTGTGGGAGAAAATGGTACCGGGAAATCAACGCTGTTGGAAGCAATAGCGGTTGCTTATGGATTTAATCCAGAGGGTGGAAGTAAGAATTATAATTTTTCTACCTATGACTCACATTCAGAATTACATAGTGCTCTCAGACTTACCAAAGGGTATAGGAAGCCTACATGGAGCTATTTCCTGCGGGCGGAGAGTTTTTATAATGTGGCCACGAAAGAGGAAGACTATTCCGACATTGACCATCCATCACGGAAATATCATGAGAAATCTCATGGAGAAAGCTTTTTGGCATTAGCCCAAGGGAGTTTTCGACCAAATGGATTATATCTTTTGGATGAGCCGGAAGCAGCATTATCACCCCAAAGGCAATTAACTTTATTGATTGAAATTAGTCGACTGGCCAAACAAGGGGCACAGTTTATCATCGCAAGTCATTCGCCGATTCTGCTTGGAATACCGGGAGCACAGATTTTATCCTTCGATGATGGGGTAATTCATACTTGTGATTATTTAGAAACTGAGATCTATCAAGTGACGGAAATGTTTATCAATAACCGGGAGTATTTGTTAAAGAGATTGTTAGAGGACTCTAAGGGAGGATAAGCAATGTATCGATATGAATATGAAACCGTAAGCTGTGATTTTGGAGGCTGGGGATTTAATTGACAAAGGAGTGTGATTGTATGTATTGGTTGAATAATGCTTTAATATTTGGAGTAATCCCTGTTCTAACAGTAGTTGTTGTTTTCGTTATCCAAAGAAAATTACTATGGACAGCACCGTTGATTTCGACAGTGTTAGCTTTTCTCTGCTATTTAATAACTCTTGCACCGATAACGATAGTAGAAGTATTCCGCAACAACGAATGGCGAGCATTCTATATATTGGCTATGCTTATGCAACTTGGAATTACAGTTGTTCTTACTGTGGTTGCTTATTTTGTTGCATACATACTCAAACTAAAAGAGAAGTAAATCAATTCCACTTTGACGAGAATCGTGATTGTATGAAAAAGTTGATGGCATTGGTTTTGACATTTGTCTGCATTCTATCTTTGTGCAGTTGTGGTTGGAACTCACAAAAGGCTGTTGCTACTGTTTTATCTGAGCCTACTGAATAAATTCCATTTGTAGGAATAGTTTACAAGAAAGAAGGGAAGAAAATGGCTAATTTATATATCAAGCAGCATATATTTACATGGGGAGATCAGTTTTCTATATATGACGAAGCTGGAAACGAAAAATACTATGTGGAAGGTGAGGTTTTCACATGGGGGAAAAAACTTCATCTATATAATGTGCAAGGAAGAGAACTTGCATTTATTGAACAGGAAATTCTAACTTTTCTTCCAAAGTATCATATTTCACGAAACGGAGAAGAGTTGGCAGAAGTGGTTAAGGAGTTTACGTTCTTTAGACATGAGTACAGTGTAAATGGTTTGGGCTGGCAGGTGCATGGTGATTTCTTTGATCATGAATATGAGATTACGGATGGTGATACTGTTATTGCATCTGTGTCAAAGGAATGGATGACCTGGGGAGATGCCTATGAGATACGGTTTGGTGCAGGAGTAGATGAAGTGGATGCACTGGCGGTAGTGCTTGTGATTGATGCGTGTATTGAGGCAGAACGAAAATAGGAGGAGACCAGAAAGGAGTACATATGAAATTTGCAGCAGATTTTAGACAAATTGCAAGGGAAACATTACGAGGAAAATGGTCAATTGCAGTAATTGCGGGATTGATTGCAAGTCTGTTAGGTGGATTGGGTTCTGACGGAACTGAAGTGAAATTAAATATTGATATGTCAACGGGAGCTAATGTAAGCTTCGAGTATGCAGGGCAGACCATTCTTTCTACCCATGGCGGATTAAATGAACAATTGGGTGCAGTTCTGGTGGGCAGTGCCATTTACATTGCTGTGGCAGCAATACTTCTTGCAGCAGTTTACTTTATATTGGGCAGTGTGATTGAAACCGGTTATGCCAGATTTAATCTGGATTTAGTTGATAAGAAAGAAGCAAAGCTGGAATCCTTGTTTACATATTTTTATAATTGGAAGACTACAGCGGCTACTAGGTTTATAGTAGGTTTGCGTACTATTTTGTGGACTTTCTTATTTATTATTCCGGGTATTATAGCAAATTATAGTTACGCAATGACTGGCTACATATTAGCGGATCATCCGGAACTTACTGCCAGTGAGGCCATTGAACGTTCTAAGGAAATGATGTCCGGCAATCGTTTTCGTCTGTTTTGTTTGCAATTAAGTTTTATTGGTTGGGCAATCCTTTGTGCCTTTACACTGGGTATTGGTAATTTGTGGTTGACTCCATATAAGCGTGTAGCAATCACAGCTTTTTATCGAGAAATTTCCGGATTTGATAGAATGAATATGGATGGAATAGACGGTCCGACCAGCGTATTAATAAAGAATAATTTGTAAGAAAGAAAAGCAATTAAATATGCTTTGGCAAAATTGTACATATATAACTATGAGAAAACAGTAAAAGTGACAAAAATTTAACAAGTAATTTAAAAAAGATTGACTATTTACCTCCTATGTCTTTTATAATATATATATATAAGAAAAAGACATAAGGAGGTATATTCATGTCTAAGGGAGAAAGATTTTTGCCGTCCTACGATGCGATTGTTGTCGGTGCGGGCTTAGGTGGTCTGACTGCTGCGGCACGTCTTGCAAAAGAAGGAAAGAGTGTTCTTTTGCTTGAGCAGCACAATATGACCGGCGGTTATGCGACCAGCTTTGTAAGAGGGCGCTATGAATTTGAAGCAAGTCTTCATGAGGCTTGTGAGTGCGGTGACGGAAAAAACGGAACCGGTTACGGTGCAGTACGCAAGATGTTTGATGATTTAGGGGTTGAAACCGATTGGAGATTGGTTCCGGATGCTTATCGTGTGGTACTGCCTGAAATGGGTATTGATTTTACCATGCCGTTTGGTATTGAAAATGCAATTGCGGCAATCGAAGAATTAGAGCCGGGCAATGGTAAAAAGGTACGTAATTATTTCAAGCTTTTTGAAGAAATTAACGAAGCATTAGAGTACATAGGTTCCTGCGGCAAAGAAGGTCCGGAACCAAAAGTAATGGCCACCAAATATTCTTCCTTCTTACGTGCAGCAGCATATGAGACAAGTGAAGTAAATAAAGCATTTAAGTTTGGTCCAAAGACTGAGCATGTATTAAATGCATATTATGGCTATATTAGCCGTCGTTTAAGCGAAGCCAGCTTTATTGTATGGGCACAGATGATTTATATTTATTTGAGAGATGGTGCTCATGTAACCAATAAAACTTCTCATGCTTTGGCAAACGATATTGAAAAGGCTTTCCGTAAACATGGCGGTCAGCTGGAATTGGGCGTTAAAGTTGTAAAATATTTGATAGAAGATGGTCGTTGTGTGGGTGTTCGTACTTCCGACGGAACCGAAATCCGAGCAAAATTTGTGATTAGTAATGGTAACCCTACGGTTACACTTGCTGATATGATTGACCGAAAAGATGTACCGGAAGAAGCATTAAAGCTTGCCAGCGTACGTACACAGTTAGGTTCTCCATTCTTGGTTTATATGGGATTGGATGCGCTTCCGGAAGAAATGGGTATCGAAAGCTACGAATACTTTATGGGTCCTGACATGGATACAGAACGTATTTGGAGAGAGAGTAATGAGTGGAAACCACATGCAAAGGTTTCTGCAACTTGTATTGACGTAGCAATTCCTGGAATGACCGGTCCTGACCGTTGTCAGTTGAACTTTACAACCATTTATAATCCGGATGCAATGCACGATGCTGCACCAAGCAAATATGATTATTTACCGGAAAATGAGCGTTTTGCAAATTCCTTGATTGATTATTTTGAAAAAACAACCGGTGCAAAGATTCGTGACCATATTGAAGAATTGGTTATTGCAACTCCGGCTACCTTTGCACGTTATTCTAACGCATTCCGCGGTAATATTTATGGTTATACCTGTACCGCATTGGATGGTGCAGTTCCTCGTAAGCTTCGAGCGGAAGAAGAACGTTACATTCCGGGCTTAGATTTTGTTGGCAGTGCAGGTGTTCGTGCACATGGATATTCCAGTGTTATTACCAATGGTTATGATGTTGCAGGGGATGCACTTGAAAAAATGGGAGGTGCACAGTAATGGCAAAAAAAGCAAAATTCAGTGTAAATGGTTATTTTAAAGATTTAATGGGTTGGTTTAAGCTTATGAAGCGCCGTGAAGAGCTGATTGCCTCCGGTGACCCAAGTAAGATTGATACCAGTGACTATCCAATGGAGCTTTCCAAACAGCTTCATCCGGGCCTTGTGAAGGCTGTCATTGCAGATGTGAAAGAGGAAACTCCTTCTACACGTACTTTTACCTTTAAAGCAGCAGAAGGCTATCACTTACCATTTTTCTATGCAGGACAGTATATTAGTGTAAAATTCTGTATTAACGGTAACTGGGTAACCCGTCCGTTTTCTATTTCTTCTGCACCTATGGAAGCAGACAGAGACGATATTTTACAGATTACCTTACGTAAAAAGCCGGGTGGATATGTAACAGATTACGTTTGGAATAACTGGAAAGCTGGTACAGAAGTGCAGTTCGACGGTGCATTTGGTGACAATTATTGGTCCTCCATACGTGATGCTGAGCATGTAGTTGCCATCGCCGGAGGTTCCGGTGTGACAGCATATCGCTCTATTGCAAAAGACATGGCAGACACCGGCAGACCAAAGAAGCTGACTATTCTTTATGGTTCTCGCAATCAGGATGATATTATTTTCTATGAGGAATTAAATCAGATTGCAGCAGCAAGTGAAGGTGCTATCGAAGTGTTCCATATTTTATCCGAGCCAAAAGAAGGCTGGATGGGTGAAACCGGTTTCATTAGCGCAGACATGATTAAGAAACTGGTTCCGAACTGGGATAAAGTAAGTTATTTTATCAGCGGACCACAGGCCATGTATCATTTCCTGGACAAAGAATTTGCAGCTATGAACATTCGCAAGAAATTTATCCGTAAAGAAGAATACGGTGAAATTGATGACATTACCAAGTATGATATTTATCCAAAGGGCAATGAAGACAAAACCTTTAAGATTAAAGTTGTATTCGGTAAAGACGAACGCATTATTGATGCAAAAGCGACCGATACGGTCGTAGTTTCTCTAGAAAAAGCAGGCATTGCACCTGACAGCCATTGCCGCAGCGGTGCTTGTGGCTTCTGCAGAAGCCTCCTTTTAGAAGGCGAAGTATGGCAGAGACCACAGTCCGACGGCGTAAGAGCAGCAGACAAAGATATGGGATATTTCCATCCATGCTCTGCATATCCGATGAGTGATTTGACCATTGAGGTTTGCTCAAGATTGTAGTAGACAATTTAATCACATATTATCCCATCTACATCCTCTGCATGGCAAATGGTATTCAAGTATGTTTTACCAAACTTGCTTTTATCGCAGAGGATGTAGCTGCGTTTGGAGTTTTTAATCATAACTTTGCGGATATTATTTTCCAAAATTGAGGTATCCGTAACGAGTCCGTCCTCAGAAATTCCCCTACAGGAGAATAGGGCGATATCCGCATTATAATTATTAAGTGTACGTTCTGCATCAGCACCAACATAGGTAAATGTATCTAAGGTAAGCTCACCGCCGGTACAGAGGGTATGTATGCCCATAGAGGCAAGTGCAATTGCAGCCTGAGCGCCATTGGTTATTACGAACAGATTTTTGAATTGCATTAGATGCGGCAACAAATAATCTACTGTAGTGGAACCATCCAACATAATAACGCAGCCGTCTTTTATAAGTGATGCTGCCTTAATTGCGATTTCTTTTTTGGCATCATTATGTTCCAGGTCACGGATAAAACGAGGTATTCGCTTGTCCGGAGAATTGGTTTTCAAACTTACCAGACCTCTTTTGCAAATAATAAGGTCTTTTTCTTTTAAATCAATAATGTCACGTCGCACGGTGGGTTCGCTGATAAAGAGCTTTGAAGCAAGCTCCTGTACGGTGTGGTCCCGTTCTTTAAGCAATCGAATATAATCGTTTTCTCGTTTGTAGGATGCCATATAATCACTCCTATAATCATTTTTGTAAATATTATAATCATTTTATGATTGTATTGTCAATATAAAGAAAAGATATTGATTATAAAATGATTTTGTTTTATGATTATTCATGTAGAAACCGATATCATCAGCAAGAGGAGATATACGATATGGATACAATTAAAGTAAAAAAACATAATACGCTTATGATCGCACATCAGGGTCTAAGTGGTCTGGAACCGGAGAATTCCATTCCTGCTTTTATCGCTGCAGGCAATCGTAGTTATTATGGTGTTGAAACGGACGTACATGTCACAAAGGATGGCGAGT
>JAZQUB010000003.1:0-14980 GCA_045631045.1 Lachnospiraceae bacterium
ATTCACCAAGACGGCTTGCTGCTGCCGCACCGGATTCTACAGCTGCCTTAACAGCGCCTACATCACCACGTACCATAACAGTTACCAAACCGGAACCGATTTTTTCTGTACCTACTAAAGTAACCTCAGCAGATTTTGTCATTGCGTCTGCAGCGTCAATTGCTGCTGTAAGTCCTCTTGTTTCTACCATTCCTAATGCTTCTTTTGCCATTTTTAATAGCCTCTCTTTCTTATAACTCTAAATAATATACTTTACTTTTAATTTGTGTCAAAACCACAAATATTTAACATTTTTAATGTGTCACTGGTTGGTCTTGGAATAATATGACTTTGTACAACCCCTGTTGTTCTCTTCGCCATTTCAATTCCGGCTTCCACTGCTGCTGTCACGTCTTCTACGCTGCCGCGGAACTTAATGGTTACCAAAAGCGGTACCTTTAAGGTTTCTGCATTTGCAGGCTTATTTTTGTCAAAAGGCTCCAAGGTAACATTGGCTGCCTTACAGCCTGCATCTGCTGCCATGAATGCACAAACTACACCATAGACCTCCAGAATTCCTACTGCTCTTTCATCCATATCAGCTTCCCTCACTTAAAGTCACACGTTTGAATTAATCCATGTAAACTGCAACTTTAAGACCGGTCATTGCAAGGTTCTTCTTGTATGCGTCATTAATATCCTCTAAGGAATATCTATCTGTAATCAACTCGCTCATTGGAAGCCCGATTGCCTTTGCACTCTTTAAGAACTCAAAGGTCGTTGCGTAATCACGAAGTGTGTATACCCAACTTCCTACGGTTGTGATTTCCTTAGCGCAAATATCAAAGTGTGGATTGATGGTTGCATCACCGCCATTGATGAAGAAGCCAAGCTCACACAGACCGCCACCCTTACGGATAAACTTATAAATATTTGCATGACCTACAGGAGAACCTGTACACTGGAATGCAAAGTCTGCAAAATGGCCATCAAACTTATCATAGATACCCTTTGCCATTTCCTCAGCACCCTTGTAATCCTTAAAGTTTACAGTATCGATTGCACCAAGTTTCTTTGCAAACTCCAGACGGCCTTCATTACCGTCAATTGCAATAATATTACCGATACCCATGGTATGTAAAATCGCGATACAAATCAAACCGATTGGTCCGCAGCCCTGTACTGCTACACGACTGTTGAATCTTAAGATACCTGTTGTTTTTGCACGCTCTACTGCATGAATCAAAACGGCACATGGCTCAATCAAAATACGGGAATCTAAATCCAAATCACTTACATTAAAGAAAGTAGAGCCCTTACGGATAACGATGTAATCTGCAAACCATCCGTTAAGATGTACTTCATCATCCGGAATAAGACCATAAATATCACCGCTGCCTACGTTCTGCTTGTTTAAGTCATACATAGTAATTTCAGGATCATCCTTAAAAATCATACAGGTAACAATTTTGTCACCAAGCTTAACTTCCTTGCCTGCACTGTCAAGCTTAACATTCTTACCCATCTTTACAATTTCACCGGTACCTTCATGTCCTAAAGCTACAGGGATAAGACCGAATGGGTCACGCTTGTATTCATGAGCATCAGTACCACAGATACCACACCCTTCCACCTTTACAAGCATTTCATCATCACCGATTTCCGGAATTGGATATTCTTTAATTTCAACAGTTTCAAGAGCAGTAAGCATAGCAACACGTGCTGTCTTTGGAATCGCCTGACTGCCTTTGCAAGCCACTACGTTTGCTGCAGGAGCAGAACCGCTTAACTGGCCTAATACCTGTTTTACAATAGCTTCAATCTGAGAACTATTCATTTCCATTATATTTTCCTCCTGTCTATCTGATACATAAGCTGTCTGACATGGTACAGCGTCTGCTCTTTGTAAAGGTAGCTGCACTGGTCAGACCTTCACCGGTACGGCTGGCAATAGTAAAGGTTGGGAAACCTTCGCCGCCAAAGCCAAGTGCTGCATAAGATGGACCGTTCTTTACTAAAATTGCGGTATCCATTGCTCTTGCATACTCCGTAATTCTGTCCACATTCTTAGAGTGAATGTGTGCAGAATGGCGATTGCCATGCTCTAACCAAACGGCTGTTGATACTGCTTCCTTAAAGTCCTTAGCTCTTACAATACCAAGAATCGGCATCATAAGCTCTTCTGCAATAAGCGGATGCTCTTTTGGACCTTCGAAGATGATACAACGAATGTTGTCCGGCACCTCTACGCCTACCATACCAAGCAGTACCTTTGCGCTTCTGCCTACACACTTACGATTCAAAGCACCTTTTTCATTGAAAACGGTTTTTACTAATTTGTCCTGTACCTCTTTACTTGCCAAATAGCAACCCTGCTCTTCTATCATGTATTTCATTAACTGGTCACAAATTGCATCTACTGCAATTACTTCCTTTTCTGCAATACATGGCAGGTTGTTGTCAAAGGTACATCCGTTAATAATGTCCTCTGCTGCTTTTCTGATATCTGCAGTTTCATCTACCAAGGCAGGTGGGTTACCTGCACCGGCACCGATACCGCGCTTGCCGCTGGATAATACAGCTGTTACTACACCCGGACCACCGGTAGCTACCAATAATGGAATGTCCTTATGCTTCATCATCACTGCACTGGAATCCAAGGTAGGCTTTTCTACGGTACATGCAATATTATCTGGTCCGCCTGCTTCCAGAGAAGCTTCGTTTAACAGATTTACTGCAAAAATAGATGTTTTTACTGCCTGCGGATGCGGACTGAATACTACGGTATTACCGCCTGCAAGCATACCCATGGTGTTACAGAGAACGGTTTCACTCGGATTGGTGCAAGGGGTAATGGCACCGATTACACCGAATGGACCTCTCTCTACCAGGGTAAGTCCCCTGTCACCAGACCATGCAATGGTAGTAATGTCTTCGGTACCAGGTGTTTTCTCTGCTACTAAAAGGTGTTTTAAAATCTTGTCACCTACATTACCCATGCCGGTCTCATTTACGCCCATACGGGCAAACGTTTCTGCATTTTCTTTGATTTTGATACGTATTTTAGAAATAATTTTTTCGCGTTGGTCCATAGACATCATACGTACCACTTTTTGTGCTTCTTTTGCCTTTTCTATCGCGGTATTCATATCAGCATACACGCCATGCATTCCGGATACCCCTTCCTGAAGCTGCATCTTTGCTAGTACTTCACCGACAATACTTTTGATCTGGCTTTCTGTCATTTCCAAGTCATCACTTCCTTTAATAATTTTTTGCCGTAAGCCCCAAGATAAGTGTCCTGCTCTGCAGTTCCACCACTGACGCCTATTGCACCGATTAAAACATCATCTACATATAGAGGCTCGCCTCCGCCGAAGATTACGATTTGGCCCTGATTGGTATGCTGAATACCATACAAGGAACCTCCCGGTGCCGCAAGCTCGGCAAGCGTTGCGGTTGACATTTGAAAAGCTACTGAAGTATAGGTCTTGTTGACTGCAATATCATAGCTGCCGATATAAGCACCATCCATGCAATGAACGGCTATCGGTCTGCCTGCAGCATCGGATACTGCCACCACAGCCTTTACACCTATACGTGCAGCCTCTGCCTCCACCTTTTCCATCAGCTTTTGGGCAAGCTTCAGGTTCATGGAAGGAGCTGCCTTCACCTGCTTTAACACTTCACGGACAATGCTTTCCATGTTATTCATTTCCATAGGAATCACCTTGCCTTTCCTGAAACAGGATATTTATTTCATGTTTGCAATTACATTCTTTACGATTTCAGCAATCATAGCTTCATCTGCTTTGCCTTCGCTACCACAATCACAACCGAAGTTATATTCATAACCAGGGAACTTACTGTAATCAGCGCTACCACAGTTACCGCCACAGTTATGGCAGTTTTCTTTGCCCTTGTTTAAGCAAACATTTGCAGGATGCCTACCCGGCAAACCGAATTTACGACGAATTTCGTAAAGCTTCTTGATGTTTTCTTTATCAAATTCCTTAGGACCGCCAAGCATTTTGGACTTATAAAGAAGCTCTGCGTAGAACTCTAAGCTTTCCATCTTGTGGTATGCTGCCATTAAGTCTGTACTCCATGTTAATGCACCATGGTTCTCAAGCAGTACTGCATCAAAATATGGAAGATACTTCTCTAAGTTATCAGGAATTTCCATAGTAGAAGGTGTACCGTACTCTGCAATAGGTACACAACCTAAGGAAATAACTGCTTCCGGCATAATCGGCTGTGTTAAAGGAATACCCGCAATTGCAAAAGAGGTTGCAAAAGTTGGATGTGCATGTACTACAGCACCAACATCAGGACGCTTCTCGTATACACGCATATGCATCTTAATTTCAGAAGATGGCTTAAAGCATCTGTTTGCCTGAATAACATTACCTTTTGCATCTACCTTACATATGTACTCCGGTGTCATAAAGCCCTTAGATACGCCTGTTGGTGTGCAAAGGAATTCATTGTCATTCAGCTTTACGGAAATATTTCCGTCATTAGCTGCAACCATGTTACGATTGTAAATTCTTCTGCCAATTTCACAAATTTGTTTTTTGATTTCCATCTCGTTAATCATGGACAATTCCTCCTAATTATAATCTATCTATGAAAATGATTGCTTTCCTAACTGCATAAATATAAATAGTAAAACTAGCCTTCATTATCTAACGGTTTCTTGTGGATTATTTACTGCTCTTCATCATCCTCTGCAATCAAATAGTCCAAAATTTCCTGAACCCCTTCTCTTTTAAGAGAATTTACATGAAAAATTCTGCTTACTCCGGCATTTTCCAGCCATCTGTCCGCCAACGCTACATTTGCATCCGGCAAATCAATTTTTGTTACAATACCGATGCATTCTCTATTGGCCTGCGCTGCAACTCCTCCCGGAAACAGCGAATATGGCTCGTTCGCCGCACACAGGATACCTACTACATCCGCTTCGTATGTGTATAATGCCAATGCCTTACTAAAACGTCGGCTCTGCGCATATTCCCCCGGAGTATCAATGACACTTTCATAATAATGAACATCTTGTGTCTTGTAGTAGTGAATTTCCTCTCCTCTGAGTGCCTGTGTCAAGGTCGTTTTGCCAGCTTCACTGCGCCCCAAAAGTATCAGCTTTTTCATGTTTTGGTAATCGGGCAGACGGTGTAGCCAAGCTTTTCGCCACAATATTCACGAACTGCTTCCATAGCGGCCTGCACCTCACTTACGGTACCTGTCACAATCAAAGAACCGCTGAAACGGTCCACAAAGCCCAGTGTAACACCACTTGCTTTTAATGCAACATCTGCCATAATAATAGCTGTTTCGGAAGGTGTAACCGTTGTAACACCGATTGCAGCCTTCTGATAATCAATTTTCGGATCTAAACCCAGTTTTTTATAGAGAATTTTGTCAGGACTTGCAATAATATGAGCCAGTGTAATCTGACAACCGGGAACATATTCCTGTATAATTCTCTCACGGTCTTCTTTTAATACCCTTGATAAATCCATTTTTCCTCCTCACGCCTTCCTTTTTGTATCTTAGCCGCCTATCTGACAGGTCAGCCTAGACACTTGCTCCACAACCTTTTTTAACATATTCATGTGCTCCGGTTCCGGCGGAAGCGTATCCTTCATCAGATACTCTCTGCCAAGTCCGTCATACTTGTCCTGCCCCAATCTGTGGTAAGGCAATAAGTGAATTTTACCCACACCGGGCAGCTTGTCTGCAAACTGTGCAATACCCTTTATCTCTTCCGGTGTATCATTAAAACCCGGAATGACAGGAACTCGTATTACCAGTTTGGTCTGACCGGAAGCCGCAATTTTACGAGCATTCTCTAGCATCAGCTCGTTACTTCTTCCGGTAAACTCCTTATGTTTCATAGGATTGGTATGCTTGATATCCATCAAATACGTATCCAGGTAAGGCAGAATACTTTCTATTACCTCATATGGAGCACATCCCATGCTCTCCATGGCTGTGGTAATGCCTTTTGCCTTGGCTGCCATAAGAAGTGCCTTGGCAAATTCCGGCTGGCACAGGCTTTCTCCTCCGGATAGCGTAATGCCGCCACCGCTTCTGCGATAATAGTCACGGTCCTTTTCCACAGTTTGCATAACCTCTTCCACGGTCACATCCATGCCGATTACCTTTGGCTTACCCTCCACCAGCATGGTCTGAATATCGTACTCCTGTGATTCCGGATTACAGCACCAACGACACCTGAGCACGCAGCCTTTTAAAAATACGATGGTACGTATACCGTCTCCGTCGTGGATGGAGTAACGCTGAATATCGAAGATACGACCCTTTGTCTTTAAAATATCTTCCAACCTATTACCTCCTTTAGAAGCCCTGCTCGGTTCTTCGAATAATATCATCCTGCAGACTCTTGGATAAGGTGGTAAACAATGCACTGTAGCCCGCTACACGTACTACTAAATGCTTATAATTTTCCGGATGCTTCTGTGCATCTAAAAGGGTATCTCTGGATACTACATTAAACTGTACGTGACTGCCTTTTCTGTCAAAATAACTGCGAATCATATTTACAAAGTTATCCAGTCCTTTTTCGCCACTGAGTGCTGAAGGATGGAACTTCTGATTATACAGCGTACCGTTTGAAGCAATGCCATGGTCTAATTTAGACACAGAATTGGCTGCTGCTGTCGGACCATGAATATCTTTACCCGCAGAAGGAGATACTCCATCCGCTACAGGCATGCCTGCCAGTCTGCCATCCGGTGTAGCGCCGGTCTGGGCTCCTAACGGCACATTGGCGGATACCGGATAAAGTCCCGCGTGGAACATACCACCTCTTGGATTTCGGTACTGAAGCAATGGTTTTGTATAGGTATAAGCAACCTCTCTTGCCAAAAGGTCTACCTCATCCTCATCATTTCCAAACTTGTCCACTTCCTCAATCATGGAAAGTAACTGTTCAAATTTCTTTTTATCTTCAGTCGTTACCGCTTCACGGATAACGTTCTGTGTCACCTTGGAAACAGTATCTGACGTAGGCTGTAAGCCTTTTTCTGTCATCTGTCTTACAACCTGACCTGCAATCTGGACAACCACAAGAGGACTTACCTCCTGACCGTAGTTAAACATCAAAGCCTTCTTATACTCTGCTATGGAAACCTTTTTCTCCTCGAAAACAAGCTTCTTAATGGCAAACAGAGAATCTGCAACATTGGCAATACCAAATCCCTGAGGGCCGGTAAAGTTGTATACGCTGCCACCCTGTTCACAGGTCTTGCCCTTCTTTATACAGTCATCTACCATGCTTGCCAGGAAAGGAAGCGGCGTACGTTCTGCATGAGCCTGGTCCATGGCATTGTCCGCATTAACCATAAGACGGATGAAATAGTCCATCTGTGTCTGATACGCATCCACAAATTCCTCAAAGGTCTGCATGCTCTCTACATCCGGTGTTTTAGGGCCAATCTGCTCTCCACAATCCATACCACTGCTGAAAACCAATTCCAACGGACGACACATATTGTAAAAAGCTGCATCATGCCAACCATTCGTCTTTCCGGAAACCTGCGGCTCTACACAACCGATAATATTGTAATTTCGCGCGTCTTCTAAAACTACGCCCCTGCTCATAAGAGCCGGAATAATAACTTCATCATTATAATATGCCGGAAGTCCGATACCGGTTCTGGTAAGCTCTGCCGCACGAATCAAAAGATCATACGGAGAACCATTCCAAACACGAATAGACAAGGACGGCTGCGGTAAAAATACATGGAAAGACGCCTCAATACACATAAAGGACAAATCATTGGTCACATCCTGTCCCTGTGCATTCTGACCACCTACAATCAGGTTCTGGAACACACCATAGCCTGCAAATCCCTTGGCACTTTCCGCATCTCTGCATTTACTTAAATCATTAAATTTTACCCAGATACAATCAATTAACTCCTGAGCTTCTTCTCTGGTAATCTTACCCGCATCTAAATCTGCCTTGTAATAAGGATACATATACTGGTCAAAACGTCCCGGAGAAACGGAATGTCCGTTGGACTCTATTTGAATCAACTGCTGTACAAACCAAAAGCTCTGACAAGCCTCATAGAAGCTCGTGGCACCCTTTCCCGGTACCTTACGGCAGTTCGCCGCAATTTGAAGTAATTCCCCCTTACGAGCAGCATCCCTACACTCTGTAGCCATTTTCTCTGCCAGCTCTGCATAGCGATTTGCATAGGAAATTGCCGCCTGACAGCTAATAATCACTGCCTCTAAGAAATGACTTTTGGTTACATAGTCAGCATCTCCTAAACTGCACTTATTAAGTTCCGCCTTTGCCTCTTCAATAATACCTTCATAACCAATCGCAAGCACCTTTTCGTATTTTACGGTAATATGTCCTACGCCATTATAGAAATAATTTCCTACCGTAAAAATATTGTGTGCCATAGCCGTCAAGGTTTCCGGAGCCATATAAGATGTTGCAAGTTCACTGGTAGTCTTGCCTTTCCAGTACTGATAAGCCTCCTTCAACTCCTGCTTAACCTGCTCAGATATGTAAAACGGATCCGCCTCTCTGCTATGCAACGTATCAAACTCCGCTTCCAGCCATTCAAAGGAGAATTCAGGGAACGTCTGGCTGCCTCTTGGTGCCACCGTGGAACTGCCCACAACCAGTTCATCCGGACGTATGGTAATAGGAATATTTTTTAATACATGCGCAAACGCTTTTGCTCTTCGGATAATCAAAGGCTCATGCTCCGTCTGCTTGTAACTATCTGTCAGCAAAACCGCTCTGGCGGACTCGATTTCAGGCGTCTTTGCATACAAATGCTCTACCAGTCTCTTTATTCGTCCCGTAACCGGAATTCTGGAACTGTTATACTTTTTCATGACCTAAACCTCTATCAATATTTTTCAAAAAACAACAACAACCCACATTTACATATACATAATACGACTGTTTGTGTGGCTTGTCAATATGGTTTTGTGTGGTTTTTTAGTAAAACAAACCGCTACACCAGGCAAATGCAACGGTTTGAATACTTTTTTAGCGTTTATCTTGCAAGAAGCACTTCCTGCTCATACTTCTCAATTTCCTTAAACCATTCTGCACCTGCTGCTACACCGCACTGTGCACAGTATTCTGCCCAAACATCGCCAAATGGTAACGTCTTAACTTCTTCCTGCATTACCATAAGTTCTGTCATACGATTCTTGTCCTGAAGTTCTGCCAAGAATGCATTTGGAGTACAAAGTGCACTAAGAAGCGCTTTCTGCCAACTGCGGAAACCAACTACCCATGCAGAAATACGATTGATGCTTGCATCAAAGTAGTCAAGCGCCATATACACTTTGTCAAGGCCCTCACAACGAACGATTTCCTTTGCCATCTCCTTGGTCTCATCATCAAATAAAACCACATGGTCAGAATCCCAACGAATCGGTCTGGTAATATGTAATGCAATTTCCGGAAAAAATGCCAGTAATGCCGGAATCTTATCGGAAACTACTTCTGTCGGATGATAATGACCATTATCCATAAGCGGCAGACATCCATCATGCATAGCAGCAAAGCTTAAAGAAAACTCTGCACTACCTACCGTATAAGCTTCCACACCAATACCAAACACCTTACTTTCCACACAAGGTTTAACTAAATTCTTGTCAAAAGGTTCCGCTAAAATAGCTTCGATAGACTCTTTATAACGAACTCTTGGACCCATTCTGTCTGCCGGAATATCCTTGTAACCGTCACCGGTCCAAATATTCATAACACATGGGATACCGGTTTCCTTTGCAAAATATTCTGAAATTCGGATACAAGCCTTACCATGCTCAATCCAGAACTTTCTGGTTTCTTCATCTGGACTGGAAAGTGTCAGACCATCTTTTACTTTATCATGAGAGAAGAAGGTTGGGTTGAAATCAATACCCATGTTTCTCTCTTTTGCGAACTCTACCCATTTTGCAAAATGCTTTGGCTCTAATTTATCACGGTCTGCATATTCGCCCTCTTCAAAAATTGCATAGCATGCGTGAACGTTTAATTTCTTCTTACCAGGCATGAGGCTCATAGCTTTGTCCATATCCTGTAATAACTGCTCCGGTGTTCTTGCCTTACCAGGATAATTACCGGTAGTCTGAATACCACCGGTCAAAGGACCATCATGGTCAAATCCGGTAACATCATCGCCCTGCCAGCAATGAAGGGCAACCGGAATTTCTTTTAATTTTGCAATTGCTGCGTCGGTATCTACACCCACTGCAGCATAGATTTTTTTTGCTTCTTCGTAACGTGTCATATTACCAATCTCTCCTTGTTTTAAATTATTTATGTGGTTCAAAGGTCTTTACCGCAAAGGATTTAAAAATACCCTTACGAGCCGCCTCCAAGCTTTCATACTCATTTGCCTTTAACATCTGTGCTACTAAATTACCAATTGCTGTAGCCTCTGTAGGTCCTGCATAAACCGTCTTCCCGGTACTGTTTGCAGTTAACTGACTAAGATAGTCCGCATTTGCACCGCCGCCTACAATATTAATTGCCTCGTAATTTTTGCCGGTAATACTCTCAATTTCCTTTATGGTCTGACCATAACTGTCTGCAAGACTCTGGTATACTACCGTTGCAACCTCACCCACCGTCTGCGGCACAGCCTGTCCGAACTTTTCACAATATGCTTTAATGGCTTCAATCATACTCTCCGGTGCAAAGAAACTGTTATCATTTACATCCACTCTAGACGGAAATTTCTTCACTGCTTCTGCCTGCACACAAAGCTCTGCAAATGAATACTTGTCATCATACTCATGACGTACGGACTGAATCATCCAAAGCCCCATAATATTTTTAAGGAAGCGATAACGATACTCATAACCGCCCTCATTGGTCAGATTTGCCTTGCGGCTTTCCTCTGTACAAATGGCCTCCGTATTTTCCACACCCATCAATGACCATGTACCGGAACTGATATAAACCGTCTCCTTACCCATACTTGGAACTGCCATAACAGCAGATGCCGTATCATGGGATGCAATCTGAAGCACATCCAAGTCAAAACCAATTTCTGCTGCAAGCTCCGGCTTTAAATTACCAACCTTCGTACCTGCCGTAGTCAATGGTGTAAAGATATCACGTTTAATCCCCATCATCTCCAACAGTTCATAATCCCAATCCTTCGTAGACGGATTCACTAACTGTGCAGTAGTAGCCTCCGTGTACTCACTCTTTGCCACACCTGTCAATAAATAATTCAAATAATCCGGTACCATTAATAATTTATCTGCAGCCTCTAAAAGCTCCGGTTCCGTGGTCTTCACCGCCATCAACTGATAAATGGTATTGTACAATTGCTTCTGAATACCGGTACGAGCATATAAATCCTCCGGTGAAATAATCTTGTCAAGCTCCTCATCCATACCATTGGTGCGACTGTCCCTGTAACCATATGTATGACCTAACACCTGACCGCTTTTGTCCAAGAGCGCATAATCTACACCCCAGGTATCAATACCCATACTAACCGGAATCTTGCCAAGCTCCTTACACTTTTTCAAACCCTCAACAATATCACCGAAAAGCTTCTCGTAATCCCAACATAGATGACCGTCCTTTTTTGCCATACCATTGGAAAAACGGTGAATCTCTTCCATGCAGATAATTCCACTCTCCACCCAAGCAAGCATATGTCTGCCGCTGGATGCACCGATATCAACTGCCAAATAATAATTTCTCATGCTTTTTGTCCCGAACTCCTTCCATGATTTTCTATAGTTATATATTAACGTAAATAAGAGCAAAATAAAAGGACACTTTTTGGTCGAAAAAGTGTCCTTATTTGCAATTTTGGATTTTAAAATGTAATACATAGAAGCTGTTCATCGCTGTTCTATTTTTTGCATCCAAAAAAGACCTCCCAGAATTTTCATTCTCCGTTCAAGGTCTTTTATATCAAATACATATTACTAAATTGGCAACTCATTGTATTTATGATGATTTTTTATTGCCACCATTTCTCTTTCACTTAATTCTACCTTTTCAGCATATTGCGGCCACTCTTGCACAACTGCTATAATCTGGCTGATTATATTCTTAGCTCTTTTTTCACTTATATCCATTCTTTTTCCGCAATCCACAAGATCACTGATGGTTAGTTCCTTACTTTTTCCGTTTATTTTCATTTGATGCGTGGAAGTCCAATGACTGTCTGGGCGAAAAGAAAACGTCATATCATAAGCAGGAGCAAGTGTCCATTCACCCTTTCGATTCATAAGAAATGATATATTCTTTACATGATCGTCATAATTCTTCGCCACTTCATTAAATACCATTCTTCTAAACAATTGCTCAACAGATTCTTGCCAAATCCCCATTTGCCTCATTATCTGAACGGCTTGTTCATAACTATGTGCTCCCGGATCATTAAAATCATAATGTGCAATTCCCCCAAGTGACTGCATGTGTATTTTTCGCCCGCTACTATCCTCCCTGTCAAACCGCTTAGTCATGAAATGAGTACCTTCTCGACTCTTTATAAGCCGACATTCCGTCATCTCAATACCTGCATCCTTTGCCATAAGAGAATATGCATATTCGATTTTGGGATACTCCATATTATCTGCTTCTGTATCTTTATCTTTATTGTTTTTAATCTGGCCAAATTTCAGAAGCCAATAACCGTATCCACTACCAGCATCAACCTGCCCTGAGCGAATATCCTTAGTTTCTTCATTCCATGCAATAAGCGCCTTTGCTCTTGCTCCACCTACTGATGTTCCTATTTTTAATAGTTGGCTAATTACCTCTTCGTCTGCTGTGATGTGAATATCCTCTCGTTCTAAAAGAATTTTATCCGCAAGTTTAGCTAAATCATCAATATTTATAGACTGATCCGGAATATCTTTCATTCCCAAATCTGGCACATATTCAAGTGCACCCATGCCTCTTTTTCCAATATAACAAAGCTTCTCTACCGCCGTAAGTTCCTCTATATTTCTTCCTTGCCTCGCCAAATAATCTGCAATGACTTTCATACCAAATTTATCTGGCAACGAATCAGCCAACATACCAGGAAGTCCATGAAATGTTTTTTCATTAAGTATAGGAAATGAATATACTTGTTTTGATAGCGGCATTTTGATTGGGGATAATTCAATTCCACTTTTCAAAAATTCCCGGTCATAACTAAATTGCGGAAAAATTGTAATATCATCCTGTACTACCGTTCCAATTTTGTTCCCCCACAAGTAAACTTCAGCACCAATTCTCATTCTTTTTCGTCCTCCCACATCCATTCGTTATGATTCTTTATCTGAAGTTTGTACGCCCTTTTCTTTTTAGGTATTCCTCTGTATATTTCTTCCGGCGTTTGTCTTTGCTCAGGTATTAAAAGATCAAAATTTTCCAAAAGACCGAAAACACGTATCGCTCTTATGAAATTGTCCATATTAACGCTTTCACCTTTTTCTATTCTAACAATTGTACTAAAAGAAACGCCGGCATTTCTTGCCATTTCATGCTGTGTCATATTTCTTCTGATTCTAATATCTTTTACACGGCTACCAAGTTCTCTTAAAATAACATCAGTGCTTTCTGTTCCGCATATCTTCATTTCTTATTCACCTCTCATTATTACTCTTTTATGAATAATATCATAGCATTTCGAGCACTTATTTGTCAATTTTGAATAATTATAAATTTTTATTTTCTCTATTTTCTCTATACAACTGTATTTTATTTAGTATTCGCATCCCTATATTTCTTAGGTGTCACCCCAAATCTCTTCTGAAATATCCGATGAAAATAACTCTGATTATCATAACCAACTGCCATTCCAACTTCCAACACAGACATAGCTGTGTTTTCCAACAGATATGCGGCCTGATTCAAGCGTTTCGTCTGTACCAATTCCGTATAATTTTTCCCGGTTTGTTTTTTTATCTCCTTAGAAAGCCAGTATGCGTCATAATGAAGCATATTTGCCAGCTCTGTCAATTCACCATCCCTGTAATTCTCCTCAATATATCCCAACACATCAATGATCAATTTTTGGTCCAGATTTGCCTCGTTTGCCTCCATACGGTCCATATGATTAATTAACTGCAAAAACAAAAGACCCATAGTAATCTGGTTCATACTTCTCTTATTAGGCTGCTTATTCCAAATAGACCAAATTAAATTTTCTACCAAATTCTGAATCGGCAAAATATCTGCAACCTTAAAATGCATGTAGCCCACTGTATCATTTTTACCGGTAAGGCAATCAATCACAAATTCCTTTAATAAATTCTGTTCATTACCAATAAGTTGTAAAACATAGCAAAAAAACTCCGGCAAAATAATAAAGTTTACCGCAATATCTCCTTCCCCTGCCGGAAATATCTCCTGTGTTACGCTCTGATTCAAAAAAAGAAGTTCCCCTTCTTTCAATAAAATCTCTGTATCATTTACAATATGCCTAGTACTGCCGGAGCACATATAAATCACTTCAATATAATTATGAGTATGCTTTGGGAAATGTACAAATCTTGTGTGCGGACGCACCTGAATAAGCTTTCCCTTTTCCAAAAGCTTCTCTGCATCAATTATATTAGAGTTTTGCGACATATATCGTGTTTTCTGAATATCTTTGCCGCCGGTTAGATAATACTGCTCTTCTTCAGTTATTTTCTTTAATTCCTGGTATAATACTTGTGTTATCAATGTTTTTCTCCAAATGTAAAAAAAAGTCCCATTTACAGGACTTCTCGGGTTGGGCTGTTCTAAAAGAACAAGCAGCTCGTAGGGGAATCGAACCCCTGTTTCCGCCGTGAGAGGGCGGCGTCTTGACCGCTTGACCAACGAGCCTTAAATATAAAAAAACTTATACCTTCAAAACCGAACACTGAAATCTTCATCCGTTACCTACCTTCGATAACATTTCCTTCTCTCTTCCAACTTAGGTTAAGCCCTCGACCGATTAGTGACTGTCAGCTGAACATATTACTATGCTTACACCTCAGC
>JAZQUB010000004.1:0-20255 GCA_045631045.1 Lachnospiraceae bacterium
CTGACTCCGTCATCTCAAGGTTCGAATCCTTGTAGCGCTGCTAAGAAGCTCGAAAGATTTAATCTTCCGAGCTTTTTTGTTGCCCGGAAAATTAGCACAATAACCTCTTGAAATCAGAAAATAAATTTGAATTTATCTTAATCTGCCGAGCAGCGCTACAAGGATTCGAACCTTGAGATGACGGAGTCAGAGTCCGTTGCCTTACCGTTTGGCGATAGCGCTATATGTTATTGCTGAACACTTATATTATTATACATACTTTTCAAAATAATGCAAGTACTTTTTTAAAATTTTTTTAAAAACTTTTTATTCTTTTTTCAGGTCAGCCACAAGCTTAATTAGACTGCTGCGCAGACTTTTCAGCTTGCGGCTAAACTGTTTATTTAATCTTAAACTTCAAAAATCAACTCACTGTAGTTTGGAACCGGCCATACTTTGGCATCCACAATACGCTCCAAAGAATCAATATGCCCTCTCAGATCATTCATTGCCGGAACGACATGTTCTTTGAAGAAGAATGCACGCTCTTTGTGATTCTTGATAGCCTTAGACTGTGTCCTCACATCAATCAACACATCCAAAGCCGTCCTTGCCTTCGTCAGCTTGTCAGAAACTTCCATAAGGAGATTTTTCTGAACAACTGCATCCACGCCTGCACTCTGTACAGCAATCACTGTGTCAGCCAGAACCTTTGTATAATCTATAATAGCCGGTATGTACTGCTTGGATGCCATGTCAATCATGGTGCGTGCTTCTATGTTAATAGTCTTAACATAGGTTTCGTAAAGAACTTCTGCACGTGATTCCAACTCTACCTTTGTAAAAATACCAAACTTCTCAAAAAGCTTTACGGATTTTTCCGTAAGAAGTGTTTCTACCGCCTCTACAGTAGTCTTGATATTTGGAAGCCCTCTTCTTGCCGCTTCTTCTACCCACTTCTGAGAATAACCGTCACCATTGAAGATAATGCGATGATGCTTTGTCATGTATTCTTTGATTAAATCATGCACCGCCATATCAAAATCTTCTGCTGCCTCCAACACATCTGCGGCTTCACAGAATGCTTCCGCAACAATTGCATTTAATGTAGTATTTGGACCTGCCACGGAGTCAGACGAACCAACCATACGGAACTCAAATTTATTACCGGTAAATGCAAATGGCGAAGTACGGTTACGATCCGTAGCATCTTTTTCAAATCCCGGAAGTGTAGAAACACCGGTTTCTAATTTCTCTCCCTTTATGGAACGAGCCGCTTCACCGGTTTCCACTAACTGATTTACCACGTCTTCCAACTGTTCACCCAAGAACATGGAAATAATAGCAGGAGGTGCCTCACCTGCTCCCAATCTATGATCATTGCCCACATCTGCCGCACTCTGTCTAAGAAGGTCCGCATGAATATCTACTGCCTTCATAATACATGCTACAATCAAAAGGAACTGAATATTTTCATGCGGAGTCTTACCCGGGTCTAACAAATTAATACCGGTATCCGTGCAAAGGGACCAGTTGTCATGCTTACCGGAACCATTTACACCGGCAAATGGTTTTTCATGTAGTAGACAAGTCAGATTATGACGACTTGCCACCTTCTTCATAGTCTCCATAATTAACTGATTGTGGTCTACTGCAATATTGGCAGTCTCATAAATTGGAGCCAATTCATGCTGAGCCGGTGCCGCTTCGTTGTGCTGCGTCTTTGCAGTAACACCAAGCTTCCAGAGCTCCACGTTTAGTTCTTTCATAAAGGCACCAACGCGGTCACGAATCGTACCAAAATAATGATCTTCCATTTCCTGCCCCTTTGGAGCCGGAACACCAAACAAAGTACGACCTGCAAAAATTAAGTCTTTTCTCTTTAAGTATTTGTCACGGTCCACCAAAAAATATTCCTGTTCTGCACCAACGGATGGAATAACCTTTGTTGCCGTTGTATTGCCAAACAAACGAATAATACGCAAAGACTGCGCACTGATTGCTTCCATAGAACGTAAAAGCGGTGTCTTTTTATCCAAGGCTTCTCCGGTGTAAGAACAAAATGCAGTCGGAATACAAAGTACCACGCCTGTAGAATCTTCCTTTAAAAATGCAGGAGACGTTATATCCCATGCAGTATATCCTCTTGCCTCACAGGTAGAACGGATTCCACCATTCGGGAAAGAAGATGCGTCGGACTCGCCCTTAATTAATTCCTTACCTGAAAACTCCAGTAAGGTCTTGCCATATGCATCCGGTACGGTCACAAAAGCATCATGTTTCTCGGCTGTAATACCGGTTAATGGCTGGAACCAGTGCGTGTAATGTGTAGCACCCTTTTCTACTGCCCAGTCCTTCATCGCCTTTGCTACTACATTTGCATCCGCCAAAGAAAGCTCTCCGCCCTGTTCCATTACTTTTTTGACATCTTTAAAAACGTCCTTTGGAAGACGTTCCTTCATGACGCCAAGCGTAAATACGTTACTGGCAAAAATTTCTTCTACATTTATTTTGCTCATTTTGCTGCTCCCTCTTCTATCTTAAATCTTTTGTATATTAGTTCTTCATATTATGCACTCTCAGTAAGTCATACTGCTCCGGCACCGTAGATAATTTCAGATAAATCAACTGCTTGGAATGTGGGCAGCTTTCTACAGGATTCATATCTGCGTCATACATACCATCTACCGTAACCATTACATTATCACCACTCGGTTTCATAATTTCGATAGTATCGCCTACACAGAATTTGTTGCGCTGTTCGATACGAACCAGACCATCCTCTCGCACTTCCTCTGCAATGCCCAGATAAATATATTCATTTACATATGTGTTGTTGTCATATATCTGTGTCTCGTTTGTAGGCTTTCCAAAGAAAAATCCGGTAGTAAACTGGCGATAGGTACACTTGCCGATTTCGGATTTGTACCATTCCATATTGGCGCGATATTTTTCTTCGCTTTCATAATAATCGTCCAGTGCCTTGCGGTACGTACGTGCCACGGTTGCAACATAAAGCGCTGTTTTCATACGTCCTTCTATCTTCAAACTATCGATACCGGCCTCACAAATTGCCGGAATATGCTCAATCATACACAAATCCTTGGAGTTAAAAATATAGGTGCCACGGTCATTTTCATACACCGGCAAATATTCTCCCGGACGTTTTTCTTCTACTACAGCGTACTTCCAGCGGCAAGGATGTGTGCATGCCCCCTGGTTGGCATCTCTGCCTGTAAAATAATTGGATAACAGACAACGGCCGGAATAAGAAATACACATTGCACCATGAATAAAGGTCTCGATTTCCAAATCTTCCGGAATACGCTCACGAATTTCACGAATTTCTGTCAAGGAAAGCTCACGAGCACTCACTACACGTTGTGCACCAAGCTGATGCCAGAATAAATAAGTCTGGTAATTACAGTTATTAGCCTGTGTAGAAATATGAATTTCAATTTCCGGACAAACTTCCTTTGCAATCATAAACATACCGGGATCAGAAATAATCAGAGCATCCGGCTTTACTTCCTTTAACTCTGTAAAATAAGCTCGTGCTCCCTCTAAATCACCATTGTGTGCCAAAATATTGGCAGTGACATATACCTTTACACCTCTTTCGTGTGCAAAAGCAATGCCTTGTATCATATCCTCTTTTGAAAAATTTTTGGCGTTGGCACGCAGACCAAAAGCCTCGCCGCCAATATACACCGCATCTGCGCCAAAAATAACTGCTGTTTTTAAAACTTCCAGACTGCTTGCCGGAATCAGTAATTCTGCTTTTTCTCTTCTAGCCATGAATTTAATTTTCCTCTTTCTTTATACTAAGCGTCACGCCATCTCCCACAGGTAACACCACGGTTTCCAATGTGTCATCATGTGTCAATGCAAATAGGTATTCTCTCATACGTGCATGAATGGTGCGGTTTCTTCTGGTCACTGCAAAGCGGGACTCAATAATTTCGCCATCCTGCATCACATTGTCGCTGATAAGAAGTCCTCCCGGTGCCAAAAGACGCATCACATCCGGCATAAAATGAATGTACTGTGCCTTTGCAGCATCCATAAAAATCATGTCGTACGTGCCGGTAAGTTCCTTTAATATGTCGGTCGCGTCACCTTCTAATAATGTAATTTTGTCCCCATGACCGCTGGCTTTAAAATTAGCCTTTGCAAGCGGAATACGCTTTTCATACTTCTCAATCGTAGTGATATGGCAATCCTCAGGCCCATATTCCGCCATTAAAATAGCCGAAAAACCAATGGCTGTACCCACCTCTAATATTCTGGCAGGCTTATGTAGCTTCAAAAGAAACCGCATCAGGCTTTGCATAGCCGGCCGAATAATTGGTACATCCGTGCGAATCGCCTCTTCTTCCAATTCTGTTAAAAACGGGGTATTGCCTTTATCCAAAGACTGAATAAAGGCAACCATTCTTTCATCTATAATCATGTCCTACTCCTGACTGACTTCTCCGGACAAAATGGCCATAATGTCGTCATTGTCCATAGAGGTATTAAGTGTATATGTGCCGGCCATAAAACCGGAGGAATAGTGGGAAAATTTATTCTGAATCTTAAAAATCAGTGCATCACGAATAACCCCCTGTGCTTCCAGCATCTCTGCAACCGCACCGGTTCCCATACCCTCTTCAATTATTACTACAACCTCTTTGCCCGGAGCCTGGGTTACAGGTTTTTCTGCAAAAACTCTATAACCAAAATCATATGCCGTAAGCGCGCCCACATAGACCATCATAACAATTACAACGGCCAGTAATAATTTGGTTATTCTGAATAATGCAGAATGTGCAGACTTTTGTTTTTTCATAATTACGCCTCTCTCTTGCTATTTGGCCGGCTAGTCAAAGCACATGCCCGCTGTCAGGTGGCTTTCCACCTCCTGCAGTACACGACATAATGCTACTTCCGCATTCAAATAGCGCTCAATTTGCGGATAATCGGCAAGCTCTACACGTTTTTCCTCTAAATCCGCAAAATCCGCAAAACTAACTTGTCCCTTTAAGGAGTGATATGCTAAAAATTTTTGAGCACGAAACTCATCCGCAAGAGCTTTTAACTCCGGATATCTTTTCAAATCCTCTAAAGCACTTTGAAACTCTGTGTATATGGATGTACTCTTAATCGTATCCACCAACACAGATGTTGTCTCAAGTATCAATGCAACTTCTTTCATACGTACCTTTGTATTTTTATACTTCCATAATTATCGGTAAAATCATCGGGCGACGTTTGGTTTTCTTCCAAACATAGTCGCTTAAGCTGTCGCGAATAGCACTCTTTAACTTGCCCCAGTCGGTAATACCTCTGTCCAGACACTGATTAACAGCCTCATCCACAAGTTCGCGAGCCTCATCCATTAAAGACTCACTTTCTCTGACATATACAAAGCCTCTGGAAACAATATCCGGTCCGGAAACCAATACACCATTGTAGCTGTCTAATGCTAGAACAACTATCATAATACCGTCTTCTGCCAAATGCTGTCTGTCACGAAGCACCACATTTCCTACATCGCCCACACCCAGGCCATCTACCAAAATGCCACCTGCCGGTACGATTCCTGTAACCTCTGCACTTTCTTCACAAAGTTCCAGCACCTGACCGGACTTCATAATAAAAACATGCTCCTTTGGTATGCCGAGACTCTGTGCAATCTTTTTCTGCGCTATGAGATGTTTGTACTCACCATGCACCGGCATAACATATTGCGGCTTTACCAAAGTATAAATCAATTTCAGTTCTTCTTGACATGCATGTCCGGATACATGTGCATCCTGATAAATTACTTCTGCACCTTTTTGTAATATCTCGTTAATAACCTTCGTTACCGCTTTTTCATTGCCCGGAATCGGACTGGATGAAAAGATTACGGTATCACTCGGTGTAATGGAAATCTTTCTGTGCATGCCGCTTGCCATACGTGACAGGGCAGCCATGCTCTCGCCCTGAGAACCGGTGGTAATAATAACTGTCTGATTGTCCGGATAATCCTTTAACTGTTCCACTTCAATCAATGTATTTTCCGGAACTGCCAGACACCCCAAATTTGCAGCCGTCTCAATAATATTAACCATACTGCGGCCTTCTACCACTACTTTGCGTCCATAGCGGTATGCGGTATTGATAATCTGCTGTACGCGGTCCACATTAGAAGCAAAAGTGGCCACGATAATACGGGTATTTCTGTGCTCTTCAAACAACGTATCAAAGGTCTTTCCAACAGTACGTTCAGACTGAGTAAAACCCGGACGTTCTGCATTGGTAGACTCTATCAAGAGTGCAAGCACTCCCTTTTTGCCTATTTCCGCAAAGCGGGTTAAATCAATGGCATCACCGAAAACCGGTGTGTAATCCACCTTGAAATCCCCGGTGTGAACTACCACTCCTGCCGGAGAATAAATTGCCAATGCTGCTGCATCTACGATGCTGTGATTGGTCTTGATAAACTCTATACGAAACTGACCAAGATTAATGGACTGACCAAACTTTACGATTTTACGTTTGGTATTCTGTACCAGATTGTGTTCTTTCAACTTGTTTTCGATAATGCCCATGGTAAGTCTGGTAGCATACACCGGCACATTCATATCTTTTAAAATATATGGCAAAGCACCTATATGATCCTCATGTCCATGGGTAATCACAAAGCCCTTTACTTTGTCATAATTATCCTTCAGGTAAGTGACATCCGGAATAACCAGATCGATACCCAACATATCATCTGCCGGAAACGCCAAACCACAGTCCACGACAACAATACTGTCTTCATACTCAAAGGCAGTAATGTTCATACCAATTTGTTCCAGCCCACCCAGTGGAATAATTTTCAGCTTGCTGTTCTGAACTTTTCCCACAGTACCCGAAACCATATTCTGTTCTTTCCTCACACGACTTTCCTCCACACTCATACCAGCAGCCGCAGAACAATCATTTATGTTTTACCGCATTACAACCAAAGGTGCACGGTATCCTTACATACAACGCCTCTTCTATCCGCTCAAGAGGCAATACCTTCTCGCACCTTCTATCATCTTGACAAATACGGTTCGCCAAATAATTCTCCGGCAGCAACTGTATTGCTAAAAATCCTCTACCTAAACTAAGTCAACGTCGTCTAAAAGATTCTCAAACACGGTTGCCACTGCTTCCAGTTCGGAATCCTCCGTTACGATTTCATAGATAGCCTCTGCATCTGTTTCTTCCGATAAATCCTTTAAAATCAGTGCTTCTCCATCTCCGTCTTCTACATCAGTAACTAAAATATAATTAAATCCGCCCAGTCTGGTCTGCTCTAAAACAAAAAATTCAACCTGTTCCTCTCCATCCGGACTAAATAATATTTTCTCCACTTTTTTACTCCTAATACAAAAAATCGCAAAAATTATGCGTTGTTTTCCTGCCGACCTTTTTTGTAATCTAAATATCCTTGCAATATAATAGTAGCCGCAATTTTATCTACGTATTCCTTGCGCTCCTCGCGACGAACGCCTGCTTCCAGCATGATTCGGTCTGCGCTGACGGTAGTCAGACGCTCATCCCACAATGCCACGGGCAGACCGGTCCGGCGTTCCAGCTTTTCTTTGAACTCTAAAGAGAACTGTGCTCTGTCACCCATATCATTGTTCATATGCTTTGGCAGACCCAACACAATTTCACTTACTTCATACTCTACAATTAATGCTTCGATACGCGCAAGCGTCTGGCGAAGCTTATTCTCATCCTTACGTCTGATAATTTCAATTCCCTGGGCAGTAAGCTGAAGCGCATCGCTGATTGCAACTCCTACTGTCTTCGTCCCCAGATCCAATCCCATTACTCTCATCCACTAATCCCACTTCTTATTGGCAATATAACTTGACAATAACTCTTCTACCAATTCGTCACGCTCTACCTTCATAATAAGGCTTCTTGCGCTATTGTGAGATGTAATAAAGGTCGGATCTCCACTCATAATATATCCAACAATCTGATTTACCGGATTGTATCCCTTCTCACGTAACGCCTCATATACAGTAGAAAGCACCATCTGTACGCCAGTCATTGGCTCAGTTTCTACTTTGATGTATTGTGTATTTCCAAAATCTCCCATAAAACGTACCTCCGTGCAGTCTTATCTTATACTACTCCATTATATTTTATATTAACCTAATTCACATAAAATTTCAATCACTAGCGTTTGTTTTTTCGATTTTCTTATAAAAATCTTAAATTTCCAAACAATATATCATCTTCCAAAAACGCTTCTATTTGCACTTCCAGAATCTGATTTGTCAGATTTTTACTTGCTTCCACAGCAACTTTCACATATTCCCTTGTATGACCAATCATGTACGTTCTGCCTTTTATTTCTTTGCTTTCCTCAAACAAAACTTTCACAGCACTACCCACAAACTCACTGCGATATTCCTTACTCTTACGTGCTTCCATCTCCAAAAGTACTGCGCTTCGTCTTGTTTTTACCGCTTCTAGCACCTGTTCCTTCATAGCAGCTGCACGGGTATCTTTTCGCATGGAATACTTAAAAATGTGCATTTCATACAGAGAAATTTCTTCTAAATATTTTACCGTCTGTACAAACTCATCTTCGGTTTCTGCCGGAAAACCTACAATTACATCTGTGGTAATGGCCGGATTTCCAAATGCATCGCGCAGAGCCTGTACACTTTCCCTAAACTGTGCCGTATTATATCTGCGATTCATACGTTTTAATGTTTCATCGCAGCCACTCTGAAGCGACAGGTGAAAATGCGGACAAAGCTTGGAAAGTGCCGCTAATCTTTTTGCACTTTCTGCCGTGACAATACGCGGCTCCAAAGAACCGATACGAATACGTTCAATTCCTTCGATATCGTGAATACGCTCAATCAAATCCAACAGCTTGCTTGCACCGGAATAGTCTTTTCTTTCGTTTACCTGAGGCTTGTCCACACACTGTCCCTGAGCCCAGGCTTCATCCTCAAAATCAATACCATAGGAGCTGATATGGATACCGGTCAGTACAATTTCTTTGTAGCCCGCCTTTGCAAGCCCCGTAATTTCCTGACGAATGCTGTCTAAATGACGACTGCGGACCCTTCCCCTGGCATATGGAATAATACAATAAGAGCAAAACTGATTGCATCCGTCCTGCACTTTAATGTATGCTCTGGTATGCCCTGCTGTGTGGGTAAGCTGCATTTCTTCATAATCAAAGGTAGCATTAATATCAATGACACTGGTGTCATTCATGGTTTTATTTAAAACACCTTCCCCTGCTCTATCTGCAAGATATGCCTCTAAAATTTCAACAAGGTCCTTCTTTTTGTTGTTACCGACAGCAAGGTCAATCCCCGCATCAGAAAGTACCTGCTCCATGCCGGTCTGTACATAACAGCCTACGGCTACTACGATCGCCTCCGGATTACGTTTTTTTGCCTGATGCAGCATCTGACGACTCTTTCTATCCGCCATATTCGTAACGGTACAAGTATTTATAATATAAACATCAGCCTTTTCGTCAAATGGAACAATAATATAGCCTTTTTCTTCTAACTTTTGTCCAATGACATCCAGCTCATAGGAATTTACTTTACATCCAAGATTGTGTAGGGCAACTTTACGCATGTTTTTCTCCTAAATTTATACATGTTTTACATTGACTTTTGTCCTTAGTTGAATTACCATATTATTAGATTTGATACTTTAAAAAAGGAGGAATTTATTCCAATGAAAACATTACAGATTTCTTTAAATTCAATTGACAAAGTGAAATCTTTCGTAAACGATGTTACAAAATTTGATTGTGATTTCGATTTAGTTTCCGGCAGATACGTTATTGATGCAAAATCTATCATGGGTATCTTCAGCTTAGACTTGTCCAAGCCAATTACTTTAAACGTTCATGCGGAAGAAGAAGCCGATGAAATTATGGCAATTCTGGAAAATTACAGAGCCTAATTTCCCAACTGCATATGGAAAAAGCACTTCGCAGTAGCAAGCTACTGCGAAGTTTTTATTTGTCTTTAGTTCTCCGTAGCAATAATGAGTTCCTTGGTATCTAACGCAGTCTGTACCAACTCGTCAATCTTTTCAGAAAGGCATAACTCATGCTTTTTGATAATACCCAAGTTTGGCTTGGTAACCGGATGCTTTGCCACGAAAATAGTACAACAATCCTCAAATGGTAAAATAGAAGTCTCATAGGTACCAATTTTCTTGGAAAGGGTAACGATATCTTCCTTATCAAAAGCAATTAAAGGACGATATACCGGAAGCTCACAAACTTCATTGGTAACTGCCAAAGACTGCATGGTCTGACTTGCCACCTGGCCGATGCTTTCACCGGTAATAAGTCCGAGACATTCTGTTTCCTGTGCAATCTGCTCAGCAATACGCATCATATAACGTCTCATAATAATGGTCAGCTCGTCATGCGGACAGTTTTCGTAAATGTATAACTGAATGTCTGTAAAATTAATCACATGCAGATAAATCGGGCCGGTGTATTTAGATACGATGCGCGCCAAATCCACTACCTTCTCCTTTGCACGCTCGCTGGTATAAGGTGGTGCATGGAAATATACCGCATCAATCTTCACGCCGCGCTTTGCAACCATATACCCTGCTACTGGAGAGTCTATACCACCGGAAAGGAGTAACATCGCCTTACCGCCGGTACCTACAGGCATACCCATAGCACCCGGAATTTCTTCGCTGTAAATATAAATTTTTTCGCGAATTTCAATATTTAACTTAATTTCCGGATTGTGTACGTCTACCTTCATGTCAGGGAATGCATTTAAAATAGCTCCTCCCATTTCCATGCAGATTTCCTGAGACTCCAAAGGATAGTTTTTGCGTGCACGTCTTGCAAACACCTTGAAGGTCTTGTCGCAGTCACCATATACATCCTTCATATACTGTACAACCGTCTCACAAAGCTTCTCAAAGCCTTCGTCCTCTACATATACAACCGGACAGATACCGGAAATACCAAATACCTGTGTCAATCTCTCTACAGTCTCGTCATAATCAAACTCGGTCAGGGCATCTACATAAATACGTCCCTGAGTCTTGCGAATGGCAAATTCGCCCTCGCACTTTTTCAGTGCGTACTTAATCTGCTGAACCAGTGCATCTTCAAACATATATCTGTTTTTGCCCTTGATGCCGATTTCGCCATATTTTATCAAAAATGCTGTAAACATGATTTTCCTCTCTTTTCTAATGTCTGGTGTATCTTCTTAACATTGGAATCATATCATATAACGTATTCAATGTATAGTCTATTTCTTCTTTGGTTGTAAAAACAGACATACTGAAACGAATGGTAGAATCCCACAAGCTCTTATCCAGACCAATTGCCATTAACGTCTTGGAAGTTTGCGGATGATTGGACGCACAGGCACTGCCAGCAGATACATAAATGCCTTTGTCCTCCAAGGAATGTAAAAGCACCTCGCTTCGAACACCCTTTACCGAAAAACTGATTACGTGAGGTGCACTGCGACCATCGGTATAACCATTCACCTGCGTGTCGGCAATCTTACAAAGTCCATCTACAAAGTATTTCTTCAATTCATAAAGCCCCATCACTTCTTCATCTAATTTGTCATAAAGCTTCTGTGCCGCCATGGCCATACCTGCAATACCTGCCACATTCTCCGTGCCGGAGCGCAAATTTCTCTGTTGACCGCCTCCGTAATTAATCGGAACAATTTTCACTTTGTCGCCAACATACAAAAGTCCCACTCCCTTTGGTCCATGAATTTTGTGTGAGCTGGCTGACAACAAATCAATATTCATCTTCTTTGGATAAATACGCGCCTTACCAAAGCCCTGTACTGCATCTACATGAAACAGACACTTTGGATTGATTTTCTTAATAAGCTTTCCAATCTCCATAATAGGCTGTAAAGAACCGATTTCGTTATTAGTATGCATCACGGATACCAAAATGGTATCGGCCCTCATGGCCTTTTCTAAGTCCCCCGGACGAATTACACCATATTCATCTACCGGTAAATAGGTCACTTCAAATCCCTGCTTTTCCAGATATCCACAAGTTTCCAAAACCGCCGGATGCTCAATCTTTGTGGTAATAATATGCTTACCGCTACGATGATTTGCCAGTGCACAGCCAATCAATGCCAAATTATCGGCCTCGGTACCGCCGGAAGTAAAAAACAGTTCTTTGGTATTTACCTTCAGTATACGGGCAAAAATATCTTTGGCCTCCTTCAAATAATGCTCGGCCTCAATGCCTTTTCTATGCATACTGGAAGGATTACCGTAGTCTTCACATAAGATGTGTGTCATAAACTGCGCCACTTCCGGGAAACAAGCCGTAGTAGCAGAGTTATCTAAATAAACTTCCATGATAGTTCCTTTCCATTTATAATAAAAATTTCTCTAATATATTTTATGCAAAGCCCGTATTTAAGGTATCGTTTTAAACCTCTAATACATAAACCAGCATGGATAAAATTGCAAGCCCCGCAGTTTCCGTGCGTAGAATTCTGCGCCCTAATGTAACAGGCTTGGTTCCCATGGAAAGTGCTGCTTCTACTTCGCTGTCATCAAAGCCACCCTCCGGCCCGACAAAAATTGCCACGCGCTGTCCCGGCTGAATACCTTCCAATAACCTTCTGGTAAAGTCCATACCTTCTGCATTTTCATAAGGCATCATACTGACTTCAAAATTTGCCGCCTCTTTCAATGCTTCCTTTAGGGTCATAAGCTCTCCGATAACCGGAATCACATCACGCTTGCTTTGCTTGGCTGCTGCCTCTGCAATGCCCTGCCAACGACTGATTTTGGCCTGTGCTTTCTTGGCATCCAGCTTCACCACAGAACGCTTCGTCTCCACCGGCACAATGCGGCTGGCTCCAAGCTCCACTGCCTTTTGAATAATAAGTTCCATCTTATCTGCCTTTGGAAGCCCCTGATAAAGCACGATTTCGCAAGGCAGCTCCGTGGTATCTGTAATATTTTGTACAATATCACAGACTACCTGCTCTGCTGACACGCTTTTCAATGCGCAGAGATATTTGCCCCGGCGCTCTCCATCGGTTACATAAAACTGCTCCCCCGGCTTCATACGAAGCACATGGCTGATATGATTCACATCCGGTCCTGTTATATATGCAAGCCCCTGGTTTTCATGAATTTGAGACTTGTCCACAAAAAACTGAAACATATTGTATTCTATCCTCTAAAAGTCTTTGCGGGCGGTTACACTTACCCACTCGCCCTGATAAGTAACTTCTACTACCGTAAGCCCTGCTGCTTTTACTGCCTCTACTACGGTTTCTTCCTTGTCATCGATAATGCCGGAAGTAATATAGTAACCACCTGTCTTTAACTGATTTACGATAACCGGTGTAAGAGGCACCAGTACATCTGCCAAAATATTTGCTACAACGATATCATACTTGCCATAGCCTACCTTATCCTGCACTTCCTTGTCGCAGATAATATTACCAATCATCATATCAAACTGCTCCGGACGAATACCATTCACTTCGCTGTTTTCGCGAACGGCCGGCACTGCACATGGGTCCAAGTCAGTACCCACGGCATGCTTTGCCCCAAACATCAAAGATAAAATAGACAAAATACCGCTTCCTGTTCCTACATCCAAAAGTTCCGTTTCCGGAGTAATATATTTGCGCAACTGACGAATACAAAGCTGGGTGGTCTCATGCATACCGGTTCCAAATGCCGTACCCGGGTCAATATGCAATACCATTTTACCCTCATCTTCCTCCTTTACTTCTTCCCAGGATGGAATTACTAAAATGTCATCGATATAGAACTGATGGAAATACTGCTTCCAGTTATTGATCCAGTCAATATCCTCGGTTTCATCCACTTCTACGGAGCCTTCGCCAATATCCATAAAGCTCTTCCAGCTTTCTAACTCTTCCTCTACCATAGCAAGAATTGCTTCCTTGGTCGTCACCTCATCCTGGAAAATCAGCTCACCTTCTTCATTCTCTTCCACAAAAAAGCTAAGATATGCCACACCGTCATCCTCCGGTCCCTGTGGCAGAATATCCACAAACATCTGCTCTTTCTCAGAAGCAGTCAAAGGCACCTTATCTTCAATCTGCGCGCCTTCAAATCCCAAATCATATAATGCAGAAATAATTACATCTTCTGCTTCTGTAATCGTTTTTACACGAAATTTCATCCATTTCATAGTAATGCACCCTCACGTTTTATAAATTCATAACCAATTAGCGTTTTTTATTGTCATTATGACATACATAATTAATTATACAATCATTCTTGCAAAAGTGCAAACTATTTTCCTTTCGGAGATACCTGATATGCTAAATCCAAATATCTTTGACGCCAAACACGTCCTTCCTCCTGCATTTTTTCAGCTAATTCCTTTAATTCCACATAGGATGCTTCAAATTGCTGCTTCATATGCTCTATTTCTTGCTTTTTCTGTAATTCTATGCGCTCCTTTTCTTGTTGCAGTTGCTTCTTTGCTTCTTCCAGAGTCTTCTGCATCTCATAGTGTTGTTTTTCATAAATTTTAACACGTTCTTTGCATATTTGGTTCTGTTCTTCCAACTCTTTTAGTAAATCCAGACGCCCCAATGGACCGGGTAATTCCGTACCATTTTTGTCTAGAGTTTCTTCTTCCACCTGTTCCATACGATAATATATCCACTGATTGCCCATATCCGCATACACATGCCACACTTCGCCCATATCAAACAAATACTTCATAAGCTCACACTAAATTTTCCTTGTATTAACTCTATGATTTTGTATGTGAAAATATGCTCTATCTCACACAAGTCAGACTTATATTTCATATCTTATAATAAAAAAGGAGTTTTTTTATGGCTAAATGTAATTGTAACTGCAAATCCAAATGCTTTACCAGCAACGCGATTGCAAATAATCAAACAAACGGTTGTCCTTGTACGGATGTATGTACCACTCCAATCTGCGGCACTCCGGACGCTTTATTACTTTACGCACCGGTAATATACGACAGCATCGGCATTAACCTGTGCCGAACAGTTCCGTTAGGAGTTAACATTCCTGCCACCTATCCAACGGCTGCTTATGCAACGGCAGAAATCGTAGACCTGCTTCCGGGCAGTGCGGCAATCACCCCGATTACTAATCGGCCGTATTGTTACAACGTGGATTTAACCGAGCTGAACTTTACCGTTGTTGTGAGATTGTTTGACTGCTGCCAGAGGCTGTTGGCCACTATCCCGCTTACCAACGTTATATATCTGCCGGGTTCCACAACCGATCCGGAATATAACGAAGATACCAATCCAACCGCCGTAACCCTGCAGCTCTATGCTCCGTACGGACCTGCTTACACTGTAGCCGGAACTACCGCTACCCCTACCTTGATTTTCAACGGTTTGGTAACCACCCAGTCTCCTCAAAATCAGGGTATTCAGGCATCTGCTGTAGCAAAGGTACTGGGGTTCAATCCGGATGATTCCGAAATCAGCCTGGGCATAACCTTGTATGTATTCAGTCTGTACTATTCCTTCTACAACTTCCACGGTGCAACCCGCGGAACCATTCCAAAGGGATGCCTGGCAACCGTAGAAGAAAGCGCATGCCTTCACTTCGTACGCGGCAGCCTCTTAGACCGCAACATTAAACCACTGGAATTAAGTGCACCTTCCTGTGAATCAAAGTTAAAGCATGACTGTACACCGGATATGGAATCCTGTGACAGTGCTACCGATAATGGATGAAAAGGGATAATTTAAGATAAGAACAGGAAAAGGACCGGCCAAATGGCCGGTCCCGATTGATGTTTTATTTTATTTTTCCGACAACCAATTGTAATCTACATACACCTATGAGCTCCCAACATTCTCTTTGCTTTATCGGAAACAATCACTTTATATTTTTGATATTGAGCCATACTACACCTCTGCAATCACATTATCAAGATAATCATCCAATTCATCAAGTGTATAGCCCATTCTTCCTGCAAGTCTATCTTCTTCTACACTCAAAAGCTCCTCTCTAAGCTTTAACATCTTTTCTCTTCTGTTATAGGTTTCAATATCCATGACAACTAAATCGCCCTCACCGTTTTGGGATATACCCTTTTCATTCTATGTGGTCAATAAACATTTTTTGTATATGATTTATTTATTTTATACACCACCACCGGATTCGTTCCCAGTGTACCATTTTCTACTACCGTATCAGCAGCGTATCCTTGTACCTCCAGCTGTGTTACAACATCTGCTAAGATTTCTCCTTGAAGCATCAACCAGTAGGTATGCTCCTTATCCAAAACCGGTATCTCTGCCGTATCAAGCAATACATGTTTCACTTCCGGATAGTAGTAGTCAAGTACGGTCCAATCCAGATACTCCAGATTGGTAAGTATTACGCTGTCTTCTCCTTGGATTTCCGCTGTAGCCTCCAGAGTCTCGAGCAACAGTTCATTTTGTTGTTTGTCTGCCCGGTACGTAGTAAAATATTGCGGAATGCATATAATCAAAAGCGCTGCGCTAATCACTGCGCAGTAAATGCGCTTCTTTTTCAGGGATGCAATCCCTACCGCCAGAAGTACCCAGGCAATAATTGCAACCGGATACAAATATCTTACAATAAACACCGGTCTGAATATTCTGGAAATCAAATTACCCACCAAAATCGTGCCGAGAATACTGCTCATACCGGCAGCAAGCCATAATACCTTACCGAAATCTTTTCTCTGATACCATGCTGTAAGCATAACTGCTAATAGCATTATTACCAAAAGAACATACTGCAGTCTTCCGCTGAAAAGGTATGCAAAACAATCCTTCAGATACGGAATATTCGTCATCCAGAAATCACCCATGGTTCTTTGAAAGGTCTGCAGTAATACTATCAGCCATGGGAGATATGCTGCCACCGTGACCAAACAGGCAATCAAGGTCTTTTTAAAATATGCCTCTCTTTTTATCAATGCCAATCCTATTAATATGACATAGAAAAAAGCCACTGATACCAGACAATAATAATGTGTATATGCACCGGCTAATGATGCAAGTACAAACCACACGTAATCTCTCGTTCTGTTTTGCGTAAAAATCGAATACAGTGCCAAAAAGCTTGCCAACATAAACAGCGAGTCCCAGGAATACATTCTGACTTCAACATGAAAGGAAACTGCTGTCTCCAGCAAAGAGGCCAATGTAATTAACAGTACGGAAGCTTCCATACCGAACCACTTCCAAATCAGGGTCAATCCAGTACGATTACAAGCACATAAGGTACAAAGGATGCCAAATGATATACCACCCCCGTATAACCAAATACCTTGCAAAACAACTGTACAATACCATAATACAGTGGCGGATGCACATCTTCGGCAGTTGCCCGAAGCATCTCAGGAACACTCATCCACGACAAACGGATAGTAAAGGCTTCATCACCCCAAAAATTATTATCAAATATTCTCAATAAGTTCAGTACCACCAACACCGCAGCAAAAGCAACTGCCGCTATACGCCAGTAGTCAAACCGATTATTTGCGTCTTTTTTGAAGTAATCATCCTTTGCTCCCCCGCGTCCTACTTCCAGAATTTTTTCTTACTCTTTGGTTCGTCTGTACCTTCTTTTGGGGCAGTATTCAAAGAATCCCCAGTCAAAGCATCAAATTGTCTTAATAATTCCTTTGCTTCGTTAGATAATTTATCCGGTGTCTGAACCACCAGTGTAACATAGTGGTCACCTCGAACCTCTTTATTTCTCCAGGATGGAACACCTTTGCCGCGAAGACGAATCTTGGTATCGGTCTGTGTTCCGGCCTTTACATCATACGCAACCTTGCCGTCTATGGTATCAATCATAATCTCACCGCCAAGTGCTGCCACTGCAAAACTGATTGGAACTGCTGAGAAAATATTTAAATCCTGACGTTGGAAAATAGGGTGGCGTCCTACGATAAATTCAATTACCACGTCACCTCTTGGTCCGCCGTTTAAGCCCGGTTCACCAAGACCGGTAAGGCGCTTACGCTGACCGCTGTCTACGCCCGCCGGAATATCCACTTCGTATTTTTTACGCATGGAAACAAATCCGGTGCCGCGACAATCGGTACACTTCTCACGAATAATCTTACCTGTTCCGCGACAATCAGGACATGCCTGTACGTTACGGATTGTGCCAAACATAGACTGCTGAGTAAATACTACCTGACCCTTACCGCCACACTTAGAGCAAGTTTCCGGGCTGGTGCCTGCTTTGGCACCGGAGCCATGACAAGCCTTACACTCTTCTTTTACATTTAATTCTACTTCCTTCTTACAGCCTGCCACAGCCTCTTCGAAGGTAATTCTCATACTGGTACGAATATCCTCGCCCTTCATTGGGCCATTATTACGACCGCGGCTGCGACCACCGAAAATATCACCAAAGCCAAACATATCTCCGAAAATATCAGAGAAATCCGCTCCACTAAAATCAAATCCGCCAAATCCGCCGGCTCCACCTGCGCCGCCGTCAAATGCCGCATGACCAAACTGGTCATACTGACGTCTCTTTTCCGGATCAGAAAGCACTGCATATGCTTCTGAAGCTTCTTTAAACTTTACTTCCGCTTCTTTATCGCCCGGATTTACGTCCGGATGGTATTTTTTTGCAAGTACACGGTATGCTTTTTTTATTGCCGCATCATCTGCATTTTTATCCAGACCGAGGACCTCATAATAGTCTCGTTTTTGTTCTGCCATAAAATCACTCCAATTCAACCCCGCATTGAAAAACGCGGGGTTGCTAAAATCTTAAAAATTTTAAACTTCTCTGTAATCACCATCGATGATATCATCATTTGCTGCACCACCTGCATAGCCTGCACCCTGAGCACCACTCATGTCAGGACCTGCGCCCTGAGCACCCTGCATAGATTCATACATCTTTGTGAATAATGCCTGTGCGCTTGCCATTAACTTTTCTTTTGCAGCCTTTAATTCTTCTACATCGCTGTCGGACATTTCCTGATTTGCAGTTCTGTCAAGGATAGCCTTTACATTTGCAAGTTCAGCCTCTACGCCGGCTTTTTCATCTGCAGAAATTTTGTCACCAACTTCGTTTAAAGCCTTTTCTGTCTGGAATACGAAAGAGTCTGCTTCGTTTCTTGTATCGATAGCTTCTTTACGCTTCTTATCCTGAGCTTCAAATTCAGCTGCTTCCTTCACTGCTCTTTCGATTTCATCATCAGACATAGAAGAACCCGCTGTAATAGTGATGTGCTGTTCCTTACCTGTGCCTAAATCCTTAGCAGATACATTTACGATACCGTTTGCATCGATATCGAAAGTAACTTCGATCTGTGGTACACCTCTCATTGCTGGTGGAATACCATCTAATCTGAACTGACCAAGGCTCTTGTTGTCTCTTGCAAACTGTCTTTCACCCTGAACTACGTTGATATCAACTGCGGTCTGGTTGTCAGCTGCTGTAGAGAAAATCTGGCTCTTCTTTGTAGGAATTGTAGTATTTCTCTCAATTAATCTTGTAGCGATACCACCCATGGTCTCGATAGAAAGAGATAATGGTGTAACGTCTAACAAGAGGATTTCGCCTGCACCTGCATCGCCTGCTAATTTACCACCCTGAATAGAAGCACCTAAAGCTACACATTCGTCCGGGTTTAAGGATTTGTTTGGTTCATGACCTGTAAGCATTTTAACTTTGTCCTGAACAGCAGGGATACGTGTAGAACCACCAACTAATAATACTTTGCTAAGTTCGCTTGCGTTAAGGCCTGCATCCTTTAAAGCGTTCTGAACAGGAATTGCTGTTCTTTCTACTAAATCATGTGTCAACTCATCAAACTTTGCACGAGTTAAAGTCATATCAAAGTGCTTTGGACCTTCGCTTGTTGCTGTGATGAATGGTAAGTTAATGTTTGTAGTAGTTGCACTGGATAATTCCTTCTTTGCTTTTTCTGCAGCTTCTCTTAATCTCTGAAGAGCCATCTTGTCGTTAGATAAATCTACGCCTTCTGCCTTCTTGAACTCTGCTAACATCCAGTCTGTAACCTTCTGGTCAAAGTCATCACCACCAAGTCTGTTGTCACCGCTTGTAGCCAATACTTCGATAACGCCATCGCCGATTTCAATGATGGAAACGTCGAAGGTACCACCACCTAAGTCGTATACCATAATCTTCTGCTCTTTTTCATTGTCAAGACCATATGCCAAAGCTGCTGCGGTAGGCTCGTTGATAATACGCTTTACTTCTAAGCCTGCAATCTTACCGGCATCCTT
>JAZQUB010000005.1:0-44800 GCA_045631045.1 Lachnospiraceae bacterium
AACAATGTGACCTGCCTTCATTGCTGCAAGTACTGCATCGTATGTCTTCATAACAGAAGCATATACCGGAACATCAAATGAATCCTTTTCTAAAGCAACCTGTAATAATACATTGCCTGCCGCCTTTAATTCAGGAGTAACAATATCACTGCTCTTTGCTACATCTACTGCAAAGGATACTAATGTAGGCGGTACGTCGATATCACCGAAGGTACCGGACATGGAGTCCTTACCACCGATAGATGGTAAACCAAAGCCCATCTGTGCGCTGTATGCACCAAGGAGAGCTGCAAATGGCTGGCTCCAACGCTTTGGCTCTTCGCTCATTCTACGGAAGTATTCCTGGAATGTGAAACGAATCTTGGAGTAATCACCGCCGGAAGCAACAATTTTACTCATGGACTCTAATACTGCGTAAATAGCACCATGGTATGGGCTCCAGCTGGAAATATATGGGTCAAAACCGTAACTCATCATAGTTACTGTGTCAGTCTTACCTTCTAAAGTAGGTAATTTTGCTACCATAGTCTGGGTCTCAGTAAGCTGCATCTGACCGCCGTAAGGCATAAATACGCTGCCTGCACCGATAGAAGCATCAAACATTTCTACCAGACCCTTCTGAGAACATGCATTTAAATCTGCTAAAGAAGTAAGCCATGCAGCCTTTGCATCGCCTGCTTCTACTGCTGTACCTACTGCAGGAATTGCATACTGTTCAAATACATTTGCTTCCTTGCATGGAATATCAACAGATACGCAAGTTTCCTGATGTGCACCGTTTGTGTCAAGGAATGCACGGGAAAGATTTACGATTTCCTTGCCTCTCCAAACTAAAACTAAACGTGGGTCTGCAGTTACTTCTGCAACTTCTACAGCCTCTAAGTTTTCTTCTGCTGCATAGCCAAGGAATTCTGCTACATCCTTAGGGTCAACAACAACTGCCATACGTTCCTGAGATTCGGAAATTGCAAGTTCTGTACCATCTAAACCTGCATACTTCTTTGGAACCCTGTCTAATTCTACACGTAAGCCTGCTGCCAACTCACCGATAGCAACGGATACACCGCCGGCACCAAAATCATTACACTTCTTGATTAACTTACTAACTTCTGCTCTACGGAACATTCTCTGAATCTTACGTTCTGTTGGAGCATTACCCTTCTGAACTTCTGCACCACAGGTTTCAATAGAAGTCTCGGTATGTGCTTTGGAAGAACCGGTTGCACCGCCGCAGCCGTCACGACCTGTACGTCCGCCAAGTAAAATAATGATATCGCCCGGATCGGAATTTTCACGCTTAACGTTTTCACGCTTTGCAGCACCCATAACAGCACCGATTTCCATACGCTTAGCCACATAGTCCGGATGATAAATTTCTTTAACGTAGCCTGTAGCAAGACCAATCTGGTTACCATAAGAAGAATAACCGCTTGCTGCACCACGAACTAATTTCTTCTGGGATAATTTACCCTTTAATGTCTCAGACACAGGTACAGTAGGGTCTGCAGCACCAGTCACACGCATCGCCTGATATACATAACCACGGCCGGACAATGGATCACGGATTGCACCGCCAAGACAAGTAGCAGCGCCACCAAATGGCTCAATTTCGGTTGGGTGGTTGTGAGTTTCATTTTTGAAGAATACTAACCACTCTTCGGTAACGGTCTTGCCATCGTATTCCATTTCTACCGGAACGATTACGGAGCAGGCATTGATTTCATCGCTCACTTCCATATCTGCAAGCTTGCCGTCTTTCTTGAGCTTACGCATTGCCATTAATGCTAAGTCCATAAGGCAGATAAACTTGTCCTTGCGGCCTGCAAATACTTCTGCACGGGTGTTTAAATAATCCTTAAAAGTACCTTCCATAGCTTCTTTGTAGTAACCTTCATCAAAAGTAATATCCTTCAACTCGGTAGAGAAGGTAGTATGACGACAATGGTCAGACCAGTATGTATCAAGAACTCTGATTTCTGTCATGGAAGGGTCTCTGTCTTCCTCATTCTTGAAATAATTTTGAATATGTAAGAAATCCTTAAAGGTCATAGCAAGACCTAAAGAGGAATATAATTCTTTTAATTTGTCTTCTGCCAAATCCTTGAAGCCGTCAAAGATAATAACGTCTGCCGGTTCTTCAAATTTAGTAATCAATGTCTCAGGTTTTACCATATCGGTTTCTCTGGAATCTACAGGGTTGATACAGTAAGCCTTAATCTTGTCAAAATCATCCTGGGTAATATCGCCGGAAATTACATATGTGACTGCAGTCTTAATAACAGGTTCTTCGTCCTCTTTTAAGAACTTAATACACTGCTCCGCACTATCTGCTCGCTGGTCAAACTGTCCCGGAAGATATTCAACGCTGAACACCTTGTCTTCTGCATTTCTTGCAAAATCCTCTAAATAAAAATCATCGACAGGGGGTTCTGAAAAAACAGTCTTACATGCTTTCACAAACACTTCATCACTTACGTTTTCTACATCGTAGCGAATTAATTCCCTGACATCTGTAATCTGGTTCATACCTAAGTATCCAACCAAATCCTCTTTCAGCTCTTTTGCTTTCACAGCAAAAGGTGCTTTTTTTTCTACATAAATTCTTTTTACAAATCCCATGCTCTACTCCTTTGTCTGTCTATTGGTGTAATCTATGAATCAGCCTGTAAGCTACGTCATATTGTCCGATAATCGGCTCCGTATACGCAAAAAATACAATGCCATTCGTTGGTGCCTTTATGACCTCTTTTACCTCACCGGTATACGGGTCAATAATGTCTGCCATCGCATCCCCATAGCGAACTTCGTCGCCCGTTGCCATCCTGCTGCGAAATAAGCCGTTTGTTGGGGCATACACATCTTTTAAATCTTTTTCCTGTATAACATGACTTATATAACCACTATGACTTTCATACTTTATAATACCCATTCTTGTCAAAAAACGCAATACCGCAGAGATAGCTTGTTTGGCATTTTTTTCATCAATTTCAAAGTTTTTATTGGTATAAATGCTAAATGCAGCCGTCATTTCATTCTGCCAGTTATAATTTAACGTCTTGGTATCAATAGGTGCAGGATTTCGGACAACCACATATGGGAGCCCGAACAAATTAGCCAAGGATGTATTCTGATACCCATTTTCCATCATGCGTACATGAGGCACAAATTCACCGGTCATATAAAAGCTGCCAAACTGAATACCATAGGAATAATCCTTAATCATTTCCATCAGCGCAGCTGAAATACGATAGGTGGTTTCTCCCCATTCATTTCCCGGAAAGCTTCTATTAATATCGCTTCTTCCTGCTCCAAAAAATCTCTGATTTACATTGATGGAATAGGTGTTTACTACCGGAATAATAAGAACTTCTTTATTATTGGAAATACATCCCTTCTGCTCCAGTTCTTTTAATATTTTTACTAATTGAGAGCATACATATAACTGCTGAATTTCATTGCCGCGTACCGGTCCAACAATACAGGCCGCCTTCTGCCCCTTACCGAACTGGTACCCTTTTACCACAAAATCATCGCGGTACGGAGTCTGCATACGATAAATTTCTCTTTCTATCATCACAAACCTCCTTCCTTTTCGCTGAGCACACGGGCAATCAAGGACCCTTCATACACCATAGGGTTTACTCTAAGGGAGAACAAAAGTCCACCCTTTTTACAGCGGATTTCCTCACTGGTTTCTCCGGTATACGGGTTTACCAAAAGGCCTATCACTTGTCCCGGTATAATATAATGATTATGCTCTATGGACGGTAGGAAAATACCGGCTTTGTTGCTGCGAATAAATTCCACTTCACCATCGCTGGAAATAACAGGCACTTGGGTTTCAGCCACCGGCCCTGTCCAAATCCCCATCTCACTCATTAATTTAAAGATACCGTCTACTATCTGATTGCCAAATCTCCGGTCAATACGAATCCCCAATCCCAATTCCACTACCATGGTAGGTACACCGATGATATTTAAGGTATGAGCCAGTGTGGCCTCATGCACCACATCTGTTTGATTTATCCAAATCATATCCACATTCATCTGCCTTGCAAAGGGCATAAGCACCTTGGAAAACTCTCTGCTGATTCGCACCTGTGGAAGTTCCCTTACAAACATATCACTGGAATGAATATCCAAAACCATGTCCGAGCCAACCAGGTCCTCTACAATAGCCGCCGCATATCGCTCAGTCATCTGTCCTTCGGAATTTCCAGGAAAACACCTATTTAAGTCCAAGTCCTTTTTCGGTATCAGACGCATGGACATATCGATTCCCAAGGGATTTAACGCCGGATAAATATCCACAATGCCATTGAGAAATTCCGGACTTGCCTTTAATCTGCGTGCCAGCTCATAACACACATATTGCCCTTCCAACTCGTCACCATGTGTTCCGGTAACTACAGAAAGCCTGGCTGCCGCCGGCTTTCCATTGGGCTCTATTCTGTTTTTTTGAACACGCAAAACCTCTCCTATGGGAAGGTTCGTTTCAAATACAGTACTAATCATATAAAAATTACTCCAGTCCTAATCCCTGAAGCAGGTACTCAATCTGCTTGTCAATTTCTGCTTCGGATACTTTCATCGTAAGATAGCTTGCCTTCAATCCCTCCAAAGCATACATAATTTCTTCGGCTGCAGTCTGTGGCTGTTCACAATAAAGCTCCCCTGCATCCACACCCATTTCAATAAGCTGGGTCAGCGCCTGCACCGCCGCCTCAAACTGCGTACGCAGGAAATTCTCCTCGCCTTCGGGTTTATGGGCAAAATAATATTCATAGGTGGCCATGGCAAGATTATCCTTAGAGTTTAAAAGCTCCGCCTTTTGAGCTGCAAAGAAAAGCTCTAAAATATCTACAATCGTAGAATCTTCGCCAATCTGCGTACTAAACACATCATCGCCGCTCTCCTGCTCCTGCTTTAATACTTCCAAAAAAATCTCCTTGGTACTTGGAAAATACAAGTATAAACCACCACGGCTGATTTCACAAGCCTCAATAATGTCCTTCATGGTAACATTACGATAGCCCTTTTCCACAAATACCTGTCTGGCCTTCTCTATAATATATTTTTTCTTCTGCTGTGATTTTTCTCCCATAACAAACCTCCCGAACAGGCTGGGTAATAATTATTTTCTCATCTTTTGTGAATAATATAATAACTTCAAGCAATCTATTTCCTATTTTGAAATAATATGCTAGAATTAAAAAATGACAGTGTTATCTGTTTTAGGACAGACTGTCCCTAGAATACGTCACTACTGTCATTATATCGAATAAATAACGGAAATTCAATACCTATAAAGGAAGAAGCTATGAAAAAAAACACAACAAATACAGGTATTTATGAAGAAAAGGATGATATTTTGGAATCTACCGAAAAAGAACGGGCCGTGGTAGTCGGATTATGTATCGGACAGGACCGTCAGTTTGAACATTCCATGGAAGAACTTATCAGTCTCTGCGAAGCCTGCAATATGGAGGTTATCGCTATGCTGACACAGGCGTTACCTGCCCCTCATCAGGCACTTTACATTGGTACCGGTAAGGTTCAGGAAGTTGTTGACACATGTGTCACATTGGATGCGGATGTAGTTGTCTTTGACAATGCGCTGTCTCCGTCTCAGGTTCGTAACTTAAGTACCGAAATTGACAAACCTATTTTAGACAGAACTGCTTTAATTTTAGAAATTTTCAGCGATAGGGCCAAAACCCGTGAAGCCAAGCTCCAGGTAGAACTGGCTCGTTTACAGTACCTGCTCCCTCGACTGGCGGGCATGGGTACTGCACTTTCCCGTCAGGGTGGCGGCAGCGGCTCCCGTTCCAACAAGGGTGCCGGCGAAAAGAAATTAGAGCTGGACAGACGTCATATCGAGCATCGCATTACCGAATGTAAGCGCGAGTTGGAAGTGGTAAAGAAAAATCGTATTACCCAGCGAAAAAGCCGCAAAAACAGTGCTATTCCGCAGGTGTCCCTGGTAGGCTACACCAATGCAGGTAAATCTACCATTATGAACCAGCTTTTAAGTTTTTACGGAAATTCTGACATTGCACACAATGAGCACAAACTGGTACTGCAGAAAGACATGCTCTTTGCCACCTTGGAAACTACTATCCGCAAGATTACGCCTCCGGGAAAATCTCCGTTCTACCTGTCCGATACCGTAGGTTTTATCGATAAGCTTCCACACAATCTGGTAGATGCTTTCCGCTCTACCCTGGAAGAAGCCTGCGAGGCAGACCTTCTTTTGCAGGTAGTAGACGTATCTGACCCATACTACAAAGAGCAGATGCGTGTCACGGGCGAAACACTGGCAGAACTTGGTGCCGGACATATTCCGCAAATTATCGTTTATAATAAAGCCGACAAGGTACCGGATATCCGCACCATTCCGCGCGTTGGCAAGCACCAAATTCACATGGCTGCACGAAGCGGCATTGGTATTCCGGAGCTTATGGAATTGATTATGTCTGAAATCTACGGTAACCTCTTCTGTGCTAAAGTGTTGTTGCCTTACACCGAAGGTAGCCTTTACAGCCTCATGCAGAAGGAAGCCAATATCCTCACGCAAGAATATCGGGAAGATGGGATTTATTTGGAGTTGGAAGTTAATCCACTTTATGAGCATAGACTGAAGTCGTTTGTCTTATTGTAAATATGGTAATATCAAAAAGAGCCTTACACCACTGAAGCTCTCTGAAAGGAGCATATCACATGATGTAAGGCTCATATTTTTTGTCATGAATATAATTTAGTTCTCTTTCTTCTTTGGAATTAAGAACATACTAATTAATAATGCTATGATGTAAAGAACAAGTGTTAAAACTAACACTGCCTGATAGCCTTCCGGATTAACCATGTAGCCGTGGCCATCATCTACTGCTGTACCAACGTTATTTACGATGATAGTTGCAATTTGGTTGCCTGTAAGACCTGCAAATGCCCAAGCAGAAAGCACGATACCGTGAATTGCACTGATACTGCTCATACCGTAGTGGTCAGAAAGTAATGTAGGAACGTTACTGAAACCACCGCCGTAACCAGCGTTAACGGTAAATAACAGAACAAGAACTAACGCAAGAAGAACTACGTTCTGTCCTCTATCCATAATACCCTGTGTTGCAACTACAATACCTGTAGCGATGATAGATGCAATAAAGATAATCTTGTAGATGGAGTTTCTATCCTTCATTTTATCAGCCCAAGCAGAAAGACCAAGACGACCGCCTGCATTGAAGATAGCTGTCAAAGAAGAAAGAAGACCTGCTACTGCACCAAGACCGATACACTTGATAATCATCTTTTCCTGAGAAATCAAGCACAGACCACATGTGATATTTATGTAGAACATTAACCAGATGCCGATAAATACAACCGGTTTGGACTTGATAACGGCTAATGCAGATTCGCCTTTTGCCTTCTTTGCAGGTTCATGCCAGCCTTCTGGCTTAGCAAGTAATAAGTGACCTACAAACATCATGATGAAGTAAACAACTGCTAAAATCCAGAACATCTTGTAGATACCGCCTTCGCCTAAAGAAGCAAGTAAAGACTGCATAATAGGGCTTGCGATAGCCTTTGCAGCACCGAAACCAGCTACAGCAAGACCTGTTGCAAGACCTTTACGGTCCTGGAACCAAAGCATAAGTGTCTTAACCGGGGAAAGATAACCTGTACCAAGACCGATACCCATGATAAGACCGTAGCAAAGGTAAATACCAAGTAAAGCAACAATGTTGCCCGGATTTTTACCACCTAACCAGATGAAGAAACCTGTTCCTGCCATACCTACTGAGAAGCAGATAGCAGCAATTAAAGAGGAACGGTGAATATCTTTTTCTACAGTACTACCAAGGAATGCTGCGGACATACCTAAGAAAAAGATAGCGAAACTGAATGCCCATTCTGTAGCACCTTTGGAAAAACCGATATAGTCCGCAATTTCCTGGCTGAAAATAGACCAGCAATATACCGTACCAATACTACAATGGAGCAACAGTGCAGGAATGGCTGCACGAATCCATTTGTTTTGAATATTTTTCATAACTAAAACATCTCCCTTTTCTATGAAAAAATGTATAAATATATAACTTCCAATTGCTCATTGTACTCCTGAATTTATAATTTTTCAATAGAAATTTACAAAATTTTAAGAATGTTCTTCAATAAATACATATCACTTCATTCTATTGAGTTTCTCCATGCGCGCTGTATAAAATCTGCCGTTTCTGGAGAGCAGCCATACACCCATCACAAGCAAAATAATCCCTGTGGACAACTGGGAACCATCATCATAAAACATACCTAAATTGCTGGATACATATACTATTACATTTATGATGGCATGCAATACCACCGGCACGATAAACTGACCGGAATAGTGATATGCATATGCCAGCACCAGTCCTAATGCAAAGCTGTACACCATTTGGATACTATTTCCATGATATAATCCAAATAAAGCTGCTGACAACATAGCTGCATATGCCGGCTTCATAAGGGTCTTGCCCTGAGTAAACAGAATTCCTCGAAATACTAATTCCTCTGCAAGCGGACTAAAAATACCATACAAAAGAAGTCCTGCACCAAGTCCTACGGAGTACAAACTGTCTGCCGCTTCTTTATAGTCAGCAATCTGCAAAAGCCCCAAAGAAGCAAATACAATATTTATACCGATTGCCAAACATAAAGCTATCATCAGCCATCTAAACCAGTCCTTACCTTCAAACTTAAGCTTTGGATTTTTGCCTCTTATTAAACTCGGCTTGCCGCCGCCTGTCTTATACATAACAATAAACATAATCGTTAAGCTCACGATAGAAATAATGGCAGAAGCAGTTCCGTTAAAATACAACTCTCCGGTAGCCTCATCCTCTGCTACAAGGAAGTTATACAGACTATCACTCTGCTTTGATACAAAGGATACGATAAACCCAAACACCTGACTTACAAATCTGCTTCCGCAATAAAAAAGTAACATCGGATAAGCTATCTTCCAAAGTATCTGGAACTTACTGTTTGGAGCCTCCGGAGCACTCTGTTGTGCCGCCGTCTCTCCTGTATACACATTTGCCTCATACTGTGCCCTTTGTGCCGCAGCAGCTGCAAGCTGTGCTTCTTTTAACTTTTCTGCTTCTTTCTTTCTGGCTTCTTCCCTTTTGACCCCCAGTTCAGCCTCTTCCATAAAGAGACTATGTAATGCAGCAACGCTTTCTGCAAGATAATCCGGATTTGCCTCCTGAAGTTCTTCCATAGAACCATAACCATAAGACACTGCCACAGAGGTAACACCTATTTCCTTGGCACCCTCTACGTCAAATTTGCGGTCACCAATCATAACTACCTGTTCCTTGCGGATTTTACCATAATGAAACAACTGGTTTAGTGCTTCATGAATCACCTCGGCCTTGTCTATACGTGTTCCATCCAGTTCAGACCCTACAATTACTTCAAAATATTTGGTAATATTAAAATGGTTTAATATATCCTTTACAAAACATTCCGGCTTAGAGGATGCTACGGCAAGATGGTATCCGTAATCCTTTAAATCACTCAACAAAGCTGAAATTCCTTCGTATATTTTATTTTCAAACTTACCGGTAACAGAAAACCGCTCTCTATACTTCTCAATAGCAGCCTCTGCCTGTTCTTCACTAAGCCCATAATACTGCATAAAACTGTCCTTTAATGGTGGTCCGATAAAAGGCTCCAGCTTATCCAAATCCGGTTCTTCAATATCAAACGCCTTTAATGCATGCTGTACACAAGTACAAATCCCCACCTTAGGGTCTGTCAGTGTACCGTCCAAATCAAATAAAATATATTTTTTGTTAGTTATCATACGTGACCTCCATTAAAACAAGCCCTTTTCCCGGTATCAGGTGACCGGCTTTGCTTCTGTCTTTTGCTTCTATAATGGAAGGAATATCCTCCGCTTTACGGATTCCAAGTCCTACCTCTATCAAAGTTCCCATCATAATACGTACCATATGATACAAAAATCCATTTCCTTTAAAAGTAAATATGATTTCCTCTCCTACGCGCTGTATATCAATGCTTTCCACCGTTCGAACCGTAGATTTTTTGCCACGCTTGGTGGATGTAAAGGACTGATAATCATGGGTGCCGCAAAGTGCATCTGCGGCTTGCCTGATGGCTGTCATGTCCAGTTCCCCCGGCACCTCATGGACGTATTTTCGTCTAAATACGGGTTTTCTTGTACTATTCCAGATATGGTAGCAATATACCTTGCCTTTGGCATTTAATCTGGCGTGAAACCGCTGTGGCACTTCCTTGCAGCAAATTACCGAAATATCTTCCGGCAGATACATATTCATATACTCCATTACTTCCGCTGCTGTTTTATCCGTATCAACATGAAAATTTGCCACCTGCCCGTAAGCATGTACTCCTGCATCGGTTCTGCCTGCACCTTGAATTTCTACCGACGCACCGCACATTTTGGATAAAAGTGCTTCCAGCTTTCCCTGAATGGTATTATCAGTAGACACCTGTCGCTGCCAGCCTTGATATCTGGTACCGTCATATTGTAAAACTATCTTAAAATTACGCACATTTTTTTCCTCGTTACCGGCTTACTACCCAAGGATTTTCCGCACCCGTCATAAATGCCTTACAGCCTCTGAGCGAATCCCCTACGATAGTTCTTAAATAATTATTCGTGTAAAATGCCATGTGATGAGAAACAATCACATTTGGGTAACTGCGGAATAAAGCCAGTTCTCTGTTTGTCAGCGCATCACACTTTCTATCATAATAACATAAATCAAACTCATTCTCCACAACATCCAATGCTGCGGCACCAACTTTTCCACATTCTATTGCGTCCGCCAAAGCCTTACTGTCGATAAGTCCGCCACGTCCGGTATTTACAATAATCACACCCTGCTTCATTTTAGCAAAAGCTTCTGTATCCAGCATGTGGAAATTTTCTTCCGTAACAGGAAGATGCAGACTAATAATATCCGCCTGCTCTATTAACGTCTCAAAAGAAACATATTCTCCATAGCATTCTGCGGCTTTACTCGGATAAAGATCATAACAAATCACCTTGCACCCAAATCCGGACAAATTACGCATAACACTTTGTCCGATACGTCCCGTACCAATAATGCCTACGGTCATATCCTTTAATTCTTTGCCCAGCAAACCTCGTAATGTATAATCCTGCACTGCATTTCTCATCATAATTTCATTCATATGACGCATAGCCATAATCATAAGCATCACGGTATAGTCAGCAACACCATCAGGACCGTATGGAGTATTTGCGACAGTAATGCCAAGTTCCTTTGCAGCCGCTACATCTATGTGGTCATAGCCAATGCAACGTGTCACAATATATCTGACACCCTTGTCATAATAAGCCTCCAACAACGCTCTATTGATTGGTGTAGTGGTAATATCTACACATTGACTTCCTTCTACATAATGTAAATTTTCTAAAGTAGGAATTTCATTTGTAAGAACCAGCTTTAATCCTAATTCCTCTGCATTTCTTTGAAATTCCGGTAATTCATCATACTTTCTACAACTAAATACGGTTACCTGCATAATTACTCCTCCCTCAGACAAATGCTATCTATATACGCATAAATTTCATCACGTCCCTGCTTAGTTTCTGCAGAAAACGGAATAACTACCGTCCCCTTTACTACATTTAATCCTTGCTTGAGCATCTTTATATGCTTTTGAACCTGACTGCGATTGATTTTATCCAGCTTAGTGGCTATAATAACCGGTTCATATCCCTGATCTAAAATCCACTGATACATGTGCTTATCATTGCCGGATGGCTCATGACGAATATCTATCAACAAAAACACAACCTTCAACATCTTGGAAGTATGCAGATATTTTTCAATCATTTTGCCCCACTGTGCTTTTACCTCTTCATTGGCTCTTGCATACCCATAGCCCGGCAAATCCACAAAGTACAATGCCCCTTCGCTTCTTTCCTTGGTCTTCGTGCCATCTTCCTGCTCAGCCTGCCATTCATGATAGCAGGATACATGATAAAAATTTACCGTCTGAGTCTTACCCGGCTGAGCACTGGTGCGAGCCAGATTTTTACGATTCATCAGGCTGTTAATCAGAGAAGATTTACCCACATTACTCTTACCTGCAAAAGCAATTTCAATTTTATCGTTATCCGGAAACTTACTGGTAATACCACAGACTGTTTCCAGATTTACATCTTTAATAACCATGTTTTTCCTTTCTGAGCATCCACTGCATCTCTAACTATACTACACGAACGCTGCCCTAAGCACTTCACTCATATGAGACACCGGTCTTACATCCATATCCCCTATAATTTCTGCAGATAATTCTGCCAAATCCTTGCGGTTTTCTTCCGGAATCAGCACACGCTTGATGCCTGCCATATTGGCTGCCAAAAGCTTTTCCTTCAAACCACCAATCGGCATCACCTTACCACGAAGATTAATTTCCCCGGTCATGGCAATCAAATGGTCTACCGGTCTCTCGGAGGAGGCACTGATCAAGGCGGTTGCCATAGTAATACCGGCACTCGGACCATCCTTTGGCACGGCACCTGCCGGAATATGTAAATGGAAGTTGTGTGATTCAAAATATGCACTGCTTACGCCATGCTCTTCTGCAACACTTCTTGCATACGTAAAGGCAATTTGTGCAGATTCCTGCATTACATCCCCCATCTGCCCTGTCAGCTTCAGCTCACCTTTTCCCGGCATGGTATTTACTTGAATTTCTAAAGTGTCACCGCCTACGCTGGTCCATGCTAAGCCGCGCACAATGCCGATTTCCGGCTGCTTATTAGCACCAATCTGATGATATTTCTCTTTACCAAGAAACGCTGAAATATTGGTTACCGTAACCTTAATCTGCGCCTTATCCCCATCCGTCAAAAGCTTACGCGCAGCCTTTCTGCACACTTCTCCAATGGTTCGTTCCAAATTACGCACGCCTGCCTCTCTGGTATAGCTGCTAATCATTTTGCGAAGTGCCCCATCGGTAAAGCTGATAACCTTCTTCATACCATGCTCTTGCACCTGCTTTGGCACCAGATGCTTTTTGGCAATATGGAACTTCTCATTGGCCGTATAACTATTCACCTCAATTATATCCATTCTATCCAAAAGAGGAGTCGGAATGGTAGAAGTATCGTTAGCAGTTGCCACAAAAAACACTTCCGATAAATCCAACGGTACTTCCAAATAATTATCCCGAAATGCCTTGTTCTGCTCCGGATCCAACACCTCCAGCAATGCCGCAAAAGCATCGCCCCTGTGGTCAACTCCTACTTTATCAATTTCGTCCAACAGCATTACCGGATTTTTTACGCCTGCCTGACGAATGCCTGCCGCCACACGTCCTGTCATGGCACCGATATATGTCTTTCTGTGACCACGGATTTCTGCCTCATCATGCACACCGCCCAAGCTGATTCTCACATACTTTTTGTCCAAAGCCTCGGCGATAGAGCGCGCAATAGAGCTCTTACCCGTTCCCGGAGGTCCTACCAGACAAATAATCGGACTCTTACCATGCATATTATATGCACGCACTGCCAAAAATTCCAAAATACGCTCTTTTACCTTTTCCATACCGTAATGCTTAGCATTTAACACCTTCTCCGCACGCACCAAATCCATATTGTCCTTGGTACAACTTTCCCACGGCATGTCTAAAAGAGTCTCTATATAATTGCGTTCTACACTGGCTTCCGGACCATTGCTCATCATAGCGCGAAGGCGTTTAATCTGCTTGGAAATCTTCTCCTTCACTTCTTCCGGAGCCTGTAATTCTTTTAATTTCTCTTGAAACAAATCTGCATCGGTACCATTTGGATCCTCTCCCAATTCCTCACGGATAACCTTTAGCTGCTCACGCAGAACGTATTCTTTTTGCTGCTTGTCCACACGCTGCTTTACTTTTTCATGAAATTCCGCCCGTGCTTTACCTACATACGCTTCCTCCTGCAAAATAACCGTAAGTTCCTCAAAGCGGTCCTTCACAGAAATTCTTTCCAAAATACGCTGTCTTTTTTCTACCGGAAATGGCAAGGTCACACTAATAAAATCTACGGCACGCCCTACCTGCTCTTCCTTTTCCAGAAACTCCCCAAGTCCTTTTCCGGCCTTTGGATAAAAATGCAGATACTCTGCCACTTGTATCTCTAACTGACGAAGCATAGCCTCTCTCATAGGCTCTTCTAAGTCGTCCTCGCCTTCATCCTCACAGGCTTCCACCTGTGCTCTCAGATAGCCGCCTGCCATCACTGCACCATGCAAATATGCACGCTCCTCGCCTTCTACAAGCACACGAAGATTTTTATTCGGCAGCTTGGAAATCTGACGGATACGCACCAACGTCCCCACCCCGTCAATATCTTCAAAGCCCGGCTCTTCTGTAGACACATATTTTTGCTTTGCCAAAAACAAAAGCTGTCCATTTGCCATGGCTTCCTCTACTGCCAATATACTCATTTTGCGACTGACATCAAAATTCAAATTCATATGAGGGAATACTACCAAACCGCGAAGGGCAACCATCGGGTATTCCTGATATACTTTTTCACTTGTCTCTACTGGTTGTAAAACTTCTTGTTCCATATGCTCCTCATCAACAAAAACATACCTTGCCGGAGTACGTGTGTTTTTACACGCACACAAACATGGTATGCCTTTATCTATACGTATTATACTCCGTCACGCACTACAACAGGGCTTGCTTTACCCTCTACGGACTCTTTTGTAATGATACATTTGATAATGCTTTCATCGCTTGGCATTTCATACATAACATCCCGCATGGTATGCTCCAAAATAGAACGCAAACCTCTGGCACCGGTCTTTTTGTCAAATGCTTCGCTTGCAATGGCCTCAATGGCATCTTCCTCAAACGTAAGCTCTACATCATCAAATTCAAATAATTTCTTATACTGCTTTACCAACGCATTCTTTGGCTCACACAAAATACGCATAAGAGCCTCTTTGTCCAAGCCTTCCAAAGACACACTGATTGGCACTCGTCCGATAAACTCCGGAATCAAACCAAACTTAATTAAATCCTGGGTTGCCACCTGCTTGAAAAGTTCGCCAATATCTTTATTGTTTTTCTTTACAACTGTCTGATTAAAACCGATGGCACTGCGGTCCAGTCTCTTTTCAATAATCTGCTCTAAGCCTGCAAAAGCACCGCCGCAAATAAATAAAATATTGGACGTATCAATCGGAATAAGCTCCTGCTGAGGATGCTTACGACCGCCCTGAGGAGGTACACTTGCAACAGTTCCTTCAATCAGCTTTAAAAGAGCCTGCTGAACACCTTCACCGGATACATCACGAGTAATGGATACATTCTCGCCCTTTTTAGAAATCTTGTCGATTTCGTCTATATAAATAATGCCATACTGAGCACGCTCCACGTCGTAGTCAGCGGCCTGGATTAATTTGAGCAAAATATTTTCAACGTCTTCGCCCACATAACCTGCTTCTGTCAGCGTAGTGGCATCCGCAATCGCAAATGGCACGTTAATAATCTTTGCCAGTGTCTGTGCAATATAAGTCTTGCCACACCCGGTAGGACCTAAAAGCAAAATATTGCTTTTTTGAAGTTCTACATCATCCTCTGCACGACGTGCATTCTCAAGTGCAAGTACACGCTTATAATGATTATATACCGCTACTGCCAAGGTCTTTTTGGCCTCTTCCTGGCCAATGACATAATCATCCAGAAAGGCTTTGATTTCCTTTGGCTTTAACAGATTGATATCCATGCCATCAGAAGCCATGGACATATCCTCTTCGTATAATTCTTCTTCTATAATTTCGGAGCAGAGGGAAATACATTCATCACAAATATATATACCATCCGGTCCTGCAATCAACTTTCTGACAGCATCCTGCGCTTTCCCGCAGAACGAACACTTTATTTTAATAGGAGCTTTTCCTGACATAAATTTCCTCTTAACTAATGAGGGGCATGAAGCACGCCCCTCGAAAATAATTATTTATTTCTTGGTAACAACGCTGTCAATCAAACCGTAAGCCACAGCTTCCTCGGCCGTTTTCCAGTTGTCACGTTCTGTGTCTGCAGACACCTCTTCGATGTCTTTTCCACAATTTTCAGCCAAAATACGATTCAGCTTTTCTTTAGTCTTTAAAATATGCCTTGCAGCAATTTCAATCTCGGTAGCCTGTCCCTGTGCTCCTCCAAGCGGCTGATGAATCATAATCTCCGCATTTGGTAAAGCCATACGCTTGCCCTTGGCGCCACCTGCAAGCAGGAATGCGCCCATGCTGGCTGCCATACCGATACAAATAGTAGATACGTCACATTTAATGTACTGCATGGTGTCATAAATAGCCATGCCGGCTGTAACGGAACCGCCCGGACTGTTAATGTATAAATGAATGTCCTTATCCGGGTCCTCTGCTTCTAAGAATAAAAGCTGAGCCACAACCAAGGAAGCAGTCACTTCATTTACCTCTTCTCCAAGGAAAATAATTCTGTCCTTTAACAGTCTGGAATAAATATCATAGGATCTCTCCCCCCTGCTTGTCTGCTCTATAACATAAGGCACTAAGCTCATGATGTGATCCTCCTTAAACTTTAAAATGATTATTTTTCAATTGCGTTTGCAACAACGAACTCAACAGCCTTTGCAATTGCAAGGTCGCCCATAATCTGCTTCTTGCCGCCTTCGCCAAGCATCTCTTCGATAGCTGTTGCTTCCATCTTGTACTGTTCAGCCATCTTTGCAACTTCTGCTGTAAAGTCTTCTTCTGTAGCTTCGATGCCTTCTGCCTTAACGATTGCTTCTAATACTAAGCTGGACTTGATGCGGCTTTCTGCCTGTGGCTTAACCTGATCCATCATAGTAGCTGCTGTCATGCCTGTGAACTGGAAGTACTGGTCTAAAGATAAGCCCTGCATCTGTAATCTCTGTGCAAAGTCATCCATCATCTGTCTCTGCTGTGTTTCAATCATAGCTTCCGGAATTTCCATAGCAGCATTTGCAACGATAGCATCCACTACTGCATTTTCCTTTGCATTCTTAACCTCTGCAGCCTTCTTGTCCGCTAATTTCTTTTCAACACTTGCTCTGTATTCTTCCATAGTATCGAATTCAGATACTTCAGATGCAAACTCGTCATCTAATTCCGGTAATTCTTTTTCTTTGATTTCCTTAACGGTACATTTGAAAACAGCTTCCTTACCTGCTAAATCTGCTGCATGGTAATCTGCAGGGAATGTTACGTTTACTTCTACTTCCTTGCCGATTTCAGCACCAACTAACTGCTCTTCAAAACCAGGAATGAATGCACCGGAACCGATGGTAAGAGGATAATCTTCGCCCTTGCCGCCTGCAAATGCTTCACCGTCAACAAAACCTTCGAAATCAATAACAGTCATATCACCATCTTTAACAGCTCTGTCTTCTACAACGATTTCTCTTGCGTTTGCTTCCTGCTCACGCTTAATTTCAGCGTCAACTTCTTCTGCAGAAACGGTAGCTTCTACCTTGTCAATCTCAACACCCTTGTACTGACCGAGTGTAACTTCCGGCTTTACAGCCACTTCTGCTGTAAAGATGAAAGGCTTGCCTGCTTCCAACTGAACAACATCAATGCTTGGAGCAGAAACGATTTCTGTACCTTCGTACTCATCTAATGCTTTGCTGTAAGCTTCCGGAATCAAAGCATTTGCTGCATCTTCATAGAAGATACCTGCGCCGTACATTTTCTCAATCATCTTACGTGGTGCTTTACCCTTACGGAAGCCTGGGATGTTAATCTGGTTTTTCTGTTTCTGATAAGCCTTATCGATTGCTTTTTCTAATTCAGAAGCTTCTACTTCAATAGTAAGCTTAATCATATTTTTTTCTAAGTTTTCTACCTTTAAACTCATTTAGAGGTCCTCCTGATACTTTTGTGTTTGGGTTGTGCGTAAATACAAACACTTCTGAGCACAACACATTCATTATAGCATTGTAGCACAATTCGCGCTATATGGCTAGTAGTAATTTAGGAATTTTCTGTTAAAATTTTATTTTCAAATTATTACCAGAATAGTATTTTTATTTCTTCAAATACTAAGGTCAAGATAAGCAATGTGGTTTAGAAAAAAGTTTTAATAATTTGGTTACAACACACAAAAATGCTTCATTGCTTATCTTTTCAAAATAGAAAAAAACGTATTTAAAAAAACAGATGATTCAACGACACAATCGTGTCAGAGGAGGAAAAAACTATGGCAAGTTCTAACAGAGCAAACAGAATGGAAGTACCAGAAGCAAAGGCAGCCATGGACAGATTTAAAACTGAGGTTGCAAGCGAATTAGGTGTAAACTTAAAGGAAGGTTACAACGGCGATTTAACAAGTAAGGAAGCCGGTTCTATCGGTGGTGAAATGGTTCGTCGTATGATTAAGTCTTACGAAGAAGGCTTGAAATAACTTTCAAGGCTGTGTGCAAATTTGCACACAGCCTTTCTATATTATACTTTCATCTCCTCCCTTAACCTCATCAGTATCTTCTTCTCCATCCTGCTGACCTGCACCTGGGTCATATCCAATATTTGAGCCACCTGTGCCTGTGTCTTTTCTTCAAAATACCGCATATGCACCAGCTGTTGTTCTTTTAGGCTCATACGTCGAAAAGCTTCCTCGCACAGCATGTGATTCAAGACCTGCTCCTGTGCATTTTCCCTGCTTTTCAGTAAATCAACCTTACGGGTTCCTGCATCCTCCTCGTTTACAAAGGCATCCAGACTTTCTGCCGGACGTAATGCCTCGGTAGCCAGCAAAACATCTTCCTTGGAAATTCCCGTCATTTCTTCCAATTCAGCAATGGTGGGGTCTCTATGGAACTTTTTTTCAAACTGTTCTCTTGCATAATGCAGCTTTGCTCCCTGTTCCTTTATTCCGCGGCTAATATGTACCTGGGTGTTGTCCCGTATAAACCGCTTCACCTCTCCCAAAATTACCGGGACCGCGTAGGTAGAAAACTGAAGCTCTCGTTCTTCTTGAAATCCTTCTACCGCTTTACAAAGTCCTACGCAGCCTACTTGAAACAGTTCCTCCATATCCTGTCCTCTGCTGCCGAAGCGCTTTATCACAAAATGTACTAATCCAATATTTTGCGAAACAAGCTGCTCCTTATCCTTCATAAGCTTCTTCCTCGTATTTACCAAGGCGTTTAGATAAGGTAACGGTAGTCCCCTTCAGCACTTCACTTTCCACCTGCACATCATCCATAAAGGCTTCCATAAAGGCAAAGCCCATACCGGAACGCTCCAGCTCCGGCTTTGTGGTAAACATAGGCTGCATCGCCTTCTCAATGTCCGCAATGCCTTTTCCGGTATCCTCTACTACCACCTGCAAAAGCGGCCCTTCCTCGTCCCGGTAAATCATGCCGGAAACATACACCATAGCCGTTTCTTTTTCTTCGTAACCATGAATAATGGCATTGGTAACCGCCTCTGATACAGCCGTTTTAATGTCTTCTATTTCTTCCAAGGTTGGATTCAAATAAGTAAGAAACCCTGCCACTGCCACTCTTGCAAAGCTTTCATTTTCGCTTCTTGCATGAAAGCAAAGCTTCATCTCATTTACTAACTCCATATTGTCTACCTGAATTGATTCCGTTTTCATAGTGTTCCCTCATACTTTCCAATAAATTTCTCTACCCCTGACAACTGTAATATTTTTGCCATATGTCCTGTTACATTGCAGACAAGTACCTGCCCTCCAAAGCTATGTACTTTTCGATACCGCCCCACTAAAAGTCCAATTCCGGAACTATCCATAAATCTAGTCCGGGCAAAATCAAAAATAACCTTGTCTGCCGTCCCGTTTAATAAAGTCTCATCAATCTGCTCTGCCAACTCCGAAGTTTTGTGATGGTCTATTTCTTCCGGAAGTGTCACGATTAAAACATCGTCTTCTTGTCTTATAAATTTCATATGCCCTCCTACACAAAAAAATTGCACGAAAAAGAAACTCTTGTTCTCTTTCGTGCAAATATAATCATATTCATTTTTATTGCATACTGTCTAATGCGCGCTGTGCCTGCTTTGCTCTGGTGGTATTTGGAAAACGTTCGATGACAATACCATACACCTCTTTAGCCTTATCCATGTTTTTCTTTGCCTGATAGGAGCTTGCAAGATAAAACAAAGAGTCTGAATTTTCAGAATAATACATAACTGCAAGTTCTAACTCAGAAACTGCCGTATCATATTCCTGTGCTCCATACGCCGCAAATCCCAAATCGTAATGGTATTGTGCAAGAGCCGGGCTTGTCAACAGCTTCATGCTATCATAAAGGCCCAAAATACTGTTCGTATTTTTCTCAAAAAATGCTTCGTTTCTTACGCAAATATCCATATGCGGTTGAACACCGACCATATCCTTAGCATCTGCAAGATATGTCGCCACTGCACTAAGCAATGCATTTACCGCCTCTGCATTACTATCCTCTCCATAAATATCACCATACTGTGCCACAATCGCATCCCGCTCTTCGGTCAAATTTGCGAGCCGACTTTCCAAGGAAGCAATGGTTGCGGACTGTGCTTCTCTGTTTTCATTGGCAATGCGAATGTTTTCCTCTAGCTCGGAACGCACATCCTGCAATCTACCCGGCATGATAAGGAAGAAAATAATGGCCATACCCAACAAGAAACCAATTACAAATCCAAGTAACGTACCTTTTCCGGTATTTGGCTCAATTACCTCAGCCGGCTGAATAATAATTTCATTATCACGCTCGTATCTGACAACAGAATCCTTGGTTTTTGGCTTGGCCTTATTGTTTTTTTGCTTGGTCATTCGGGAAATTTCACGTAAATACCGCTGTGCCTGAGTATTGCCATGATCAATATGGGTCACCCTTTTTAAAATCGGATGTGCTTTGTCCCAATGCTCCTGCTCCATATAAAGCAACGCCAGAAGCAAATTGGACTTAATGTGATTTGGATTTAACGATACGATTTTCTTTAACTGAATAATCGCCAAATCATCACTTCCCTGATGACACAAATCCAGTGCAGTATTATATTTGTGAATTGCCTGATTATACGTATCCAGCCTGCTCTGATTGTTCTGAAGTCTGGAAATATAATCACTTGCAATGTTTTTATTTGGCTGCAAGTTTTTGCTGATAATCCATTCCCCAAGGGCAGACACCACTTCACCCATTTCAAAATAGATAAGTCCCAATAGATTACGCGCATCCACATGCTCTTTATTTAATTTAAGGCTCTGTTTTAAAGCAGTAACAGCACCTGTTAAATCCCTAATCTGTGCCTTCTCTAAGCCCTCGTTATATTTACGGTTGGAGGCCTCGATGATAAGCTTGTACTGTCTCACATCACATTTACAGGCAGTACAAAAATCATGCTGCGTAAGAGTGGCACCACAACGGTAACACTTCATACACTATCTCCTATTTGTAGTTCCATTATTGTCCTGCTGCATAATCTTAAATAAAAGATCTGTAGCATCTGTCATATCCTGATTGTAAATAACATCTTCTATGTCCCCTACTTCAGGACTTTTGTAAAACTTCTTGAGTTCTTCCTCAAACTGAATCATACCGGCTCTCCTTTCTTTTCCCCAGAAAACGCTAAATGATTACTAAGTAATTTTTTAACTTGTCCTACTAAATATAATGATCCAACTATATATATATAATCAAAATGTTGTTGTTTTGTTAATGCAGTGCGGATTGCCTCTTGTAAATCCGGAATACTATTGCACAACGGGTTGTTTTCCGGCATCTCGCTCCGCAAACCTTGTGCCGATAAAAGCAACTTCTCCGCAGACACTCCGCGCTCTCCGGAAACCTCCGTTACGAGCACCTCTGCAAACAAACCGGTTTCCAAAATCATCTGAAGCATCTTGCCGTATTCTTTGTCCGATACTGCCGAAAAAATCAGTGTACGCCTGCCTTTACAATCATCTTCTTTGACACTGTCAAGAAACGCCCTAATGCCGTCCACATTGTGTGCTCCATCCAAAAATACATCGGAAAGCGTCTCCTCCATACGGCCTGCCCAAGTGGTTTCATATAGTGCTTTTTGTAACTTTTCCGTCGATAAATCCTCTTTCCTTAGAATACCCTGCTTTATTAAGTTTTCCAGCCCTGCAAGAGCCAGACACACATTGTCAATCTGATACAAAGCCTGCGTATTTAACGTAATTGGAATAGTTCCATAATAACTGGAAAAATATGAAAAAGCAACGGATTTTTCATAAACTCTTTGACAGCAGCAGACTTCTTTATCCAGAATTCGACATGCGCTCTCAAGTTCTGTCGCTTTTTTCATAAAAACATGCGCCACATCTTCATTATGTGCTGCTACAATGCAAGGCACCTTTTCCTTCATAATGCCTGCTTTTTCCTCTGCAATTGCTTCTGGCGTATCTCCCAGATATTCAGTATGGTCCAGTGCAATATGGGTAATCATGGTGAGCACTTTGTCCACTACTGCATTGGTTGCATCCAGTCTGCCTCCAAGACCTGTTTCCATTACCAGTATATCCACCTTTTCCTTTTGAAAAGCATACATACCGATAAAAAACATCATATCAAAATAGCATGGCTGATAGTCATCCTCCGTGCTGTTCAAAAGCTTCTGCACAAACTGTACCGCTTCCACAAACAATTCTCCGGAAATCATCCTTCCATTCACACGAAAACGCTCTCTCACATCTACCAAATGAGGAGAGGTAAACAAGCCTACCTTTAAACCGGCACACTCTAATAAGCCCGCCAGATAGGCAGATGTAGAACCCTTTCCATTGGTTCCGGCAATGTGTACAATCTTAATCTGCCTGTCAGGCTGACCCATTTGAGTCAGAAAATTTGCTATTTTTTGTAGAGAATGATTAGAATTAAAACGAGGAATACGGTAGAGATACTCTACCGCTTCCTCATAATTTGCTACATAGTCTTGCATAACTGTGTAAGTCTTTCCTTAACCTGTTCCATCATCTGCATGTACTTGGTCTGCTTATCCTTTTCTTCCTGAATCTTTGCAGCCGGCGCTTTTGAAATAAATTTCTCATTGCCAAGCATACCTGCAACTCGCTTTAATTCACCTTCCAGGCGCTTTTCTTCCTTCTGCAGACGTTCGATTTCCTGCTTAATGTCCACTAATTCCGCAAACGGAATGTATATAGTAGCATTTGCAATCACTACAGAAACTGCATCCTCTGCAATACCGGTCTTATCAGACTGAACCTGTACTTCAGAAGCATATGCCAAAGAAGCAAAGAATAACTTGCCTTCCTCAAAGGTATCTCTTAAGGCTCCCTTCTCGCTTACCACATAAACAAGAGCCTTCTTGCTAGGCGGAACATTCATTTCCGTACGTACATTTCGGATACCACGAACTGCTTCCTTGATAATCTCGATGTCCTGTTCTTCCTTAGCGAAGTGGCGTTCCTCGGTATATTCCGGCCACTTGGAAATCATAATAGATTCTTCTTCGCTCTGTAAGGTACAGAAAATCACCTCTGTAATAAACGGCATATATGGATGTAATAATTTAAGAGCATCCAGCAAAACAGTCTTTAATGTGAACAATGCAGCATTCTGGCTTCCGGCATCGTCTGTAGCATAAAGACGAGGCTTAACCATTTCAATATACCAGTCACAGAATTCATCCCAGATAAAATCATATACCTTCTGAACCGCAATACCTAATTCGAAGTTTTCCATATTGTCGGTTACTTCTTTTGCAAGGCTGTTTAACTTGGATAAAATCCACTTATCCACCGGTGCAAGCTCATCCATGGCAGGTGTTGTAACGGCCTTGTCCGCCATATTCATCATAATAAATCTGGATGCATTCCATACTTTATTCGCAAAGTTACGGCTGTTTTCTACTCTTTCATAGTAGAAACGCATATCATTACCAGGTGCATTACCGGTAATAAGGGTCAAACGAAGTGCGTCAGCACCATACTGGTCAATAATCTCCAATGGATCAATACCATTGCCCAAAGATTTACTCATCTTGCGTCCCTGGCTGTCACGTACCAAACCATGGAATAATACAGTCTTAAACGGACGTTCCTTCATCTGCTCGAATCCGGAGAAGATCATACGGATTACCCAGAAGAAAATGATATCATATCCGGTAACCAATACATCTGTCGGATAGAAGTAATCCAAATCTTCGGTCTTTTCCGGCCAACCCAAGGTAGAGAATGGCCATAATGCAGAAGAAAACCATGTATCCAAAGTATCCGGATCCTGTGTATAGCTTTCACAGCCACAGTGCGGACATGCACTTATTGGCGCATCCTTAGATACGATATATTCGCCACACTTGTCACAGTAGTATGCCGGGATTCTATGTCCCCACCATAACTGGCGGCTGATACACCAGTCACGAATATTGTCTGTCCAGTTAAAGTATGTCTTGTCCATACGTTCCGGAATCAGTTCAATATCACCTGTTTTCACTGCTTCTACAGCAGGCTTGATAAGCTCGTCCATCTTTACGAACCACTGCTTTTTAATCATCGGCTCAATGGTAGTCTTACATCTGTCGTGTGTACCAACGTTGTGTGTATAATCTTCAATCTTAACCAGTAAGCCTAATGCATCTAATTCTTCGACAATCTGCTTTCTGGCTTCATAACGGTCTAACCCTTCGAACTTACCACCATTTGCATTAATGGTCGCATCGTCATTCATAATATTGATTTCCGGCAGGTTATGACGCTTACCAACTTCAAAGTCGTTCGGGTCATGCGCAGGAGTAATCTTTACAACACCGGTACCAAATTCCATATCAACATAAGAATCCACTACGATAGGGATTACACGGTTGATTAACGGAAGCATAACCTGCTTGCCATGTAAGTGTTTATAACGCTCATCATCCGGATGAACTGCCACTGCAGTATCGCCAAGCATGGTTTCCGGACGTGTGGTTGCGAATGTAAGGAATTCTGTCTTACTTGGTTCTCCGTTATCATCCATTACCGGATACTGAATATGCCAGAAATGACCTGCCTGCTCCTGGTACTCTACTTCTGCATCAGAAATAGAGGTGTTACATACCGGACACCAGTTAATAATACGGCTGCCTTTGTAAATCCAGCCTTTTTCATGCATTTTACAAAATACTTCCGTAACAGCGTTATTACAGCCTTCATCCATAGTGAACCGTTCTCTGTCCCAGTCACAGGAAGAACCTAATTTCTTTAACTGACTGATAATACGTCCGCCGTACTCCTTCTTCCATTCCCATGCTCTTTCTAAGAAACCTTCACGACCAAGGTCTTCCTTGGTAACGCCTTCTGCACGCATTGCTTCGATAATCTTTACCTCTGTAGCAATAGAAGCATGGTCTGTACCCGGCTGCCACAGCGCATTGTAGCCTTGCATTCTCTTAAAGCGGATAAGAATATCCTGCATCGTATTGTCCAATGCATGTCCCATGTGTAACTGACCAGTAATATTTGGCGGCGGCATTACAATGGCAAATGGCTTCTTGCTTCTATCCACTTCTGCATGGAAGTATTTTTTTTCTAACCATTTCTGGTAGAGTTTGTCTTCAATTCCTTTCGGATCATATGTCTTTGCTAATTCTTTACTCATGAACTTTTGCTCCTTATTGTATGTGTAACCATAGTTAATATAAATGTATCGCTAAAGTACCATGTTTGTCAAGATAAAAGCAACGCTTATATAAGGAATATATGGAACAGGAACCCTTAAACGCATCCCTTTTATGTTTCCTTTTAGAAATTGAACCACCAATAGTAAGCTTCCGGAGACTGCCTGCATCATAAAATATCCCAACAAGTAATGTTCCGTACCTTTTTCCAAAAGCATATACAAACTACATAGAAAAAATACAATTACATCCCCAAGACCATATAAATTAAAAAAATGCGCCAATATCTGAAGAACCAACAAAACCAATCCTGCAGATAAATACTCCACCATACTATGAAACTCCCTTTCATTCGGTAACATCATCTTTATGACTACCTGTAACAGAAAAGCAAGCACACCAAGCAAATGTGAATAACGTACCACCTGCATTTCTTGAACATCCTGCCACGAAACCCAAAGAAGATACCCACAAAAAAGCAGACTAGCCATTATTTCGAATCCTTGTACGCAATTCATCTAACACCGTGCCTTCCACCACAACAAAGGTTGGTTTGCTGATTAATACCTCACCATTTTTAAATGCTTTTACAATCACTTCATATTCCTGTTCCGCAATTCCAAGAGGAATAGAAAATTTCAAGCATTCCTTTTGTCGAAGAGCTGGACGTTCATATTCAAACACACAATTTAAATCAGGATCTGCTCCTAAAAGCTCCTCCGGAAATATCACTTCAATATGTTCCACATATCCATCGGCGAATATATCCAAAACCGCTCCGTCCCCTGCTTTTAAAATATGCTCCTCCGGATTCCGTTCCTTGTACAAGTAGGTTTCCAACGTAAAGCTTAACCCTTCCTCGCCAACTACATTGGCATTACCTACTCGGTCCACTGCAACAGCTGAAATTGCCACTTCACCAACAAATAATGGAGTCTCCTTGTTTATTTCCACCATTACCTTTCCTTCACTATCACAAGAAAATTCCGCCTGCATATGATTATCCCTATTGTGAACAAAAACAGTAAACTCCTGCAAACCGCTTATGGTATCCTTTGCCCATAGAGTCACTTGTTTTGCTTGTTCTGTGACATCCAAAACCTTCCAATTCTGTAATTCCTCCAAACCATATATCTCAGGTGCTTCTCCATCCGGAATAACGGTCAATCCGTTTTGAACATCCTGCGTTTCTTCGGAGCAATATGCTCTTTCTTTAAACTCTGCTATAGCCTGTGGATATAGATGAAATGCAGACGTATCCGAATCCACCGTAAAATTCTGTGACAATCTCACCTGCACTGCATGATTCAGCCTTTCCCCCATGGATATTCCCGGACTTAACACTATGCCTGCCTCTCCGGATACCTGGATGTTCAAATTATCATTTAAAAAGACTTCTGAACTAAGTGCTGTATCACCATGCGGAATAGCCACCTGTATCCATCCTTGACTCGACTCATTTTCAACCTTTACCCGCAACGCGTTAATCTGAAAATCAAAGGTTGCTGCCTTATCCATACTTGCACCTACATGCAATATATGCTCTGTCACTCCATCTGCTTTTACAAACCATGTGCTTTCCTCCCCTTGATATGTAAATTCCGTATCTTCAAGAGTAAGCTTTTCTGTAAATAGTTTTGCATTCTCAGGGTAAGAATCATCCGCAGGATATTGTGGTCTATCTCCATTTCCCAGTGCTATAGTGGCAGTATTACTTAAATTCCCGGCCACGTCCACTGCAGCCACATGCAGATATTGCACCTCTTCTTTCAAAGAGACCTCCACACTACTCTTAGACTCTATGTTTTCCACATACATATGTGATTTAGTAACAGTCCCCATACTTGAGGTATCAACATAGTAATAATAGCCCTTTACCCCACTGACAAGGGTATTCTTCGTAATATTACTTTCCAATTGTTTCGTATCTCTGGAATAACTTTCACACTTATGATAGTAAACAGTTCCATTATCCTTTGGTCGGGTCCAGGTCACTTTTACTTTATTGGTATTCAGTATCTTTATGCAATCTTCCTGCAAAATTACCGCATCCGGTGCCGCCATATCAGGTGCTTTTACTCCTTCTAAGGAAGTCTGCTCCAAAAATGCATCCATTTTACCGGTAATGGTGCCGTATCCTGCACCATTATTTTCCCCGCCGCTGTAAGATTGATTTTTACAGCCATAGCCGGTATGAATATAGCTGGTCCCGCCACCAGCCGAGCTTGCACTGATAACGTAACCATCCGGTTTGTCGTAATAAGAACAGGTTAATTTCACAACGGTAATTGTTTTATGGTGAGTGTCTCCCTCCCCCAGGTCGGTACCGCACCCAGAGCAAGAAAAAGATTCATTATATCCATTATTGGGATGCTCTTCATCATAATAGCCATGGGCGCCATCCCCCCATGTAGCACCACAATCATAACATTCATAATACCCTCCGGAAGAGCTTGCCGTACCACATACTACCGAAGTCATGCTTTTTGTATAGCAACCACCTCCGTCTGTAGAACTTCCCGTATGGTAATGTGCAATATGGACACCGCCATTTCCTCCCATGGCACCGCCGCCACCACCGCCATAGGCAGCTGCCACACCGGCCATACTGCCGATTGCAGACAGACTTCTCCCACCGTTTTCACCGTAAGCTTTTTCACTGGCACCTCCACCGCCACCGGCAACCATTAAAAGTTCTTTCGCTCCATTTCGAGTAATATAAATCTCTGTACCTGCTCCGCCACCGGCACCATTGTTTGATGTGGCGGAAGCTCCATTTGCAATACTGCCGTTCCCACCACCATTGATTCCATTTCCGGCCATGCCACCATAAATTGTAATGATGTCACCCTTTTTTAACCAGTAGGTTGCTGTGGTATAGCCTCCGGCACCGCCGGAAAAACTTCCATAATTACCGCCTTTTGCCCCATATGCAGACAGCGTATAATATCCCGCACGCTGCACAACATAGGATTTGACTGAAGAGTGATAATTTATATCTTCGTAAACATTGATAACGGAATTGGTTATCTTATTCGCATCATATATCACCGTCCAGTCTGATTTGTTTCGTGACTGATACAGCTTGTAATATTTCTCTGTCTCGTCCGGTTGGGACCACCTAAGGTTCACCGCCCCAAAACCACCATATACCTGGTAATTGTCTGTTGCCTCTAATGTCAGTTGAGACCAACGTGCATATAGCGTTATGTCCCTGCTTATTGTGAACTGGTCACCGGCACGTCCTACAAATTCCGTGCATGCCTCGTCCTCATACCAGCCTGCAAAAGCATATCCTTCTTTCGTTGCAACCGGGAGCACAAAAGGAACATCCTGATAAACAGCCGTAATAGTATCTATGTGTCCGCTGTCTGCCGTATAGATGTAGATATCCTCTTTAAACTGACCCTGAAAATTCTCTCCCTTTTGCCACATATAGAAGCTCTTTTCTGTTTGCAAATTATCCACACATGTTCCACCATTTGCTTCAAACGTAACAAGATGTCCTAGAGATGGTATCAGTTTACTACTATCCACACAGTATGTTTCCCCATATCCTTTGGATACAGAAGTGACTCCTGCTCTCCCCTCATAAGTACCGCCACAAGGATTAATATTTAATGTACTCTCTACCTTTTCCCACTGGGCATATAGCACTACATCCCCATTGTTTTCATCCGTCAGGTTTATTACCTCCTGCCCATCCTGAAACCATGCTCCGCTTCCATCAGGCACTGTATTCCAGCCAATAAAGGCATATCCCTCTGCTGTATAGGCATTTTTACGCAGCCTTGTATCCCCATATCCTATTTTTTTTGCGTCCGCGCCTTCAAAAATGGCTGCATTGTTATACATATGGCGTGTAATATTCATATACCCATTTACATCTACATTTATCGGTGTATTCTTTTCATAGCTGACCGTATAATGATTGTAAGAAATTTTTCTGCAAATATGTTGATAGGAACGCCCCTGCTCTAAGCCTTCACAATGTGGACAAATATATAAATAGCACGACTCAGCCGGCATAGTTAAAATGCCTTTTATAGTGTCGCTTTTTGCATAAAAAAACAAATCGGTAACTAGTTCATTACAATCCGCACAATAGGCATTCCAGCCATTATTATAGTAATTCTCGCAAATACCTGCATTGGTTTGAAATCCTTTATAATTCTTTGCTTCAAATGCATGAATACATTGGGCATCCTTCCATGCCACCACCCATTTCCCAATCCTTATGCTTCCCCCCGCAGGTGCCTGATAATAGTGCTCTCCTTCATTCAGACTACGCAATCCGCAAACCTGCCCTGTAGATATGGTATACCCTTCTGGAAGACTCTCATTAGTCCGGTCCATAAAATCCGTAGTCCAGGCGGTTCCATCCGGGCTGACGGTTACTCCCGAATAAACTGCCATGTCACCTGCTTTATCCGCAGCAACCACTACAGCACTGCTTTTCATAACAATCAGCACTGCTGCCAAAAGCAGGCACAGAACACATATTATACGTATTCTTACAACCTTTTCCTTATACTGCTTCATATTTTGCTATCCTGATATTTCCCTGGGCCAAAATTTCATAAAACAATGCTACCTGCTCTCGTTCCATCGGAATAATAATCAATTGGCTTAAGCCCTCTTGACTATCCTCCTCTATAAACGTTCCATTGTCACTGTATGTAGCCTCAACCCGAATCTGTTCCGCCAGCAGACTGCAACGATACTCCTCATTTTCCTTGCACAACATGTAAATATCAATATAATCTCCAACCCGGAGGCTTCCTGCCACCCCCTCATACAATTCCTTTATAGGAACACTAATCCACGTCAGGTTCTGATATCCCTTATAATATTCCCTATGCTCCGTGACCATGGACTTTGTCATAATAGTTCCTGCTGACAACTTCGTTCCGATAACCATCTCATGCAAACTTTCCATATTTGAAATATAGTCACTTGGAAGCCAGTCCACCGGAATGTTCTTCCTTTCAAAATACTGATTCACATTTTGCTCTGTTATCACCATATTTTGAGAAACCGTATCCTTGACACATATTACCTCTGCACACACGGGTTTCTCCTGCATGCTTTTTTGTATCATGAAAAGCACCGAAAACATCAAAAATGCCAGTACTAAACTAATAACCCCAATCCATAATTTTTTATTCTTATTCATACATAATTTCCTCACTTACCATATCTACACAATGCTCCTTTACTGCTGTTATCTCCACCCCAAACAAGAATTCTATAGGTACTGCAATCCGGGCATAAACAGAACTATTTTGAATATAGGTACCATCCGGGGCCGTCACTGCAACCGCCTTATCATAGAGTGTATGACTGCAAACATGAGAGGCATCATAAACAAATTCCGTAGTTCCTATAGAGGTCACCTCATATACTCTGAAATCCAAAATTTGCACCTCTCCCGTAATTCCCAGATTCTGTCTTACCACTTTGCTTCCCAGGCCTTTTTCTATAAACTCCATAAAAACAGCCTTGGTGTCCTCCACGTCTGCGAAAACCATTTCCCCGGTAGCTCCATAATGATATGGTTCTATGAGAAGTGCCGCCAAATTAGCCTGTGTGATACAATCCTCCAGATATTGGTTGACATATCCGGCACGCATTACCTCCAGCAAAACGCACCAGCAAAGCACTGCCCACATCAGGATAATCATTGCTAACAACTTATGAATTGCACCCTCATCTTTTTCCTTCACAATTCCCTCCTAGTGCTTAGCTGTGGAATATAAGTTTATTTTTATGGGAATGCCCCAGTCCTGAACAGTCTCATAAAGAAATGGAATTGCCACATGTAATTCCACACTTAAATCCCCTTCAATAGCCAGTTCAATCCGCTCACCATAGCCCGCAGGTGAAGTAGTGGTCCCCGTCAAATTTACATTAGTGAGCCCTTCCTGTTTCAAATCTGCCCTCAAAGCGTCCATGGCGGTGCTCTTCAAACACCCCATTGTTTCCATCTCCAACATATAAGCTCTAGCAATCTGATTTAATTGCTCTCTTGTCCGAAACACTTCCATAAACCGGCCTGATAATAACACCATGCCAAACACCATGCCGGTGCTTAAAAGCACCGGCAATAGTTTTTCAGCAAAACCTGCATCCTTTTTTCTCATCTCAATCAGGCTCCTACACCCACACCTGTGGATAAGATATTACCAATTTCCGTAGTCATATTTCCAACCAGAGTCTCTACAAATTCTGTCATTTCCCCCTGGAAAATTACCAGCAATACTACCGCAATTACTGCCAGACCTACTTCTACCACAATTGCCTTATCTCCATTGTCCTTTGCCATAAATACATTGTTTAACCATGTTTTCATACTTAAAATCTCCTATAAATAATTAATATTTTGAATTGCTGCCCAAATACAGCCATACATTACCAGCACTAAAACGCCGATAAATAATAACATCTGAAACACCTGAAGCTGCATCTCCAGTGCCTCCTTTTTCTTGTGCAACTGCATTCGTTCCATTTCTTCTATCTGCAGTCTGATATCCTCCAATAACTTGACTGCATACCCGGAATCCTGCATTTGCCTTAATATCAGACAAAAGCTGCTGACATAATGATTGCGAAAATGATTTTCAAAATCCTCTAAAGACCTTGCCATATTCTCACCGTTCACCAAGCGCTCTGCCAGTTTGTGAAGGGCAACCTTTAATCTTTTATTTTTGATAAGTCCCCCGCTTTCCAACAGTGCCTGCTGAATAGAAAGTCCTGCCTGCAACTGTACGGAAATGGCTTCATAAAGCCATTTTAAATCCTTTAAAATCATGTTATTATCTCTCTCATTGGACAAATATAAAATGATTGCCGGAAGAAACATGCCTATTACAAAACCAAACATTCCTGCAATCCACTGCCATCTGACCAAAAGCGCACAGCACATAAAACCGGCCAAAGCACTGCTTATCAGAAAATGCCCAACACTTCTGTAAATTACAAGTTCATGCAGCGTTTCCGCACCATGGGCTTTTAGAAATTCATCCAATTCTACTGCTAAGCTTTCCACAATTTTTCTCATAGCCTTACTCCTTTTCATAAGCAACAATTTTCCAGAAAAACAGCAGTACGATCAGCCCCATATAGATGGTACATCCCTTGCTGATAGAATTGCCCCACATAAGCTCTGATATGGGTACCATAAGAAACTTACTAAGCACCATAAGGATAACAAGACTCAACACCACAATAGCGACCATTTCCATTTCAGCAGTATGCTTAATACTTTGCCGTTCTTTCTTACTGGTCAGATAAGTCTGAATACTTCTTCGAGAGCTGGAAAAAACAGAGCCAAAATCGCTGTTATACATACTGCACACATTCAGATTATGTATAAATTCCTGCCACTTTGGATGCTCTAACCGAACCTTTAGCTGCTCCAAAATCATCCTCCCTGACCATCCCTGACTCACCTGTCTGTCCACATTTCTCAAGGCCTGTCCAATAGTTCCCTTCAAATAGGAACTGCAATGACTCAAAATGGCAATCGGTTCCTCGCCGGTAGCTGCAAAGCTTTCTGTCACATTTAAAAGCTCCAGTAAATACCGCTCCGTATTACGTAAATTCTGCCTCCGCATGCTTTCAAGAACCAGTCTCATCAGCATGCCTAATCCAAGGCAGAGCAATGCGGCCTGCCAAAGACTATTACTCAAAACCACGCATACAAGAAAACTAAAACTTAATACCAGCATGCAAAATATAATCCACACCTTTGCACTGACAAAGGGGAAATAATTGCGGATACCACTATAGAACAATAATAGCTCCAGCCTGTCCCAGGGCTTGGTACTGGTTACCTCAGGCAAAATTTTTACCCTTAGCCTTTTGGTCTCTGACACCAAAAAATGCTCCGTGTAAATCATAATCTCCTGCACACCGGTATCCCACAGCCAACTGATAATCAGTGTGACTCCGATGTTCAGTAGTAGTAAAACCATGCCATTAAGCAGTAGTATCATGCTTTGCCTCCCTTTCATAAACGCTTCTGGTAGCAAGCACCCCCTTGTCATCCACTTTCACTTCTGTTATAGTGTCCAGTTTGAAATCCTTCATATAACAAACCGTTGAGATGCAGCCCAACATTTTCTTGATTTCCTCCTGACTGTAATCCGATTCGTACTTCACATAGTCTGCCAGCTTATAAAGTGCTGCCACACCATCTTGTCCATGCACGGTAGCCAGTCCCAAATGCCCTGTGTAAGCAGCATTTAAAAAATAAAGTGCCTCGCCGCCCTTGATTTCACCGATTACAATGTAATCCAAATCAATCAAAAGAGCATTTATGCTAAGCTCCTTTAACCCATAGCGTACCTTGCTTTCGCCCTTCTGTTCCAAAATGTGCTGGAACATCATATCCGGATGTACCTTGCTGAACAGCTCTTCATTTTCCTGAATAACTAAAACAGACTTATCTCGCGGTATTTCATCTAAGAGCGCATTTAATAGCGTGGTTTTTCCGCTGGCACCCTTACCGGCAATAAGAACATATCCTTTTCGTATCTGCTTTTTCAAATAATCTGCATGTTCCTTAGAAAGCATACCCATATCCTGTAAATCCTTAAGGCTTGGCTTTTCCTTTGGAATCTTGCGAATATGCAGATAGGGCGTGTCCACCGAATTGATGATGGACTGGCTGATATTAAAACGAAGGATAAAATCCTTATTGCTGACTTTGTCGGTAAAGCTCTGCATGGCATGAACTCTGGAAATGCTGACCTGATTTTTGGCAGCTACAAATTCGGTAAACTGCTTCAGTTCCTGGGGCGTCTTAAAGCATACGGCACTATCCTCGCGCCTGCCCAGACGCTTCACCCGCACCCGGTCATAAGAAATAACTTTGATGTCTGAAATCTCCCTGTCTTTAATCAAGGGTTCCAAAACATGATATCCGGTAAAGTAGGTAAATGGTTCCTCCCGGACAACGGGAACCTTGTTTTGTTCTGTAAATTCACCCTTCAAAAAATGCATAAAAAAATACCTCCTTATTACGTATATGCATAAGGAGGCGTTTTCGTCGCACTTTTTTTGTCGATTTAATAAAAAATTTAGAAATAGATGATTTGTCGTCCAATTTTAGACACTGTATCGTCGTTTTCCAGCTTTTCGATGATTTTCAGGGAAAAGTCAATGGCACAGCCCATACCACGGCTTGTAATAATATTTCCGTCTGCTTCACATCGGTTATAAGTCACGTTGGCACCGGTAAGTTCCTCTTCAAAACCCGGATAACAACATGCATTTTTACCTTCCAACAATCCCAAATGGCCAAACACAGAAGGTGCCGCACAAATGGCTGCAATATATTTTCCGGCTGCTGCAAAGGCTTTTACCTGCTCCATCAGAAGCGGAACCTGTTCCAAATTGCGGATTCCCGGCATACCGCCCGGCAAAACAAGCATATCTAAGGAATCAAATGCTACGTCTGAAAGCATCTTATCCATAACAACCGGTATGCCATGTGCACCGGTTACCTGTAGAGAATCTGTCACGGAAACCATATCCACCTGAATTCCTGCCCGACGGCACAAATCCACCACCGTAAGTGCCTCTATTTCTTCATAACCTTCTGCAAAAAAGATTGCAATTTTTTTCATTCTTGTCTACCTGCCTTTCTCTGTGCTATGATAAAGGAAATAATCCAAAGGAGTATTTTATGGAAATCGAAAGAAAATTTTTAATAAATGCCCTGCCGGATGATTTGGACTCCTACCCTTGTGTCCACATCGAGCAAGGCTATCTAAACACCAATCCCATAGTGCGTATCCGCAAGCAAAATGACGATTACATCCTTACCTACAAGGGCAAAGGAATGCTTGCCAGAGAAGAATACAACCTTCCGCTCAACGCAGAAAGCTATGTACACTTAAAAACCAAATGTGATGGCAATATTATTTCCAAAAGGCGCTATTTAATCCCTCTAAACAGCCTCACAATTGAGTTAGACGTGTTTGATACGCCATTTGCTCCGCTAATCATGGCGGAGGTCGAATTTGACAGTTTAGAGGCCGCTTGCGCCTTCCTGCCACCGGACTGGTTTGCCCAAGAAGTCACCCATAAACCTGAATATCACAATTCCTACATGAGCCGTCAAGTCTTTTAAATTATCTTCCATACATCTTTACTAATTTGCTGATATGGGATGCCAATTGCTTATACTGAGCAGTGACATCCTTTTTCATGCGCCACTTCCAATTATCGCCTGTGGAGCCCGGCTCGTTAATACGTGCACGGTCATCCAACTCCAGATAATCCTGAATCGGAATAATACAGGTCTTGGCTACACTCATCATTGCATATTTAATCATAACAGAACACACATTTTTCCAAGCGGTAACACCAGCGTATTCTTCTAAATACTTACGGTCTTCCATGGCTAAATCCAAATACCAGCTAAGAGTAGTCTGGTTGTCATGGGTGCCCGTATAAACCACACAATTTTCCACATGATTCTGCGGAAGATATTCGCTGTCGCTGTCCTCATAAAAAGCAAACTGAAATACCTTCATCCCTGGATATCCGCTATCTTTGACCATCTTTACCACTTCCGGCGTCAGAAGTCCCAAATCCTCTGCAATTACTTCTTTTTTGCCCAGAACTTCTTCCATGGCATCAAACAAATCCAGACCCGGTCCTTTTTCCCACTTACCCTTCATCGCATTCTTGGCTCCTGCCGGAATACTATAATAGGCCTCAAAGCCTCTGAAATGGTCAATACGAACCACATCATATAACTCAAAGCAATGCTCCATGCGTCTAATCCACCATGCATAGCCGGTATCCTTGTGATACTCCCACCGATATAAAGGATTGCCCCACAATTGACCGGTTGCCGAAAAAGCATCCGGCGGACAACCGGCAACTGCAATCGGCATATTCTTCTCATCTAACTGAAACAATTCTGGATTTGCCCAAATATCGGTACTGTCAAGTGCCACATAAATAGGCATATCACCCACAATCTTAATTCCGGCATCATTGGCATATTTTTTTAAGGTCTTCCACTGCTTGTCAAATACATACTGCAAAAATTCATAAAAAAGAATATCCTTTTCGTATGCTTTTCTGCACCTTTCTAATGCCTCTTCTTTTCGCAGAAGAATATCTTCTTCCCATTCACTCCAAGACACACCGCCATGTGCATTTTTGACTGCCATAAATAGAGCGTAGTCAATTACCCAATCGTAATTACGTGCAATAAAGGCAAAAAAATCTTTGTCTTGTTCCAAATCCGCTCTGGAAAAAGCAAGTCGAAGAATCTGAAACTTGGATGTATACAATTTACCATAATCCACATATTCATCCTGACCGCCCCAGTCTAACGCTTCACACTCTGCCTGTGTAAGTAGACCTTCTTCCACCAAAGCATCCAAATCAATAAAATAAGGATTTCCTGCAAAGGTAGAAAAAGACTGATATGGGCTGTCACCATACCCGGTTGGGCCAAGAGGTAAAATCTGCCACAGCTTTTGGTCTGCTTCCTTCAAAAAATCCACAAAAGCGTATGCCTCCTTGGAAAACGTACCAATACCATATTTGCCCGGCAAACTGAAAATCGGCATTAAAATACCACTTCTACGCATTCTTTTGCTCCTCCAATGCACGCTTGGTCATTTCCGTGTATTTATATTCGAAATCTCTTCGCTCTGTCTGACAGCTTTCAGATAAAATCAGCCCTGCAAAGAAAGACTGCAGTGCTGCGAGTACCATGCAGCCACTTACAATCAACGTAGGAAAACGTGGCACAAGTCCCGTGGAAACATACTCTATAAGCACCGGTGCAAAAAGCACTGCTGCTCCCAAAAACAGCAACAGACTAATGCATCCAAAGAATGGAAGGGGTCTGTAGTTTTTAAATAATTGTAAAATTTTAAATAAAACCTTAGCACCATCGGAATACGTATTTAATTTAGACTCACTGCCTTCCGGTCTGTCGCGATAATCTACCACCACATTTTCCACCTGTAAATTGTAGTTTACGGCATGAATGGTCATCTCCGTCTCGATTTCAAAGCCTTTGGAGATAACAGGGAATGTCTTAACAAAGGCATAATTAAAGGCTCTGTAACCGGTCATAATGTCTTTGATATCAGATTTAAAAAGTACATTGATACTCTTTCGTACAATGCTGTTACCAAAATTGTGGAACGGTCGCTTATTTTCTTCAAAGTACGTAGAAGAAAGTCGGTCGCCTACTACCATGTCTGCATGCCTATTCAAAACCAAATCCACCATTTCACGTGCGTGCTCCAGGGGATAGGTGTCATCTCCATCTATCATCAGATAGCATTCTGCCTCAATTTCACGAAACATACGGCGGATTACATTTCCCTTGCCCTGCTTATACTCATAACGAATTATCGCACCGGCTTCCTTTGCACATTCCACCGTACGATCCTTAGAATTATTGTCATACACATAGACAGTTGCTTCCGGCAACGCTGCATATGCATCACGTACCACCTTTCCTATGGTCTGTTCTTCGTTGTAGCATGGAATTAAAACTGCTATTTTATCCATAAAAAACTCCTTACTTACGGCGTACCAAATGTGCTGGGAGACCGTTTTTAAATATTGGGTATAATTCGCCCTGAATCAGTGGGCGTAAATATGTTAAAAATTCATCGGTAATCTGGCAGCCATCTTCGCTGATAAACTGCTCCGGAACCATCTTTTCTAAATTGGCAATGGCATGAATATCATATGCTGCCGTCTCGCATTTGTATGGTTCGTCACTTACGCGATTCAAGGTAATCATCACACCGCTAAGCCCCTCCATGGCTGCTTTCACACCGGCGCTTCCTGCCGCAAATGCTTCGTCAATATCCGTCAAAGAAGCAATATGAGTAGCCGCCCTCTGAAGCAGAGATGGTTCAATGACACGTGCCTTGATACCGGTACGTCGTTCCACAATATCCGCAAGCGTCGCACAACTGCCTGCCACCTGCTTGTGCCCAAACACATCAATATCGGTACTTTCTGCTAAAAACTCACTTACAAAACGTCCGTCAGCCAGCTTCACGCCCTCGGACACCGCAATCACCACAGAGGATTTCTTGGCTGCCAGCTCTTCAACTTTAGCTACAAAGGCATCCACATCAAATACCCGCTCCGGAAGATAAATGGCATCTACTCCTGTACAGTCCTCGCCCTTTGCGAGTCCTGCAGCACCCGTCAGCCAACCGGCATGTCTTCCCATAATCTCCACTAAAATCAGCTTTGTTTTGCCTTCATATGCCTCATTATCACGAATAATTTCCTTTAACGATGTGGCAATATACTTTGCCGCAGATCCAAAGCCCGGACAATGGTCTGTTACCGGCAAATCATTATCAATGGTCTTTGGAATTCCTACAAAACGCTGTGACTTACCATGAGCCGCTGCATAATCAGAAAGCATTTTCACCGTATCCATAGAGTCGTTGCCGCCAATATAAAGCATGGTCGTAATCTCATACTTCTCCATTATCGCAAAAATCTGCTCATAAATCTCTTTGTGACCTTCCAAAACCGGCAGCTTGTATCTGCAAGTACCCAAAAAAGCAGCCGGAGTACGCTTTAAAAGTTCTACGCCTTCCTCTTCTGCCAAATACTCGTCTAAATCCAGCAAATTTTCCTTCAAAAATCCCTGAATGCCATTTACCATACCATAAACCTTCACAGCTCCTAATTCCTTCCCCGCCGCATAAACACCTGCCACGGAAGCATTAATTACTGCGGTTGGTCCACCGGACTGCCCCACTACAATATTACCTGTTAACTGCATAAATACCCTCGCTTTTATTTAATGCCTATAATTACAACTTCCTATAACTCTTCCAACTCTGCCAGCCACAAGCTCATGCAGGCGTCGCTTGGCATACGTAAGTCTCCACGAGGGGATACACCAACACTGCCTACTTTTGGTCCGTCCGGCAAGCAGCTGCGTTTAAACTGCTGGGTAAAGAAGCGTCGATAAAAGGTCTTTAACCACTTCAAAATTACTTCTTTATCGTATTCGCCTTCAAAGGCCAGACATGCTACACGATACACCTTAGAAGGAGTAAATCCGCAACGCAACATATAATACAAGAAGAAGTCATGTAATTCATACGGTCCCACTAAGTCCTCCGTCTTCTGGCTGATAACACCATCTACCGGTGGTAAAAGTTCCGGACTGACCGGGGTATCTAATACATCCAACAGTACTCTGCTCAATTCTTCGTTTCCACAGGTATCTGCATAATACTGTACAAGATGTCGAACTAAGGTCTTTGGAACGCCTGCATTGACACCATACATAGACATATGGTCACCATTGTAGGTAGCCCACCCAAGGGCAAGCTCACTCATATCACCGGTGCCGATTACCATACCCTTTTCTCTATTGGCAATATCCATAAGAATCTGGGTTCGCTCACGAGCCTGGCTATTTTCATAGGTTACATTATGATTGTCTATGTCATGTTTGATATCTTTAAAATGCACGGTTACGGATTCTTTGATATCAATCTCTTCTAATGTTGCTCCAAGAGTCTTCGTTAAGGTACACGCATTGTCATAGGTTCTGTCCGTGGTGCCAAAGCATGGCATAGTAATGGCATGAATATGGGCTCTGTCCAAACCAAGCAAGTCAAAAGTCTTTGCCGTTACTAAAATCGCCAGGGTAGAATCCAGACCACCGCTGATACCTATCACTGCATGCTTGCAATTTGTATGCTCTAAACGCTTCTTTAACGCGTAAGCCTGAATCGATAAAATCTCTTCGCACCGCTTTTCACGCTCCTCTGTATTGGAAGGTACAAAAGGCATTGGCGCAAAATATCGTTCTATTGCAGTTTCCTGCTCTGTCAACTGGAATTTCACATGACGATAAGAACCGGTCGACTCCGGTTCAAAGGAAGACATATTGCGTCTTTCCATACGAAGTCTGTGAATATCCATATCTGCATAAATTGTTTCACAAGTAAAACGCTTTGTCTCTGCAAGCATTACCCCATTTTCGCAAATCAGGTTATGTCCGCCAAACACCATATCCTGTGTAGACTCACCCTCGCCTGCACTGCAGTAAATATACCCTGCCATCAATCTTGCAGAGGTAGAAGCCACCAGCATGTGACGGTAATTGTCCTTACCCACATTTTCATTGGATGCGGACAAGTTTACAATTACATTGGCTCCTGCCAAACCATGGCGAAGAGACGGTGACATAGGTGCCCACAAATCTTCACAAATTTCACAAGCTACGGAAAGTCCTTTTAAGGAACCAGCCTCTGCTTCAAACAAAATATCACTTCCAAATGGCACATATTTTCCGTCAAACAAAATATCTTCCGCCTGGTCGTTGCCCTTAGAGAAGCTTCTCCCCTCATAAAATTCATGGTGCATCGGAATAAAGCATTTCGGCACAAAGCCAAGCACTTCTCCCTTAAAAAGTGCCGCTGCTACATTATAAAGCTTGCTGCCTTTTTCCATAGGAAGTCCCACAAAAATCAGTGCCTCCATATCCGCGGTAGCCTTCAAAATCTTTCTCAGGCCATCCAGTGCCCCCTCCAAAAGCAGTTCTTGTGCAAACAAATCCTGACAAGTATAGCCCGTAATACAAAGCTCCGGCAGCACAATAATACGCGCACCCTTTCCGTAGCTTTCCGTAATTTTTTCTATAATTACCGTCGTATTAAACCCGGTATCTGCCACTTTAATTTTAGGAGTAGCCGCCGCTACTTTTATAAATCCGTGCTTCATGTAACGCTCCTGTCTAATATACTTTTATGCTCTGCTCTTTTTATAAATTTCCTTCAGTTCATCCACTTCAAAAGTATAGTTGGTATTACAGAAGTGACAGTTTACTTCAATCGGTTTTCCGTCTGCAATCATATCCTGCAACTCTTTTTTACCAACACTGATTAAAACCTTTTCTACGCGGCTTTTACTGCAGTCACAATAAAAATTCATTGGAATTTTTTCGGTAAATTCCACATCAAAGCCGGTCAAAACCCGCTCTAAAAGCTGCTCCGGAGTAAGACCTTCTGCCAACAGCTTGGTTACGGAATCTACATCCCTTAAATTTTCTTCCAGCTTATCAATTACCTTGTCCTCTGCAAAAGGCATCAGCTGAATAATAAAGCCTCCTGCCTGTGCAACGTGATAATCCTTGCCCACCAGTACACCTAAGCCAACGCTAGACGGTACCTGCTCACTGGTTGCAAAATAAAAAGTCAAATCCTCTGCAATTTCACTGGTCTGTAATACAGTCTGCCCTACATAAGGTTCCTTTAAACCAAGGTCTTTGATAACATTCATAAACCCTACCCCTACGGCACCTGCCACGTCCAGCTTCCCTTTTTCATTTAAAGGTAAATCCACATACGGATTATTTACATATCCTTTTACATGTCCAAAAGCATCTGCCGTAACAGTCATTCCCTGTAACGGACCGCTTGCATGCACCTGCAAAGTCAAAACATCTTTTTCTCCTTTTAACATGGTACCCATCATGGCTCCGCCGATTAATAATCTGCCCAACGCTGCGGTAGCTACCGGTGTCGTATCATGATGAGCTCTTGCTGCTTCCACCGTTTCTCTGGAAGTGCAGGCAAATGCCCGAATCTGCGCGTTCGCAGCAGTAGCTCGTACAATATAATCCTTCATGTTATTTCCCTTTCTCTCTACATACCATCAGTACACGTTCTGTGATAGAAGTCACCTCACCATTGGTATCTGCATCCATAGCTGTCACAAATTCCAGACCGGCTTCCTTCACAAACTGCAGCATTTCCTGTAAATCATAGCCTCTCTGAAGGTGTGTCTCCTGAAAACGGTAAAACACATCTTCTTCCTCTGACTCACGCACAAAAATAGTCAGGTCATATTCATTAATATGACTTTCTGCATCGTAATAATTATCCCAAATAAAACTGCAGTCCTCACGATTTTCTGCGATGGTAGTATCGCCGATTACCTCGGCATATTTGTAAGTAGTATTAAAATCAAAAATAAATACTCCCTTTGGATACAGGTAATTGTTCACGCGTGAAAATGTTTCAATTACCTCAGCATCCTCCAATACATAGTTAATGGAGTCACACACACAAATTATCGTACCAACCGTACAGTAAAGCTCCAATTCACGCATATCCTGACACAAATACATAATATCATGTCCGGACTCCGCACGCTTGTCCATGGCAACCTGCAGCATATCATAAGACAAATCAATTCCCATCATATCATAACCTGCCTCTGCCATCATCTCTGTCAAAGTGCCGGTTCCGCACCCCAAATCCAAAACAAGATTGCGTTCACTCAAAAGTGCCAGCTCTTCCTCGCTGAGCCCTTCTGCTTCCATTTCGGAAACGGGTTTGGAAACCCCATATTTCTTTATGATTTCCATAAGACGCCTGCACCATTCCTCGTAAGGTGTGGCATCCATAAATTCATCATAAACAGCCGCAAAATCTCTATAGCTTTCCATGAAATTATCCTTCTTTTCCTTTTCAGGCAACTCGTTTTCTCTTAAGATATAGCCTAATCTTGTAAATACTCTTTTAAAAAGTTAACAAGCGCCTGCATCTGTTCATCCGTGCCAATAGTAATGCGCAGATAATTATCAATACGCGGCTTTTTAAAATATCTTACATAAATATCCTGCTCACGCAACGCCATATAAATTTCTTCTGCCGGCACGCTCTCGTGTGTTGCAAAAATAAAGTTTGCATAAGAATCAGGAAAAGTAAAGCCTAACTTTGCAAGCTCTGCCTTGGTCCACTCTCTGGTAGCAATAATCTTTGCAGTAATTTCTTCAAAATAATCCACACTGCGTACACATGCGGCTCCTGCTGCCAGACTTGGACGATTCATCGTATAAGAATTAAAAGAAAACTTTGCATCATTTAAGTAACCAATCAGCTTTACACTGCCAAAGGCATAGCCGATACGCATGCCTGCCAAGGCTCTGGATTTGGAAAATGTCTGAACTACCAGTAAGTTTTCATACTTATCCACTAAAGACACTGCACTGGTACCGCCGAAATCCACATATGCTTCATCCACAATTACTACCACATCCGGATTGGCTGCAACAATTTCTTCTACATGTTTAAGACTTTCCAACACGCCGGTAGGAGCGTTTGGATTTGGAAATACAATACCGCCGTTTGGCTGCTTATAATCCTCTACACAAAGTTTAAACTTCTCATCCAACGCACAGGTTTTATACGGAATACGGAATAAGTCTGCCCACACATCATAAAAAGAATAGGTAACATCCGGAAATAAAATCGGTTTGTCACTATTAAAAAACGTTAGAAACGCCATAGCCAGCACATCATCGCTGCCCACGCCCACAAAAATCTGGTTCTTTGGCATATGATACACATCACTAAGTGCCTGCAGCAACATGTCTGCTGTCGGGTCCGGATACAATCTCATATCCGCACTTTCTAACTTTGCAAGTGCTTCCTTCACTGCCGGTGCCGGCGGATAAGGACATTCGTTCGTATTTAATTTAATCATATTAGGTCTATTTGGCTGTTCCCCCGGAACATAAGGAACAACCTTTCGTACATTTACTTCAAAACTCATTGCTGTCATCCTTCCTTGTCTAATCGTTTACCACTCTTTCAGAGAAATACTGATATTGGTATCGCCCTTAATACCGGAAACCGTACCCTTATGAGAATATTGCCAAACAGCAAATTCATACGGGAATGTCATGGTGCCATCTGTTTCACAAATCCAAAAATCATACTCCGCCAGCTCTTCAGGTATAATTAACTCTGCAAAAGTTTCATTATCACCATATATCATCGGAATGTATCCCGCTTCTTTGATTTTTTCACAGAAAACCTTACAAATCTCGGTACGTTCTTCCTTCGTTAATTTATCCTGACGTGCCTTTTGGTTCTCGATACACTCTACATCAATGGCAACCGGATAGGTAATTTCATAATCGCCCAGCTCTTTTAAAACAAGCTCTGCTTCTTCCAGTGCTTCCTCTACAGTAATTGCCTGGGTAAAGAAATAAGCGCCTACTTTAATTCCCTGTGCTAAAGCTCCCTTTACATTCTGATGGAACTTTTCATCTTTAATCAAACTGCCACTGCTGCCATACCCTCTGCAACCCACGCGGA
>JAZQUB010000006.1:0-46270 GCA_045631045.1 Lachnospiraceae bacterium
GAAAGATGCGGAAACAAGCGTTGGTAATGTTGGAGAAAATACATTTACAGCAGTTTACACACACGATAATACAGGCAACTATGAAACAGTTGAAGCTGATGTGACTGTAACAGTAAGCAAATTGAAAGTTGAAAAACCAGCTGAAGACAGCACTGTTTACACCTACAACGGCAATGAACAGACTTATGTTGTGGCAGCAAATAATAACTACACAGTTACAAATAACAAACGCACAGCTGCAGGCAGCCAGGTTGTAACAGTTGCGCTTAATGACACAGCAAACACAGAATGGGCAGACGGCACAACTGCTGATGTAACAAAAGAATTTACAATCAGCCAGGCAACACCTGATATCGGCACAGTTTCTGTGGACGGCACAGTTAAAGATACAACATCTCCTGTAGACGTTGTTTTTGTACACACAGGTAGCACAGCAGGTACATTGGCGGTTACAGACAGTGCAATGCTGGCGGATAAAACAGAATACAACTGGAAGTTTACTCCAACTGACACAACAAACTACAAGACTGCAACAGGCACAGTTTCAATCGATGTTCTGGATACTGTTGTCCCAACAGCAACAATCACAGTTGCAGAAAACCAGTGGAAAACAGCCCTGAACAGTATTACATTGGGTCTGTTCTTTAAAAACACACAGACAGTTACAATCATATCTGTGGATAATGAACACGGCAGTGGTGTAAAAACTGTAGAATACATTGTTGCTGACGCTGCAGTGACAGACTTTGCTTCTGTTCAGTGGACAGAGTACAATGGTACTTTCAGTATCAATCCTGATAACAAATATGTTATCTATGCAAAGGTAACAGACAATGACGGCAACAGCATTACTGTGAACAGTGACGGTATGATTGTGGATGCAACAAAACCTGCTGTTGAGAATATTACAAATGATGGCGTTTATTACGGTGATCTTGAAATCACTGTGACAGATGCTCTTGCAGGCGTTAAGGAACTTAAAGTTGACAGCATACCTGTTACAATGACAGACGGAAAATATACAATCACAGCTGACAATGAACAGCACAATGTGCTTGTAACAGATAACGCAGGTAACGAAATGTCCTACGCAATTACTGTATACAAAAACTACACAGTTACTTATAAAGCGGATGGCAATGTTGTTACAATAAAAACTGTAGGTCATGGACTTAAACCTGACCTTACTGTTGAAATTCCATACAAGGAAGGCTATGACGAAACCGCACCTTACTGGGCAATTGATAACATAAATGTTACTGATGGAGCAGTTATCACAGCAGATATAACAATCATTGCTGTTTACACAAAAAATGTCCCGGGTGAATACGAAAACACAACTCCATCAACAAACGAAGGTGGCGCTAAACTCAACAATGCACTGGAAGAACTGACACAAGCTGTAGAGTTTACGGATGAAGAACTGTGGGATATTGACCACGGTAAAGATGTAAAACTTTATCTGGTAGTAACAGATATTTCCGACACAGTACCTGCAGAGGACAAAACTCTTGCAGAAGCAAAACTGGACGGCAAAACACTTGGTATGTATCTTGATGTTGATATGTTCAAGCAGATTGGTACTGGCAATCCCGTGGCTGTTACACAGTTCAACAGATTAATAAAGATTTCTCTGGTAGTTGATGATACTCTGATTAATACAAACAGCGATGTTTCCCGTACATACAGTGTAATCCGCATTCATAATGGTGAGGCTGACTATATCGGCTGCGAATTTGATGCAGCAACAAAAACACTCATCTTTGAAACAGACAGACTGTCCACATACGCTGTTGTTTACAAAGATACAGTAATCGACACAGGTGACAGCACAGATGACAGCACAGTGCAGACAACAACACCAACAGTAAACAATGTGCCTAATACAGGCGACACAACCAACACAGTTCTGTGGCTTGTACTTGCAGTAAGCAGTATGGCAGCAGTTGTTGTTATTGCTAGGAAACGTAATAATTAAAACTAGTCTTATAACTGATACCGTTGAAATGCATTCTGTCGAAAAGCAAGTGGAGTCACTCCGCAGTGCTTTTTAAACACTGCATTAAAATAAGACTGGGAAGAGAAACCACTCTCCGCAGCAACATTTACAAGACTCATATCACTGCCGGTCAGTAATTCCTTAGCCATCGCAAGGCGTTTTTCCAGCAAAAGCTGGTGAGGAGTCTGGCCGGTAGTTTTATAAAATAATTTATGTAGATACACAGGGGTCAGCCCAACCGCATTGGAAACATCCTCCAGCTTTATATCTTCTTTAAAATTTCGATCAATATATTCAATAGCCTGCAGAACGATAGGACTGTAGGCTTTTTTTGATGCCACGGTCACCTCTTGATTGGCGAGGCGGAAAATTAACTCCAGTAATTTGGATTCTGCATATATTATGTGGACCGGGTCGGAGTAGTGGAAATGCTGAATAATCTGCTTAAATAACCGTTCCATTTTCAGTGAATTCTCCCCAAATTCACTGACGTGAGGCAGGTTATTCAGAATGGTTTGCAAGGCTGGATTGTCGGTGGAAAAATGTACATAAAATGCTTTAAAATGCAGCTTGCTGTGGCGCATATAGCACGGTGCGGCAACCAGTACGTTGCCTTGCACGATAGGATATGCCTGACCGTTTATATAGGATACACCACCGCTTTCCGGAAAATACTCAAGTTCATAGTATTCTACCTTTCGGTCAGGGGACTGGGACATTTGCTTATATACAAACTGGCTGTTGTAAAAGCCGGTCTTGATAATGTGTAGGTTGGTTTCCGGGTAGGACATACTGGCTCCTTTCTTGGTGATACAGGATGGATGATTATGAAACGCTGTAACTGCTGTCCAGAGCAATATATATTTCGGTACAGGGACGCTCTCGCTCCACGAAAAGCTGCAGCGCTACTAAGCTCAGACTGCGGCTATAGCCTTGCTTCGCTAAGGAGCGGCGCTTTTCAAGGCTCCTTAACCAAAATATATATTGTTCTTACTGGCAGCCGCAAAGTTTCACAATCTCCACATGCATCACAAAAAGATAAAATATCTAAAAGAATGGCTAATAAATCGATATATTTTAAATTTATAAGATAATAAAATGATATGTATAGTATGACATATTTGGGTGATTAAGTAAAGAGGTGTGGCATATGAAAATTACATGGTTAGGTCAGGCCGGGCTGTTAATGGAGACCGGTGGCAAGATTGTTTTAATTGACCCATATTTATCAGACAGTGTGGGAAAGGTTAATCCATTGAATTATAGAAGAGTTCCGGTGGAGGAACGATTTTTACATATCAAACCGGATGTAATTGTTTGCACACATAATCATTTGGACCATGTAGATCCGGAAACTTTAAAGTATTATCTAGAGGGTGAGGGCAGTGTAATGGTGCTGGCACCGGCAGCAGCATGGGAGGAAGTGCGAAAATTTGGCGGAAAACATAATTATTTGCGGTTTAACCGTCATACGGAGATTACATTAACTGTAAAAGACGGAACGGAAGAAATTCGATTTATTGCAGTAAAAGCAGAGCATTCTGACCCACATCCAATTGGTGTGATTATAGAGGCAGAAGGCAAGCGTTATTATGTGACCGGTGATACCCTTTATAATACAGAGATTTTTGAGGATGTATCGGAGCAGATTGATATGTTGTTTTTGCCGGTAAATGGTGTGGGTAACAATATGAACATGGCAGATGCTAAGAGATTTTGTGAGCGCATTAAGCCGGGGGTAGCGGTACCAATTCATTGTGGGCTGTTTGATGAAATTGACATGAATGCATTTGGCTACGAGCCTAAGATTGTACCGCAGATTTATCAGGAAATAAGAAAGGAAAAGTAACATGAAAGTAACAGACGTAAAGGCCTTTACAGTAGATTGTTTCCGCACCAACTGGGTGTTTGTGAAAGTATACACGGATGAGGGCATTACCGGTGTAGGCGAAGGTACACTGGAGTACAAGGAAAAAGCCTTTTTAGGCGCATTGGAGCATATTAAGGAGTATCTGGTTGGCAAAAATCCACTGGAAATTGAGAAGCATTGGCACAGCGTTTACCGTGATGCATATTGGAGAGGCGGTCCGGTGCTTATGAGTGCTTTGTCTGCTGTGGAAATGGCACTGTGGGATATTTTAGGCAAGAGTTTGAATGTGCCGGTTTACCAGCTATTAGGCGGCAAGGTAAATGATAAGGTACGTATTTATGTAAACGGTTGGTTTGCAGGTGCAAAGGAACCGGAAGAATTTGGCGAGAAGGCACGTATCGCGGTTCAGCGAGGCGTTACCGCTATGAAATGGGACCCATTTGGTAAAAACTATCTTCAGATTTCCAACAAGGAATTGGACAAGGCTCTTCGTTGCGTGGCAGCAGTAAGAGAGGCTGTTGGTAATGAGGTAGACTTATTAATCGAAGCTCATGGACGTTTTGATGTACCAACCGGTATTAAGATTGCAAAGGAATTAGAGCCGTTTAAGCCAATGTTCTTGGAAGAGCCGGTTCCGCCGGATAACTTAGAAGCTTTAAAGGCAGTAAGAGACAAGTCACCGGTTGCTATTTCCGCAGGCGAAAGACTGTACTCCAGATGGGATTACCGCAAGCTCTTTGATATGCGTGCATCTGATTATATTCAGCCGGATATTTCTCATGCAGGCGGTATTATGGAATTAAAGAAGATTGCAGCAGAGGCAGAAAGCAGATACATACCATTTGCACCACACAACCCATCCGGTCCGATTGCAAACGCAGCTACGTTACAGTTGGCAGCAACCTGTCCAAATTTCTGCATTTTGGAGATTATGTACAGCGATGTAGAGTGGCGTAAGGATGTAGTAAATGAAAACTTAGAATATAAGGATGGTTATATTACTATTCCTGACAAGCCGGGCCTTGGCATTGAAATTAATGAGGAAGAATGCTTAAAGCATCCGTACCAGCCACATACGTTGAGACATTATACCGGCGCATTAACGGATATCAGACCGGCAAAATCAGAATTTTATTTTTAGGAGAAGGTAAAAAATCAATGAAAAAAAGTGTTTTTATCACAGGTGCTGTTGTGAATACCGGCTTTGGTGTAGCAGAAAGATTTGCTAAGGAAGGCTATGCTGTTTTTATTGGTAGCCGTAAGCAGGAAGGTGCAGACGAAGCTGCTAAGAAAATTACAGAAAAATACGGTGTATTTGCAAAAGGCTACAAGGCTGATTCTACCATGTCAGAAGAGGGATTAAAGGCTATTTTTGATGATATGAAGGCAGAAGGCTATTTGTTAGACTGTCTCGTATTGAATGCAGCAAACCTTGGCATCAGACAGGAGTTTTTGACCGTGTCTGTAGAAGATTTCTCAGACGTAATTTACACCAATATGATTTGGAACTTTATTTTAGCACGTCAGGCTGCACTACATATGATGGAAAAAGGTGCGGGAAGCATCGTGTTCGTAAACTCCAACACAGCATACCGCTGTATTCCGGATCGTATTGCATACAGTGCTTCTAAGAGCGGTGCTCTTGGCATGATGCGTGCTTTGGCATTTGACCTTGGTAAGTACAACATTCGTGTAAATGCAGTACTTCCGGGCATGATTAAGACCGACCGTTGGGAAAACAATTACAACAATTGCCGCGCTGCATTGTCCAAATACACACCACTTGGCGATATTGCTACCTTTGAAGATATTGCAAATGCAGTATATTACTTTGGCAGTGACGAGTCCAGAAATACCACGGGTGCTGAGCTTGTAGTAGACGGCGGTAATATGATTCAGCTGTATCCGATTATACCGGAAGACAACTAATTTTAATAAAAATATGATGATGCAGGAGGGTTAAAAAAATATATTTTGGACAATATATCGTCCATATGCTCTCTTTAAATCTGCTACAATAACCTTGATTTAAATCAATTCATTAGTTGCAACATGATGAAAGTATGATATAATATTAAGGAGTAAGAAAATGAATGCTAATAGAAAGTATGTAGCAAACCGTGAGTACAAAGCCACTGTATTCAGCAAACTCTTCGGAGAGGACAAGGAAAATGCCCTAAGTCTGTATAATGCTATGAACGGCAGCGATTATGCTAACGCAGATGATTTGACTTTCACTACATTGGATGATGTAGTTTACATGAAGATGAAAAACGATGTATCTTTTTTGTTTGACAAGACATTGAGCTTGTATGAGCACCAAAGTACATACAATCCTAACATGCCGTTGAGAGGATTTTTGTATTTTGCAGATTTATATCGTCAGTTAATTAAGGATAATGAGCGAATTTACAGCAAGAAACTCGTAAAGATTCCGGCACCCAAGTACATTGTTTTTTACAATGGTGATAAGAAGGATATGCCGGAGCAGGTAAAGGAGCTTTATTTGTCAGATGCCTTTGACATGGAGGTAGAGCCGGGCAAGTTTGAATGGACTGCCACGATGGTAAATATCAATGCAGGTATGAATCCTGAGCTTTTGGCAAAGTGCAAGGTCTTAGGGGGCTACGCAACTTTTGTAGATAAGGTGAAAACCTACAACAAGAGCATGCCTTTAACGGATGCTGTCGATCAGGCAGTGGATGAGTGCGTGGAAGCCGGTGTACTGGAGGAGTTTTTTAACAAGCACCGTAAGGAGGTCAGAAATATGGTATTGACTGAATTTGATGAGGAAAAGTATCTCAAGATGATGAGAGAAGAAGAGCGTGCGGAGGGGGCACGTAATCTTTTAATTAAAGTTTTGTCTGGTTTGGGTTCGGTTTCCGAACAGTTGAAGAATCGCATTCAGAATATTGATGATGACAACTTGGTTCACTGGACCAGGCTTGCTTCCAGAGCTGACAGTATGGAAGAGTTTTTAGAGCAGATAAAAGAATAATAATATGCCAAAAGGGCAGCCACGGTAAGATAACCGGCTGCCCTTTTTGGTTTGCCCAGCATGGGCAAACTCTAACGGGTGGAAGTCCCGAACACGCCCAGATAGTGGGAAGTGTATAGCTGAACAACAAGGGTGTCCATCGTAAGGTGGAATCTGAAAGAAGTTGTAAGCAAATCTCTGGTCTGACGGACAGAAATCACATACAAGGCTGGATTCCGAGAGATACCATAGCTGAAAGGCTATGCTGAACACACGGAAGTCAGCAGAGGTCATAGTAGTCAAGAGATGAAGGACCGGCGGATTTTGCATAGTCGAATTCTGAATAACTGGAAATAAATATAATTTTCATGTCCGGTTTGGAAAGCACCGGTTAAAGTAATTACCTTTTTGGGGAAATTTTTATATGCGCACTCTTTCGGGATTCTTTTGTACATTGTCTGCAATGATGCTATAATAAAAGTTACATAATATTCGTCAGAAAAAGTGTGGCCTCGGATAGAATATTCGTCAGAAAAAGTGTATCCCCAGGTTGAAAGTTCGTCAGAAAAAGTGTAAAATATAATTTCAATGGAAATGATATAAACATATAAGAGGTTCGTTATGTATATAATAGTAGGGCTCGGCAATCCGGGTAAGCAGTACGAGGGAACTCGTCATAATATTGGTTTTGATGTTATAGACGCGCTTGCGGATAAATATAATATTTCTGTAATAGAGCGTAAGCACAAGGCTTTGATTGGTAAAGGCGTGGTGGCAGGTCAGAAGGTGATTTTGGTAAAGCCGTTGACGTTTATGAATTTGAGTGGGGAAAGTGTGCGTGAGGTATTAGATTACTACAAGGTGGACGAAGAGGAAGAACTGATTGTAGTATATGACGATATTTCATTGGTGCCGGGAGGGCTTCGCATTCGTGGTAAGGGAAGTGCCGGTGGTCACAATGGTATCAAGAATATTTTGCAGCATCTTGGTCATGATGTATTTAAACGTGTGAAGGTAGGCGTTGGCGAGAAGCCAAAGGGCTGGGATTTGGTAGACCATGTGCTTGGTCGATTTACTACCGAGGAGCGTAAGGCCGTAGATGAGGCTGTAAAGGTAGCAGTGGAAGCAGTTGAGATTCTTGTTACATTTGGGTTAGATGAGGCTATGAACAAGTGTAACCGAAGTGGAAAGTAGTTAAAAAGTAGGAAGTAAAAGAGGGCAACTATGCAGGCTTTATTGACGCCGCTTTATGAATTGGCGGAATACTCACAAATAAAAAATGCACTGCGTAAAGCCGGTGGAGCAGTGTCTGTCGCCGGTTGTGTGGATGCACAAAAATGGCATATGGCGTATGGACTTGGCGATGGTTATAAATTTAAAATCATCGCTACTTTTAGCGAATTACATGCCAGGGAAGCCTATGAGCAGTTTCGTGCCTATGACCGAAATACGCTGTTGTATCCTGCCAAGGACTTAATTTTTTATCAGGCAGACATCCACGGGAATCAGCAAACGAAGGAGCGTATCCGTGTATTAAAACGTTTGCTTCAAAAAAAGCCCATTACCATTGTGACCACCTTTGATGCACTGATGGCTCCACAGGTGCCGCTGTCTGTGTATGAAGAGAGTGTTATCTCACTGAAAAAAGGCAATGAAGTGAATCTGACAGGATTGTCAGAAAAGTTGGTGGCACTGGGCTATGAAAAGACTTATCAGGTAGAGGCTCCGGGGCAGTTTGCGGTCCGCGGAGATATTTTAGATGTGTTTGATTTGACCGAGGACAATCCGGTGCGTGTGGAGCTGTGGGGAGACGAAATAGAGTCTATCCGAAGCTTTGATGTGGAAAGTCAGCGCTCTATTGAGATGCTTGCCCAGGTGCAGATTTTTCCGGCTATGGAAATGATCTTGTCTAAAGAGCGCAAGGAACGTGGTATGCAGGCCATTGAGGCGGAGGCAGATAAGCAATACGACTTGTTCCGTAAAAATTTTAAAACAGAGGAAGCCCACCGAATTAAGCAGCAGGTAAAGGAACTGAAAGAGGACTTATTTACCTTTCAGTCCATGACCAATCTGGATAGTTATCTGCATTATTTTTATGGGGAAACCGGAAGTTTGTTGGATTTTATGGAGGCTGACAAGAGCCTTCTGATTTTGGATGAGCCGGTGCGTATTAAGGAACATGTGGATGCGGTAGAGCTGGAATTTAAAGACAGTATGAGCAATCGCCTGGAAAAGGGTTATATTTTGCCCGGGCAGACCAGGCTGTTGTATTCCAGTGAGGAAGTGGCAGCAGGGCTTGTGAAGCGTCCGGTGCTGGCTCTTTCTATGATGGAAAGTAAGTGCGCGCTTTTTACTTACAAAGAACAGTTTCAGGTAGAAGCCAAAATGGTTTCTCCTTACAATCATAGCTTTGAGACTCTGGTAAAGGATTTGGCGAAGTATCGTAAAAATAAGTACCGCATGGTGTTAGTCAGTCCGTCCAGAACCAGGGCCAAGCGTCTGGCGGAAAGTTTGCGTGACAATGATATTGCTGCGGTTTACAGCGAAGACCCGTTCCGTGAGGCAGTGATTGGGGAAGTGCTTTGCATGCAGGGCAATATTGCCAGGGGCTTTGAATATCCGCTGTTGCATTTTGTGGTGATTGCGGAAAGTGATATTTTCGGTGCAGAAAAACGTAAAAAGAAAAAGAAATCTTCTTTTTCCGGTACGAAGATTCAGGATTTTGCGGAACTCCATGTAGGGGATTATGTGGTGCATGAAACTTATGGCCTTGGGCAGTATCAAGGCATTGAAAAGGTGGAAGTGGACCATATTATCAAGGATTATATTAAGCTGGCATATCGTGACAATGGGAATGTTTATGTACCGGCTACGGGACTTCATATTTTACAAAAATATGGTTCCGCAGATGCCAAACCGCCGAAGCTTAGTAAGCTGGGTACCAAGGAGTGGACAAAGACCAAGCAGAAGGTACGTGCAGCAGTGGAACTGGTGGCCAAGGATTTGGTGGAACTGTATGCTCACAGGCAACAGGCGGCCGGTTTTCAGTATGGACCTGATACGGTGTGGCAGCGGGAGTTTGAAGAGATGTTTCCGTTTGAAGAGACTCCGGACCAGATTTCTGCTATTGAGGCTACCAAAAAGGATATGGAAAGCACCAAAATTATGGACCGTTTGATTTGCGGTGACGTAGGGTATGGGAAGACGGAAGTTGCTATTCGTGCAGCGTTTAAGGCCGTTCAGGAAGGCAAACAGGTGGTGTATTTGGTGCCAACTACTATTTTGGCACAGCAGCATTACAATACCTTTGTACAGCGCATGAAGGAGTACCCGGTGCGGGTGGATTTAATGTGTCGCTTCCGCACGCCTTCCGAGCAGAAACGTACCCTTGCGGATTTGAAAAAAGGGTTTGTGGATATTGTGATTGGGACCCATCGCGTGCTTTCTAAGGATATGGAGTTTAAAGATTTAGGGCTTTTGATTATCGACGAAGAACAGCGCTTTGGTGTTGGGGACAAGGAAAAAATCAAAAAATTAAAAGAAAATATTGACGTACTCACCTTGACGGCCACTCCAATTCCGAGAACCCTTCATATGAGTTTAATTGGCGTCCGTGATATGAGTCTTTTGGAAGAGGCTCCCTTAGACCGACTTCCGATTCAGACTTATGTTATGGAATACAACGAAGAAATGGTGCGCGAGGCTATTGTCAGGGAGCTTACTCGCGGTGGTCAGGTGTATTATGTATATAATCGAGTAAACGATATTGAGCAGGTGGCCATGCAGGTGCAGCAGCTTGTACCGGAGGCAACAGTAAGCTTTGCACATGGTCAGATGAAAGAACATGTGCTGGAACGTATTATGTATGATTTCGTTAGCGGTGACATTGATGTTTTGGTATCTACCACTATTATTGAAACCGGCATGGATATTTCCAATGCCAATACTATGATTATTCACGATGCAGACAGCCTGGGCCTAAGCCAGTTGTACCAGCTTCGTGGTCGTGTGGGTCGCTCCAACCGTACTGCTTACGCCTTTATGATGTATAAGCGTGGCAAGTTATTAAAAGAAGTGGCAGAAAAGCGTTTACAGGCGATTAAGGAATTTACGGATTTAGGCAGTGGTTTCAAGATTGCCATGCGAGACTTGGAAATTCGCGGTGCAGGTAATCTTTTGGGCAAGGCACAGCATGGGCATTTGGAAGCAGTTGGTTACGATATGTACTGCAAGATGTTAAACGAAGCGGTAATGACTGCTCAGGGCAAAAAAGTGGCAGTGGACTTTGATACCAAGGTGGATGTCAGCGCGGATGCCTTTATTCCTGCAGAATATATTTTGAATGAAGTACAGAAACTGGATATTTACAAGCGTATTGCCGGTGTGGAAACCCTTGCTGAAAAAGAGGATATGCTCCATGAATTGGAAGACCGCTTTGGCAATGTACCGACACCGGTAGACAATTTGCTTCGTATTAACCTCTTACGTGTCCGTGCCCATCGTATGTATATGACCGATATTCGAAGCATCAAGGACAGAATTCAGTTTGTGATTCGCCCGGACGCACGTATCCATCCGGAGCGTATCCCTGTTTTTGTAAAATCCTTTAAGGGCAATATGAGCTTTACTCCTGCGGGCACTCCGACCTTTACCTATCGCGTGATACTGACCGGCATGGTGGAAAAAGATGCACAGGTTATTCTGGGCGCTTGTGAAGAGGTTTTGGAGCGTATGGAAAAAGAACTTTATCTTCCGGAAGAAAATACGTAATATTCACAAAAATTTAATATAGTTTTTCTTTCTTTTATTGCCATATTCTAGTAGAATGTAATTATAGGAAAGCATGTACTACATGATAAAAATAAAGTTTTCATATGAAAGGAAACGAAATGGAGAATCAGAACCAGGAATTGGTTTTAATGGTAGAGCAGGTAGAAGCACTCAAGCAGGCCAAGCCTTTTGTGGAGCTTATGATGTACAATCGTTGTGCAATCAGAGAAATAGAGACAAAGCTTCGTGTTTTGGATGAAGAATTTTCCATTCTTGCTGACAGAAACCCAATACAGACGATAAAGTCTCGTGTTAAGAAGCCAATCAGCATTATTGAAAAGCTTCAGCGAAGAGGGTATGAAGTAACGGTAGAAAATATGAGAGAGCATCTGACAGACATTGCAGGGGTGAGAGTTATTTGCTCTTTTGTTGAAGATATTTACAAGTTGTCGGAGCTGTTGCTTAGTCAGGATGATATTATTTTGGTGGAAGTAAAGGACTATATTAAAAATCCAAAGCCAAATGGATATAGAAGCTTGCATCTGATTATAGAGATACCAATTTTCTTGTCCCGGGAGAAAAAGCATATGCGTGTGGAAGTGCAGTTCCGTACCATTGCCATGGATTTTTGGGCCAGCCTGGAGCATCAGCTGAAATACAAAAAGAAAATAGAAAACCCGGAGAAAATTGCAAACGAGCTGAAATATTGTGCAGATGTGATAACGGAAGTGGATATGCGTATGCAGGACATCCGTTATATGATTGATGAAGTAGAAAAGAAACACGATAAAAGTTAGGAGGACACGGAGTTGAAGCAGTCTGGTGAAGATTATTTAGAAAGTATATTACGAATCGGCAGGGAGCGGGGAAATGTCAGAAGTATTGATATTGCCCGCGACTTACAAGTGTCCAAGCCTAGCGTAAGTGTGGCGGTACATAATCTGCAGGATGCCGGATACCTATTGATGGACGGACATGACATTACCCTGACCAACAGAGGACGGGAAATTGCAGAGCGTGTTATGGAGCGTCATGAACTGTTTTATAATTTCCTTACAGGTCTGGGCGTGGATGCTGCAATTGCAGAGGAAGATGCCTGCAACCTGGAACATGCTTTGAGCAGCGAAAGCTTCGAAGCGATTAAAGGGTTTGTGGAGAAAAATTTGGTGAAGTAATGCCGGGTGGAATACCGAGTGTTTGGGGAACATACTAGAAACATAAAAGAAAAGCCTCCTGCCGGGGATAGTCAAAGAAATGACAGCCGGGCTGGGAGGCTTTGGGTATTTTATAGCACCTGCACTTGGAATGCTGTGGTTTGTGGCGGAATACTTGCTGTCATAAAGTTGGCGTGGCGCATGCGAACGCGTAAGCCCGGAGCCAGTGCGGCAAAGTCAATCGGACGTCCGCCTCGGCCTAAAAAGGTGGTGTCTTCTGATACATTGAAACGGATAATGCTGGATGGATCACGGTCACTAATAGTAGTGAAGTTTTGTCCCCTGCGGTCCACCTCTAAAATACGGCCAACGGTAACTTCCTCTTGAGGAGCCCTGCTTACAATTCGTATTAAATAGGCCGTAGCCTGCGGTGGAATGCTTCGTGTCATGGCGGAGGAAACGGTAGCGTTTATCCTCATGCCTACCGCTAGTGCGGAAGGCGGAACCGGAGTGCCGTTGGCGTTTACAATGATGGTACGGGGACCTACAACTAGTCGCATACGCTGCTTATTTCTTTGATTTCCGAATACGGTACCATACATAACGGTAACAAACGTATTGCCCCGTTCGCGGGATATCTCTTCAATAATTCCATTTGAAATAGGAATAACCGGCATAGTAAAACCTCTTTTTATTTTTAATATATTCCGGAAATGGGAGAGAGGTGTGTGGCTAAAATTAGGTAAAAAGGGTTGCTTTTTGTCGAATAATTGTTATAATGAAAATAATACTACAAAAGATAAAGGTCAGGCATCTGCTTGAGTGGAAAAACACGGATTTAGACAATAAAAGTACAAAATCGGTGTTTTTTTGTTGCCTAAAAACTGCCAATGAAAAAGTCTGTAAAAACAAAAGAAACGAGGAAGCTGCGATATGTTATTGCTATGAAACAGAAGCCATCATTGAACTTTTAAAGGAATAATGGTATTATATTTTTAAGAATGTAATAAAATATGTTCCAAGCAGCTTTCTCTGTTTAGCGTGAATAAGAGTACGGAATTGGTGATTCCGTCTGCCACAGGCAGGGAAAGAGAGGCAACATGGGATTAACAGAACAACAGAAGCAGGAAAGAATAAGAGATTTAAGACCAATTGATGACGTGTTTTTTGAGGTGCTGGCACGGAATGTGAGTGTATGTCAGGAAATGCTCCGGACTATTTTGGAGGATGACAGTCTGGTGGTGACAAGTGTTATAACGCAGTCGGATGAACGAAACCTCTATGGACGCTCCGTGAGACTGGATGCACTGTGTACTTTGGGTAATGGCACAAAAGTAAATGTAGAAGTGCAGCGTTCCGATAATGATAATCATTTGAAGCGGGCACGGTTTAATGCATCCAGTATTACAGTCAGGGAATCAGAAACCGGAACGAAGTTTGAAGAGGTCCTTGAACTATACATAGTTTATATTTCAGAGTTTGACTTTCTGAAAGGGGATAAGACCATATATCATGTAGAGAAGGTTCTTAGAGAGACCGGGCAGGTGATTGACGACGGACTGCATGAAATTTTTGTCAATACAGCGGTAGACGATGGCACGGAAATTGCGGAGTTGATGTCCTGCTTCACTAAAAAAGAAGTAAAAAATGCCAGGTTTCCGATGTTATCGTCAGAAGTGAGACGATTGAAGGAATCAGAGGGAGGTATGCAGGTAATGTGTGAAGTGATGAAGAGGTATGAAAAACTTGCAGTGAGAGAAGAACGTATCGATAAAATCAAGAAGATGATTGGCAAAGGCTACACAAAAGAAGCTATCCTGGATTTGGATTACACCGAAGAGGAATATGCTGAGGCTGAAGCGGAGCTTTGTGGGCAGGCGTAAGAGAAAGCATTCCGATATATTTTATTACAAAATGATTCCACTTTTCAACAACTGCTTTCTTACAAAACTGCCGGCATAGTATGCGCCGATAACGGAGAGCATATCTTTTAAAATATAGGGCATGGATATCAGGAAAAAGGCAGTGCATGGTGTGCTTTGGGTAATCCATGCATATTGGAGGATGCCGGTAGTGTGGAATAGGGTGAGTCCCAGAAGACCTACGAAAATTGCCTGCCAAGAATGTCTGCATTTTGCACCAAAGCCGGCCAGTGGCACAAAAAGAAGACTTCCCCAAAGAAAGCCACCGGTAAGGCCAAAAAGATGCATAAGTCCCCCGCGGAAATTTGCAAAAACCGGAAGTCCTACGGCACCAAGTAGAAGATAAAGTAATATACTATAAAAAGCATGTTTGGAAAATAATATGTATCCAATCAGTGCAAAGGCAAATGTCTGTAGTGTCATAGGTATCCCTGTCGGAGAGGGGAGTGCAATTTGGGACAAAATACTGGTAATTGCAGCGGTCAATGCTACAAAAACAAGGGATGTACTGGTTTGTTTTCCGGTATATTTTTTCATAAAAACCTCAAATATTTGCAATCAGAAAATAAGAAATTGTATAATCAAATTACTATGAAGTATAACAAGAGTTGACAGAGTATGTCAACCGAGTGTTGACATGGGAAGAAAGGAATTGTACAATGGTGTAAATCCCATTTGAAAGGTAGGAAATGAAGTTATGTCTAAAATATATAAAAATGCAATAGAACTAATTGGAGGCACTCCCCTAATGGAGGCAGTGCATTTAGAGGAAAAGCTGGGTCTTGAGGCAAAGCTTTTATTGAAGTTGGAGTATTTAAATCCGGCCGGCAGTGTGAAAGATAGGGCAGCTAAGTTTATGATTGAAGACGCAGAGAAAAATGGCTTGTTAAAGCCGGGTAGTGTGATTATTGAGCCTACCAGCGGTAATACCGGTATTGGCTTGGCAAGTATTGCTACGGTAAAGGGATATCGTATGATTTTGACTATGCCGGATACCATGAGTGTGGAGCGTATTAATATTTTGAAGGCATACGGTGCAGAGGTAGTGCTGACACCAGGGGCACTTGGCATGCAGGGAGCAGTGTCAAAGGCAGAGGAACTTGCAAAGGAACTGCCGGGCAGCTTTATTCCGGGACAATTTGATAATCCGGCCAATGCACAGGCACACAGAGAAACTACCGGTCCGGAAATCTGGCAGGATACGGATGGACAGGTGGATATTTTTGTGGCGTGCATAGGCACCGGCGGCACCATTACCGGCACCGGCGAATATTTAAAGAGTCAGAGTGAAAAGGTAAAGGTAGTTGCGGTAGAGCCTGCGGCATCTCCGCTGTTATCAAAAGGTCAGGCCGGACCGCACAAAATCCAGGGTATTGGTGCTAATTTTGTGCCAAGTCTCTTAAATACGGAAGTTTATGATGAGGTTGTGACGGTAGAAAACGACGCTGCTTTTGAAATGGCAAAGCTTTTGGGCAGAACAGAAGGTATTTTAGTAGGGATTTCTTCCGGTGCTGCGCTCATGGCAGCCATAGAACTTGCAAAGAGACCGGAAAACAAAGGTAAGAATATTGTTGTACTGTTACCGGATTCCGGAGATAGATATTATTCAACCCCTTTATTTGTGACAGAATAAAATGTGAGCGATTTTGGGTGAATGATAAATCCTCTAAATGGATATACTGATAAAAAATCAGTTTTGGGGGATTTTATGAAGGCATATGTAGTTCCGGAAAGATGTATTAGCTGTGGGTTGTGCATTGGTATGTGCGGCAGTGTATTTGATTTCAATGAAGATGGGAAATCAGAGGCTGTGGGAGAAGTTACGAGCGACAATGCAGAAGATGCTAAGGCGGCCGCGAGAGGGTGTCCTACGGAAGCAATTATTATTGAATAGTAAAAAAACTCCTATATCTTTGCATTAATATGTGCAAGGATATAGGAATTTTTAGTTAAATCTAATCATGTCTTTCATCTACATTATCATAGGTCTCGCAGAAGCGTGCAGCAAAGGATGGTCCTTCGCCTGCCGCGTATAAGTGGGAAATATCACCAAAGGCAGACATGCGGAAGTAAGCAATTCCTTCTCGGCGTTCTTCTGTCACAAGGGTAGTAACGGAGGATGGTGCGGCACACATGCCATGCCAGAGTATCATTGGGGATACGTTGAGCAGATGGCTTAAAAGCACACACTCCAATCCAAAGTGGCAAAAAAAGACAATGGTGTCATTATTTGCTTTCTCGGCACGGTAATAATGATTTTCACGCACGTAACCATGTGAAGCCAATAGCTTATCCAGTTCGGAAGTAACCCACTGATATTCTTTGTCTACTTCTCCGTTTTTCATAATGTTTGTAGTACACCATGCATCCTTGTCAAAATATTCCGGAACTTTTGTCCAATCTGCAGGAAGCCAGTCCCAAGGGATTTTAGGTACCGGTTGATCCGGGCGTGCGATGCTGCATTGAAATTCTCTAAGCCATGGAAGGGTAGTTGCTTCGCGGTTCATTTTATTTAGTGTTAAAGAAGCGGTGTCTTTGGCTCTGCCCAGTGGAGAGGTGTAGAAGTCTTTTATATCTAATTTTTTCAAGCGTTCGGATAACAGCTCGGCTTCTTTCCAACCGGTAGGGGTCAGGGAGTCGATGGAGTAATCCGGATCAGCGTGACGGACGATAAGTAATCTCATATTAGTAGTCCCTTTCAAGAATTTTTTAACATTGTACCACATTATATGGCTTTGGTCAAAAGAGAATGGGGACTTATCGGTATTATTATGTTTACAAGCCGACAAAAATTCAGTAAAATATAATTAATAAGTGTGGCGGAAAGGCTGTGCTCAAAATATTACAAAGGCGGAAAACAGATATGAAAAAGAACTTATTTACGGCAGTATTAATAATAGGTGCACTTATTTGGGGCGGAGTATTTACGGGACCTATGATGGCAGCTACGGAGCCGAAGAGCGTGGATGTGATGTTTTTACATGATACACATTCTCATTTAAATGAATTTGCAACGGTTGAGGATGGCGAGTCACAAGTACTTGGTGGTTTTGCCAAGATTAAGACGTTAATTAAGGAACAGAAAGAAGAAAATCCGAATACCCTTCTTTTGGATGCCGGAGATTTTTCCATGGGTACCTTTATTCAGGTGGTGTACGAGGAAGAGGCTTCTGAAATTCGTATGCTTGGCGAGCTGGGTATTGATGCAACCACTTTTGGTAACCATGAATATGACTACAAGGCAAAAGGGCTTGCCAATATGCTGAATCATGCGGTGGCAAGTGGTGATACGCTGCCGGCAGTAGTAGTATGTAATATAGATTGGGAAAGCATGCAGGCCACGGGCTTTACCGAGGATCAGCAATTACTTTGGGATGCTTTTGAACAGTATGGCGTAAAAGAGTACGTAGTAGTGGAAAAGGGAGACGTTTCCATTGCAGTAATCGGTGTTTTTGGTGAGGATGCTTTGGATTGTGTGCCAAATCCTCCATTGAAGTTTCAGAATCCGGTAGAAGCAGTAAAAGAAACGGTTGCAGACATTAAGGCATCTGAGAATGTGGATATGATTGTTTGCGTTTCTCATGGAGGCACTTGGGCAGACGAGGAGAAATCCGAGGATGAAATTTTAGCAAAAAGCGTACCGGAACTGGATTTAATTATCAGTGGTCATACGCATACGAAGCTTTCAGAGCCAATTGTACACGGCAATACATACATTGTATCAACGGCAGAGTACGGCAAATATCTGGGTGATTTGACTATGACTCAAAAAGCAGATGGCCGCTGGACTATGGATGCTTATGAGTTAATCACCGTAGACAGTTCCATTGAGTCGGACAAGGAGACTCAGGCAAAAATTGATATCCTGATGGATATGGTGGACAGCAAGTATTTAGAGCAGTTCGGGTTTACCAAGGACCAAATTTTAGCAACCAATGACATTGCATTCGGTGCCAATCCGGGCGGTGTACATACCGAATTGAATTTGGGCAGTATTATGGCAGATGCCTATACCTATGCGGTGGAAACTTTCTCTACGGATGACCCGAATCCGGTAGATGTGGCGGTTGTTCCGGCAGGTACTATTCGTGACACCTATGCCAAGGGTAATATTACCACAGAACATGTTTTTAATTCTTTCTCACTTGGTATCGGTGAGGATGGTGTACCGGGATATCCTCTGATTAGCGTATATTTGACCGGCGCAGAGCTAAAGACTGTTGCGGAAATTGACTCCAGTATTTCGGATTTCATGACAACAGCCAGACTTTATACGGACGGACTATATTGGCACTATAATCCAAACCGTATGATTTTAAATAAAGCAACGGATATATTTTTAGTAAATGGTGATGAAGAGCGTGTAGAGCTGGAAGACGATAAATTATACCGTGTAGTAACAGACTTTTATTCTTCACAGATGTTGGGCGGTGTAACGGATTTGTCTTATGGTCTGTTGTCTATCATTCCAAAGTATGCAGACGGCACACCAATTGAACGTTATGAAGATGCGGTTGTTATGAGAGGAGACCAGGAATTAAAGGCCTGGGTAGCCATTGCAGAATATATGGATTCCTTTGAAGATACCGATGGAGATGGCATTGGGGAAGTGCCGGACAAGTATGCTTCGTGGGAAGGTCGAAAGGTAGTGGAAGACAGCAAAAACCTTTGGGATTTATTTAAAAATCCAAATAAGTTTTTCTTTATTATTTTGGCAGTTATTTTAGTAGTAATTGCGTTGTTACTCGTGATTGGCGTATGGATAGTAAAGATGGTCAAGAAGCTTATAAAAAAGTGTAAAAGCAGGGTGGCTTAAAAAAAGAAAAGGAAGTATATTTAAAGAGGAAAATAACGATTGGAGGATAACTGAATGGAATTAGTAAAAGATGGCAAAATGTATCATATACACTTAAAAGAGGGTGATGTGGGACGTTATGTATTGCTTCCGGGTGACCCATTTCGTACGGATTTAATTGCAAGTTATTTGGAGGATGCTAAACTGGTGGCACATAATCGTGAACATAAGACATGGACAGGATATTTAAATGGGGTAAAAGTATCCGTAACATCTACCGGTATGGGATGTCCTTCTGCAGCAATTGCGCTGGAAGAATTGATTAAAATCGGTGCAGATACCTTTATTCGTGTAGGCACTGCGGGTCGAGTATGTGATGCGGCGTTTGATGAGAGCTTGGATGGTGTTATTAATACGGCAGCAGTTCGTGATGAAGGTACTACGATTCATTATATTCCAATCGAGTATCCGGCAGTGGCGGACAGACATGTGGTAGAAGCACTTGTAAAGGCAGCAGCAGATTTGGGTTATAATTATGCGGAAGGCATTACACAGTCCAAGGATTCTTTTTATGGACAGCATGAGCCTTTTAATATGCCGGCAGAGAGTCGCTTGAAAGAGCGTTGGGAGGCATGGCGCAGAGGCAATGTAATGACCTCTGAAATGGAGGCAGCAGCAATTTTTGTTATTTCTTCCATTAGAAAGTGTCGTGCAGGTGCGATTATGTCTTTCGGAGATATGCCAAAGACCATTGAGGTTGCATGTGAAGCGATTAAAAATTTGATTGAATTAGACAATAAGGGCAAAAAGTAATGAAAAAATATAACAGAGTATTTGTAATAGTAGTGGATTCCCTGGGCGTAGGAGCAATGGCGGATTCTGCAGATTATGGAGACGCAGGCACGCATACACTTTTGCATATTTCTGAACATGTTGAGGACTTTCATATTCCGAATCTTCAGAATTTGGGTATGGCAAATCTGGTGCCGTTAAAGCAGGTGGAAGCAGTAGAAAATCCATTGGCTTATTATACAAAATTAAAGGAAAAAAGTTTGGGAAAGGATACCATGACAGGACATTGGGAGATGATGGGACTGGAAGTTACCACACCTTTCAAGACCTTTACCGATACCGGATTTCCACCGGAATTGATTGCAGAGCTGGAGAAACGTACCGGTCGCAAGGTTATCGGGAATAAAAGTGCCAGCGGCACCGAGATTTTGGATGAACTGGCAGAGGAAGAAATTGCCACCGGTCACATGATTGTGTATACTTCAGCAGATTCTGTACTTCAGATTTGCGGAAATGAAGAGACCTTTGGTTTGGAGGAATTATATCGCTGCTGTGAAATTGCAAGAGATATCACCATGAAGGATGAGTGGAAGGTAGGCCGCATCATTGCCAGACCATATGTGGGTAAGAAAAAAGGTGAGTTTAAGCGCACCAGCAACCGCCACGACTATGCATTAAAGCCGTTTGGCAAGACAGCACTGGACGCCTTAAAAGAAAGCGGTCTCGATGTGATTTCTGTTGGTAAAATTCAGGATATTTTTGACGGAGAAGGTATTACCAGAGCGTTGAAGTCTAAGTCTTCTGTGCATGGCATGGAGCAGACCATAGAGGTGGCCGGTGAAGAGTTCAGAGGGCTTTGCTTTGTAAATTTGGTAGATTTTGACGCACTATGGGGCCATCGCAGAAATCCGGTTGGCTATGCAAAGGAAATCGAGATGTTCGATGAGAAGCTGGGCATACTTTTGGAGAAGCTGGGCGAAGATGACCTGCTTATTATTACAGCAGACCATGGGAATGACCCTACCCATACCGGTACCGACCATACCAGAGAAAAGGTGCCATTTTTGGCATATTCCAAAGCAATGGAGCATAGCGGTGCGTTACCGGAGTGCGACACCTTTGGGGTTGTGGGAGCAACCGTTTGCGACAATTTTGATGTAAGGATGCCGGAAGGAACCATTGGTTATTCTGTTTTAGATAAACTTAGTTAATTATCACATAGGAGGCAAGGATATAAATGGAATATCAGGCAGCGTTAAAGCTGGGAGAAAAAGCTTATCGTAATGCAGTGGCAAGAGGAGAATATCCATATCTCCCTGCATTGGATGAAATATTATCCTGTGTAGAAGTACAAAGAGAAGAAAAACTGGGACTGGTGGATATCCCATTAGACCAAATTGTGGGTACAAAGACAACCGGCAGAAAGAATGCATTTGCAGTAAATTTTATGCCGCTTATGAAGCGCCCATCTGAGTTTGCTGATAAATGGACCAATTTATATAATTATCAGACGGAAGTGGGCAATACAGACCCCATTGTTTGCTATGAATTTATCAATAGATATTATGTGCAGGAAGGCAATAAGCGCGTCAGTGTATTTAAGTTTTTGGATGCATCCAGTATTGAGGGCGAAGTAATTCGAATTGTTCCAAAGAAAAGCAATAGCTTAGAAAACAAAATATACTATGAATACATGGACTTTTACAAATATACAAAGATTAACTATATTTGGTTTACCAAAGAAGGATGCTTTGAGGCATTGGTAAAGGCTGTGGGGAAAGGTCCGGAGGAAGAATGGACCAAGGAAGAGCGCGACGATTTTTCATCTACTTTCTTCAGATTTCAAAAGAAATTTAATGAAAAAGGCGGAAAGAATTTAGCAGTAACCGCAGGGGATGCGTTTTTATTTTATCTGTCACTATACCCTTACCGGGAAATTTGCAATATTCCGGAAGCACAGCTTAGAAGTGATGTAGACCGAATCTGGAAGGAAATTCCGACGCTGAATACTTCTCCGGAGGAGAACCTTGTCATGGAGCCGGAAGACATGCAGGATCCGGGTATTATAGACAAAATAAAAAATATCTCTACTAATTTTTTAGATAACGAAATAAAGGTGGCCTTCCTGCATGACAGAAGTGTGGAAAATTCCAGCTGGACTTACAGCCATGAGTTAGGAAGAGCACATTTGGATACGGTTTTGGGGAATAAAATCACTACTACCAGTTATACCATGGAAGAGACTGGCCTGGATACCATGGAATTAATGGATAAAGCAATTGAGGATAAAAACGATATTATTTTTACGGCAAATCAGAAATTCCTGGGAGCCAGCCTGAAAAAAGCATTGGAGCATCCGGGGGTTAAGATTTTAAATTGTTCCATCAATCGTTCTTACCATGCCATCCAAACCTACTATGGCAGAATGTACGAAGCCAAGTTTCTATGTGGTATGATAGCAGGAGCAATGACACCTAATAACAAGGTAGCGTATTGTGCCAGCTTTCCTATTTATGGAGCTTATGCCAATGCCAATGCATTTGCGCTTGGGGCGCAAATGACCAATCCTAAGGTAAAAGTGTATGTTCACTGGCTCTCCGACAAGACGGCAGATTTAGATAGTATGCTGAAAGAAAATGACATTACTTTAGTTTCGGATACCGATATGATTCGCTTTGCGAATCAAAATAGAAATTTTGGACTGTATTTAATGCAGGAGGAAGGCAATCTTCAGTTAACCGTGCCTATGTGGAACTGGGGTAAATTTTATGAAAAAATGGTACATGACATTTTAGCCGGAAACTGGAATCGCTCCAAGGCAGTCAATTATTGGTGGGGAATATCCAGCGATATTATTGATTTGATTGTGTCAAATAATCTGCCGACAGGCATTCGTACCTTGGTAGATGTGATGCGTGGAGAGATTTTTCATGAAAGATTTCATCCGTTCCAAGGCGAGATTAAGCGCCAGGATGGTACCATGATAGGCGAAAAGGACAGTGTGCTGTCCGCAGAACAAATAATTACTATGGACTGGTTTGTGGAAAATATCGTAGGGGACATGCCGCTTTTTGAAAATCTTACAGACGAAGCAAAGACCTTAATTCATGTTCAGAAAGAATTGACTCCGGCCGTAGGTGAAAGTATACAATAGAGGAATAAAATGAAGATTTTAGTATTGTCGGATGTGCCAAGCAAGTGGCTGTGGGATTTTTTCGAGAAAGAGAAATTAGAAGAATATGATTTGATATTGTCATGTGGAGATTTGCCGGCAGAATATCTCTCTTTTTTGGTGACCTTTGCGAAAGGGCCGCTCTTGTATGTGCATGGCAACCATGACCACTATGACAGAAAGCCTCCGGAAGGATGCATTTGCATAGAAGACCAGATTTATGAATATAACGGTGTGCGAATTTTGGGTCTGGGCGGTTCTATGCGCTACAAGCCGGGAGACAATATGTATACGGAGCAAGAAATGTGTAAACGTGTCCGCAAGCTGAAGTGGCCGCTTTTGCGAAGCAAAGGGTTTGATATTTTGCTGACGCACTCACCGGCCAAGGATTTTAATGACTTGGAGGACTGGCCGCACCGGGGGTTTGAGGTGTTCCACCACCTCTTGAAAAAGTATAAGCCAAAGTATTTTCTGCACGGACATGTGCATTTGAATTACGGCAGCGGCGGTAAAAGAGAGCAGCAGTACCCGGATACGGGCACTACTGTGGTAAATGCTTACGAGAAGTGGGTGATTGAGATTTGAGAATGATTTATGGGGAAGCATTTAGGAAAATAAAACAGGAAAAATAAAAACAGAGCCGGGCACGTGTGTGCTGCGGCTCTGTTGGTTTAAACTTTAGATTGTCAGATATCGTTTCAGCTTTTACAGAAGTGACACCTGTTTTCTGGTTTTGTATGCACCTTTAGTGAAATCCGGAATCTCTACCGGGGCACCATTTGCAGCAATGGATTGTTCTGTAAGGTAGGAGATGGACATCCATGCTACGGCATCATACACATCAATAGGCATTTCTCTGCCACTTCTCAGACGGTCGCAGAATACCTCAAATTCAATCATATCGATTCCACCATGACCGGCTTCTAAAGCTTCCTGTGATATATTTTTCCAAACGTCCGGTAGATACTCATCATAGTACTTTATGGCATTGTTGGTTTCTTTCATGATAAATTTAATGCGGCCATCTTTGTCCATATCATCTGTATCTAACAAAACCAGATTGCATTTTTGGTCATATAATCCCTTAGTTCCGCGAACCATAAGTTCTCGATTATAGAAAGTAGGCAATGTGGTGTCCAGTCTCAGGCTGATCAGTTCCCCATTTTCGCAGGTAATCAATGTTTCCACGATATCTCCCTGGGCAAAGGTGGTATCAGCAAGATAGGAAACTTCCTCTCGCTCCTTAGCGTAGGCGTTGAGACCTCTTGCTTTGGATGAACGAGAAGACAGGGAAACCATGCGGTTTCCGCAATTGATATTTAGAATTCTAGCAATCGGACCTAAATCGTGGGTAGGATAGCTATCTCGGTTGCGAGTGATGTATTCGCTTTGGCGGAAATGACGTTTGAGTTCGCCATAAGCCAACTGGTTCCGCAAATCGTGCATGTAAGCAGCATGACAGTATACAATTTCGCCGAAGCAGTCGTCCTTTGTCATGGCATCTGCCAGCAGCTCATCTTTGGCAAAACAAGCATTCTCCATCAACATGAAAGGAGTCTTGGTCTGCTCATAGGCTTCGACTAAATCCCAACATTCCTGTTCGTTGTACACCGCGCCTACCTCTAAGGCAACAGCGATTCCTTTTTTCATGGCATGTACAGCAATTGGAACGTGAGTGTCCCAGCTGGAAGCTATAAAGACCGCATCAGGTGTCTCTTTTTCAAAGAGTGCCTCGTGGTCAGTATAGACATTGGGTTTATGTCCGGTCTTTTCCAGCAGTTCATTTGCCAGATCCTCGGCCTTATCTTGATAAGGATCAGCCAGAGCACAGAGAGTAACATTAGGAAGGGCAGCAAGGACATTTCTGGTAACGGCGGCACCGCGGCGTCCACAACCGCAAACAGCAAATTTTATTGTTTTCATAGAAGTTTTCCTTTCTGTATAATAGTAATTATAGGATAGCATGCTACCAACAAAATAGAATGTTCTTTTTCGTAAAAAAGATGTCTTTTTATGATATGCATTGCGGACTAAGGGAGAGTGTGGTAGAATGAGAATAAGCACAAAGGAGGAAGGAGTTATGCCAGAAATAAGCTACAGGAGAGAGGTTTTTTTTAAATATTTTGAAGATGATATTTTTCGACTTCGTATGATAGGACACCATGATTTTCGGTATCTGAAAAGTACCCGACAAGGCAGAGTGCCTTCTTGTGATGCTCTGCATTTTGTGATAAGCGGCAGAGGTAAAATGTTGCTGGGGGACAGGGAATATGACATTGAGCAGGGAGATCTGTTTTTGCTTCCTCATGATGAGCCGGTGATTTATTTTGCGTCGAAGGAGGAACCGTGGGCTTACTACTGGATCAGCTTTTCACCGTCCTCAAAGATTGGGCTGCAACAGAGGATGGGAATGAGTATGGACAATCCGGTGAAAAAGTCGCGCAACCCTCAAAAGATAAAAGAATTGTTCGAGCAACTTTTCGTAGAGAGTGACCAGTCAGAAAGGTTGGATTATCGGGCATTATCCGCCTTTTTATTTCTGCTTTCTCTAGAAGGGGATGGGACAGAGACACGAAAAGGTCAATCCTTCAGGAGGACAACACTAGTGGAAGAAGCCAAACAAATTATACAAATACATTATGCAAATGAAGAGTTTTCTGTTGGGAAAATACCTGGGATGCTCTATGTGAGCAGTCGCCATTTAGGAAAGTTGTTTAAGGAAGAAACCGGTTTGACACTCGCAGCATATCTGGTAGCTGAACGGCTGAACCGTGCCGGTGAGCTTCTGGGCAACAGGGATTACAGCATCAGTGAATTGTGCAGTGCCACAGGCTTTGGCGATGAACGTTATTTCATGAAGCGTTTTAAGGAGAAATTTGGTGTCACTGTCAAGGAATATCGCCAAAAGTGTAGAACTAATCCATAGTTCACAGTACATGTCATAAAAAAGCATCTTTTTTACCAAAAAGAACACTCTATTTTATCGCGGGGATGCTATTATGTAGTTACTATTATACTATACAGAAAGGAACATTTCATGAATATCAAAGCAATAATGAAATTGATTGAGGAGCGTCAGCAAGAGCTGTACGATCTATTGTGCGAACTAGTCCGGATTAATTCGGAGAATGATGGTGTTAACGGGCGAGAAAAAGAATGTGCGGAGTATTTAGCACAGGTGTGTCAAGAGATAGGATTGGAGACGGATTTGTATTCTCCACTGGATATTGAGGGTTTTGAAAATCATCCGGACTATCTGCCGGGGAGGCATCTGGAGAATCGTTATAATATGACCGCCCGGTGGAGAGGGGCGTCCGACAGGGATGCACTGATGCTTATGGGACACTCTGATACCGTGGTAATCGGTGATCCGGCTCTGTGGAGCTTTGAACCTCTGGCAGGTGAGATGCGGGACGGGAAGATATGGGGCCGCGGAGCCTGCGATGACAAATATGCATTGGCTACAGCAGTGTTTTTAATGAAGCTTTTGAAGGAACAGGGCTATGTACCTCGGGAAAATATCTTGTTTACCGCCTACTGTGACGAGGAACGCGGAGGCAGCCATGGAGCGTTGGCTACCGTACTTCGATATCCTTGCGATCGTATTGTTAACATGGATTGCAAGAATTTTGATATTTGGCACTGCGCATCCGGAGGAGGCGAAGTGGATTACTGTTATCACACTAAAGAACCGGTGGACAGTGCAGAGCGTACGGCTAGGGCGATTCCAATTATTATGGAAGTAATAGGAAAATTTGCAGCTCGTCGCCGCACCGAACTGGAAAATAATCGTTTCTATAAAGGTACTATCATTCCGGATACTTCTTTGCGTTATATGGGATTTCGCGCAGGGAACAGGGGGGCTGATCTGGGCGTGGGTGAGGTACGCTTTTTGATGTACACGGATAAGAGCAGAGAGGAAATACTTGAGGAGTTTAGTGCAATGGAAGCTGAATTGAAGGAGCGCCTCGCACCCCTGGGTATCGAAAGCGATGGCTTTATACCAGCCACCCGCTTTTTCCATTACGGCTACGCAGAACCAGACTGTGCTTCTATCAAGGATATGCAAATGGCAGCACTGGAAGCCTCTGGACGTAAGCTCGATGTATGTGGATCCTGTTTGACGGATTTGTCCGTTATTCTGAAATACGGCAGCAGAGAAGCTTATGGTTTTGGCATTGGGCGCGACTTCAATGCTTACGGGGGAGCTCATCAGCCGGATGAGCATATAGAATGTAAAAATCTGCTAGAGTATGCAAAAATTATGGCAGCTTATATTTTGAAGGTTTGCTAAGAAATACGAGGGTTTTGCCCCGGGAATGTATCGTGATATGGCATGATTTACGATTTTTGAAAACGGTTTACGGTTTTTGACGATTTACAAGTAAGCAAAAATGCCCTTAAAATAAAAGCAAGTTCAATGGGGCGCGCCATGGAAACTAAAATTAAAACGAAAAAAGAGGTAATTTATTATGAGAAGAAAATTTAATAAAATTATCAGTGCAGTACTTGTAGGCGCAATGGTATTTAGCATGACAGCCTGCGGTAATGAAGAAGCTTCTACCAAAAATACAGAAGCTTCCCAGCAGACAGAAAGTGTAGAAACTTCTGAAACAACAGCACCTACAGAAACAGAACCGGAAGTTCATACTGTGACTTATCCTGTAGACACAGATTATACAATAACTTATTTTGGAACCATTCCGGCAGGTTTCAGTGATTTGACCAAACCTTATACAGCAGGATTAATCGAAAGAACTGGTATCAATCTGGAGCCAACTATTGTTGCATCAGCTGATCTTACAAATCAATATAACTTATTGTTAACAGAAGAAATATTACCTAATTTAATTGTACGTAATTTTTCCGGTTCACAGCTTGAAACACTTTATGAAGATGGTGCTATTTGGGATTTGGCTCCATATTTAGAGGAGTATGCTCCTGACTACTGGGCATACTTAAATGCAGAAGGAAATGAAGAACTTTTAAGTTTGGCAAAGGATGAGAAAGGTCGTATTCTTTCCGTTGGTTGTTATTTAGAAGGCGTATATGATGGTACGTTTTGTGGACCGGTTATTCGTAAGGACTGGTTAGAGGAATGTGGCTTGCCAATGCCTGTAACCTTAGAGGATTGGGAAAAGACTTTAGTAGCATTTAAAGAAAAATACGGTGCTACGTTAAGTCTCGCTAAAACTAGATGGCATTCTGGTATTTCTTCCGGTACCGATGCAATGGGTGGTATTACGAGTCCTAGCTACTATATTGATGATAATGGCAAGGTTCAGCATGCGTCTATCCAGCCTGAATTTAAGGAAATGCTGGAGGTTTTGGCTAGATGGAATAAAATGGGCTTAATTGATCAAGATAGCTTTTCACAGAAGGATAAAGATGTTCGCCAGAAGGTAATGGATGGCAAGGTTGGTATTAGTTTTACTGCTCTTAGCCAGTTGACCAATTGGTTTGCAGACGCAGCAGCAGAAGGTGGCAATGGTGCTGAATGGGTAGGTTTATCTTATCCAAGAACCGCAGCAGACGCAACTACATCTATGATTCAGATATCTTCTCGTGCGGGTAATCAAAAGACCGTTGTTACTACTTCTGTATCCGAAGAAGATTTGAAGGTTGTTTTAGCATGGATTAACTATGGCTTTACAGAAGAAGGCTTTATTTATCAGAACTTTGGTGAAGAAGGCGTGGCTCACACGGTAGATGCACAGGGTAATGTGACAGGTTTTACAGATGCTGTAAAGGGTAGTACTTTAAGTGAGTTCATTAATGATTATATAGGTACCAGAAGTAATGCTGTTTGTGGTGTTCAGGCATCCAACTTGAATAACTTTTTAAATGATGAAAAATCAATAGAAGCTCGTACTACTTGGACAGAAAATACAGAGGCTGAGCGCCACCTGATGCCATCCTTAGTTATTCAAGATGAGAGCTATACAGATACATATCTTTCAATAACTACTTATATTAATGAAACCGTTTTGAAGTTCATTCTCGGCGAGGAAGATCTTGCAAACTTTGATGCATTTGTTAATCAGGCTAATGAAATGGGTTTGACGAAGTGTATAGAGTTACAGCAGAAGGCATATGATGAATTTTTGGCCAGATCCAAATAATTAACTTTGGCTAGATAATTAATGTAACTTAAGCTTTATAGTGGGAAGTGTCGTCTCGGCAGTTCCCACTGTTTATTCAGAGGTATTGACATGATTAAAGAATATATAAAAGATATAAAGAAAAACAAAGTAAAATACTTAATAGTGCTTCCGGTGCTTATTTACTTGTTTGTTTTTAACTATAGATCTATGTATGGTATTGTGGTTGCTTTTCAGGATTATCGTCCGAGACGTGGAATTGCAGGCAGTGAATGGGTAGGCTTTGAGAACTTTATTCGTTTTTTTAAGGACCCATATTTCTACAGAGTATTCAGAAATACTTTATCAATCAGTTTCACCACTTTGATTTTTGCCTTTCCTGCGCCGATTATTTTGGCACTTATGCTAAATGAAGTAAAGGATGGAATATTTAAACGCTGCGTACAGACTATTACATATTTGCCGCACTTTATTGCATTGGTAATTATTTGTGGTATGGTAATGCAGTTTACAATGACGAATGGTCTTATTACAAATATTTTAGTTTTCTTTGGTATGGAAAGACAGAATATGTTGTTGAACAAAGACTTTTTTTATCCAATATATATTATTTCCGGCATTTGGGCAAGTATAGGTTGGGATTCTATTATTTATTTAGCAGCTTTATCAAGTGTTGATCAGGAGCAGTATGAGGCGGCACGTGTTGACGGTGCCAGTCGATTAAAACAGATTTGGCATATTACCCTGCCGGGAATTCTTCCGGTTGTATCTATGAAACTGATTCTTAGAATGGGTCATATCGTTAGCGTTGGTCGTGAAAAAATCTTGCTGTTGTATAATGCTAATACGCAAGAGATTGCAGAGGTTATTTCTACCTATAATTACCGAAAGGGTTTGCTCGATGCTGATTTCAGCTACAGTACTGCAGTAGGGCTTTTTGATACACTGATCAATCTGTTGTTTTTATTATTGTCAAATAAGCTGGCCAAGAAAATGGGACAGAGTGGCTTATTCTAAGGAGGCATTATGAATATTAAGCGTAAAAAAAGACGTAAAAAAAGTATAGAGGACTGGATTTTAGATATTATTATCTATTCTATACTAATTTTTTTGGCGTTTGTATGTTTTTATCCGTTATGGTATGTAGTTGTGGCAAGCTTCAGTTCTTCCAGATATATTGCCAGCCAGGGGGCATTTTTGGTTTGGCCGGAGGAGTTCTCCTTAAAGGCATATGAGTTTGCTTTTCAGGATGCTGATATTATGAGGGGCTTTAAAAATAGTATATTAATTGAAATTTTAAGCTTGCCTATTAATATTGTGTTAACCATGCTTTGTGGATACTTTTTGGCCAGCACGGGTATGAAATTAAAGAAACCAATTGTTGCATATATTATGTTTACCATGTTTTTTAGTGGAGGTTTGGTACCTGCTTACTTGAATATAAAGAGCCTTGGTTTATATGATACTATCTGGGCGTTGGTACTTCCGGGGGCATTGAGCGTATATAATGCAATTATTTGTAAAACAGCAATAGAAGGCATTCCGGAAAGCTTGCCGGAGTCTGCCTTTATTGATGGTGCCAGTGACTGGCAGATATTGTGGAAGATTATTTTACCACTGATTAAGCCAACTGCAGCAGTATTAGTTTTGTACTATGGTGTATCACACTGGAATGCATGGTTTAATGCATCCATTTACCTCAAGAGCACCAGTGATTTAAAGCCTGCACAGCTGGTATTAAGGTACATTATGATAAAAGGCGGTATGATTGAAGATGTAACAGGTGGTGTGGATGCAGAATTCAGCTTATATGCAGATACCATTCAGTATGCGGCTATTGTAATTATTACTATCCCGATTCTATGTGTATATCCATTTTTGCAAAAGCACTTTGCTAAGGGTGTTATGATTGGTGCCGTGAAAGGCTAGGGGGTGTCCTGAGTATGATGAATACAGATCAAGTCTGGATTAACAGTGTGTGGGAGAAAGTAGAACGAAAACTTTCCATAACAACAGACCTTATGAAGGATAAAATTCCTGCAGAAACGCAAAATGGTATCTATAATGACATGATGGCTCAAAATAAATTATCTTGGTGGACAAATGGATTTTGGCCTGGTATTATGTGGATGATGTATGTTGCGACAAAAGATGAAAAGTACAGGGCGAATGCAGAGCGTATTGAAGAAGCACTCGACAAGCCATTGTATCATTATCAATCCCTTTATCATGATGTTGGCTTTATGTGGCATATATCTGCAGGGGCTAATTATAAAATAACCGGAAGCCCGGAAGCAAAAAATAGAAATCTGGTAGCGGCAGCAGCATTGGCCTCCCGTTATAATACGGATGGGGGATTTATCCGGTCCTGGAATCGCAAGGAAGCAGTTGGATGGGCTATTATCGATTGTATGATGAACATACCAATACTTTATTGGGCATCTGATGTGATAGGAGACCCACGTTTTCGGCAGATAGCGGTGCATCATGCGGATAAAACCATGGAGCATCATATAAGGCCTGATGGATCCGTGATACATGTTGTGGAGTATGACATACACAATGGCGATGTGATAGGATATCCTCATACCCAGGGATATCATGCGGAAAGCTCATCATGGACAAGAGGGCAGGCTTGGGCAATTTACGGCTTTATTCTTTCCTATATACATACCGGGAAGCAGGAATATCTGGATACTGCAAAAAGGGTTGCTCATTATTTCATAAGTGCCGTAGCATGCGAAGGATATGTTCCTAAATGCGATTTTCGTGCTCCTGAGGAACCGGTTTATTATGACACTTCAGCAGGTGCCATTGCAGCATGCGGTCTGATTGAAATTGCTAAAGTAGTTCCGGAATATGAAAAGAAACTTTATTTAAATGCGGCAATTAATATATTAAAGGCACTTGAAAAAGATCATTGTGACTGGGGTTTAGAAAGTGAAAGCATCTTGCTAAACAGCATGGGATCTTATAATGCAGGAAAGCATGTTTCACATATTTTTGGTGATTATTATTTCATAGAAGCATTCTATAAACTGAAGGGCTATGAAATCTTGTTCTGGTAAATATGTACAGAAGAGAAGGATATCATTAATCTGAAGCCTGATTATATGAGCCTGCCCATCGGTGTCAATGATGCATGCAAATGGGCACCGGCTTATTATTGGCTAAAAGATGAAGTTCATCCTACACCAATATGACATTGGATTATCAAGAATGAGTGGATGAAGGTGTTTCAAGAATCAATCTTGACACTACCTGGAAAAGAGAGGATAAGAAATGACTGAACTGAAGTTGGAAGATTTATCTATAGAGCAAAAGCTGGGAATGGTTATGGTTGGAATTATAAGGCCGACTAGATACGAAAACTTTGATGAAGGTGTTGAGTTTGTATTGAATCAGATAAAAAATCATGCCTTAGGCGCAGTCTGGATACTACCGCGGCTTGAGAGACGTGACGAGATCATGAAAAGGATTAAGGAAGCAGCTGATTATCCGATTTTAATCATGACAGATGCAGAAAGTGGTCTGGGAGAGCATCTGATTGGAAGACACAATGCTTTAGGAATGACTGGTAGTGAAGAACTTGCATATACTTTTGGAAAAGTTACAGCATTAACGGCCAAAAAAATGGGATACAATGTGCTCTGTTGTCCTGTTTTAGACATGTCAAACGATACGGAACCTCGTGGTACGAATAATCGATGCATGGGAAGCGATAAGTATCAAGTCACAAAACTTGCTGCTGCTGAAGCACAGGGGCTTCGAGATGGTGGTGTTCTCACGGTGGGAAAGCATTATCCTGGTGTTAGAACTAATTGTGATTCGCACATGGCTGAAGGATACTCAGAAGTGACAAAAGAAGAACTTTTGGATTACTATTTGTATCCTTATTTGGAGTTAATGAAAAAAGATTTATTGGACGGAATTATGACTTCGCACAACAAGCTCATAAATATTGACAACGTATATCCTACGAGTCTTTCCAAAAAGGTGATAGATATTATCAGGGAACAAGGATTCCACGGGTTTGCTGTAACAGATGCATTAGAAATGATGGGAATTAAGGCAAAATTTGGCAGCGAACGTGCTAAAGGGCTTTGTGTTGCAGCAGGAAATGAACTGATACTTCACTGGGAGTCAAACCAAAAAGCATATAAGGCTTTGTGTGAGTGTTATGAAGAAGGCATTATCACAGAGGAACGTTTGGATGAGGCTGTATGTAGAGTGTTAGAAGCGCAGCATAAAATTTTCAGCAGGATTCCAAAATTTACGGAAATGTCCGATGAGGATGTTGAAAAGTTTAATAGAATTAATCGGGATGGTATATATGCACATGTGGATGAGGGACTTGAGATACCGATTTCACGTGAGGGAAGACACTTTTTTGCAATGCTTGTCAGCAATGAAACTGAAATAGCGGATGATGGTAAAGTGACGGTAGACACATTTACGACAGGGTGGTATTTCCCGGCAAGAATTACGCAGGAACTTGAAAAACATTTCCCTAATTCAACAGTACGGGCAATAAATCAGTTCCCGACCCCAAACCAAAATATGCGTTTGCTGCATGACTCGCTTGATTATGAAGATGTTATTTTTATAACATCTGCGGAAGCACCTGCTTATGCCGGAAGCGACCGTCTTACCCATCGTATGGTAGCTCTTATTAATGCAATGCAAATGACAAACAGAATATCAACGATTGTTCACTTTGGCGATCCGTTTGTACTGGAAGAATTATCTCATATTTCGAGAATTATTATCGGCACAGTGTCTCCTGATAGTGTAAATGCTGCGATTGAAGTTTTAGCAGGAGATAATCAGGCAAAAGGTGTACTTACCTATGATGTGAAGTTTAATTAATATGTGCAGGAAGGATAATAAATGTATGAAAATTTTAATGATTGGAGCACATCAGGATGATAATGAATTCTGTTGCGGTGGATTGGCACATAGATTGACCAAAATGGGACATGAGGTAAGATTTCTTTCTTGTTGTAACGGTTGTGGCGGTCATCATATTATGACACCGGAGGAAACCGTGAAAAGACGTGCAGGAGAATCCGCAGCAGTGGCAGAGTTGTTAGGTATCCGATATGATGTGTGGGATATTGATGACTGCACTTTAGTGGCAGATCTGGAAACACGCAGAAAATTAATACGTTACATACGTGAGTTTGCTCCGGATTTAGTGATTTCACACAGACAAAATGACTATCATGCAGATCATAGAGCTGTAGGATTGTTGGTACAGGATGCTTCTTATATGCTGACTGTTCCACACGAATGTCCGGATGTGTCTGCTATGCGTAAAATGCCGGTTATTATGTATTGTGAAGATAGATTCACCAATCCGAAGTTTCGTCCGGATGTAGTAATTAGTGTGGATGACGAGATTGAGACAAAACTGCAAATTGCTAATTTGAATGTATCTCAGGTATATGAGTGGCTGCCTTATACTCATGAAGAAGAGGTCCCGGAAGGCGAGGAAGCTCGGTTTGCTTTTTTAAAGGGTATGGAAATTACGGAAGGTACCACTGATGAGGAAGTGATGGCAGCTTCCCGCGGCTATAGTGTACGCTTTGCAAAGACTGCAGCACGCTTCCGAAAGGAACTGATTGAACGGTATGGCAGGGAGCATGGTGAGAAAATCCGTTATGCGGAGGCTTATGAGGTATGTGAGTATGGTGCTCCTTTGGCAGGTGCAGTGAAGGAAATGTTGGACAGCGCAAAATAAAATGAAATATAATTATATTCATTGACTGGAAGGGAGAGAAGAAAATGCCAATAAGGGTATTATTAATCGGAGATTCTATCCGGTCCCATTATCAAAGAGAGGTGCAGGAACAATTGGGAGACGACTACGAGGTAATGGGACCGGATGTAAATTGCAGGTTTTCCTCTTATGTACTGAACAGTCTCAGATTTTGGCTGAAGGAATTTCCGCAGCCTGATATTATTCACTGGAATGCCGGATTGTGGGACACTGCAATTTTGTACCATGAGGATGGTTGCTTTATAGACTTGGATCATTATGTGGCAAATATGAAAAAAATACTTCGCGAGTTAAAGAAAACAGGTGCAGTAGTGATTTTTGCCACAACAACACCGGTAAGTGATGATAAAAAATATTTGCCGGGTCCTATGCCGCCAGCTCATGACAATGAAGATATCATCCGTTATAACCGGGCAGTATTGGAGGCGTTCCAAGACGAGGATGTTATTGTAAATGATTTATTCAGTGTGTTAAATGCAGAGAAGGATCAGTTCCTGAAAGAGGACAAAATACATCCAAATGCAGAGGGTGTCAAGCTTCTGGGAAAAACTGTGGCGGACATCATCAGGCTACAGAAGGTAGAGCTGAAAGAGAAGAAACCAACAGAATATGTCAAGTATATCAAAGAAGAAGAGAAGCTGATTCAGTAGAGATAACGGAACTGTGGAGGGCACAAAAAAATGAACGTATTAGCAATAGGAAACAGTTATTCCAAGGACGGAACAAGATATGTGCATCAGCTTGCGGAAAGTTGTGGTGAAAAAATTAATATTACCAATTTGGTTATAGGTGGTTGTACTTTAGAAAGACATTTTAGAAATATGCATTCCGAGAAAAGTGTATATAGGTATGAATTTAACGGTATAGAAACCGGATTGTATATATCTTTAAAAGATGCATTGCTTGTTGGAGGATGGGATGTAGTTACCATTCAGCAGCAGAGTTTTAGCAGCACTATGTATGAGACATGGCAACCATATCTTAATGAACTGATTGATTATATTCGTAAATACGCGCCAAAGGCAAAGATTGCTTTACAGCAGACTTGGGGCTATAAAGATGGCGAAGCAAATCTAAAACAATATGAAAACGGAAGTGCCATGTTTGCAGATGTAAAGTCAAACTATGCACGGGCAGTAGAAGAAATTCATGCTGATATGCTTATCAAATCCGGGGAAGTACTTGAGGGCTTAAAAGCAAATGGAGTGGATGATTACTTCAGAGATGCAATACATGTGTCTCCGGGACTTGGCAGATATGCTCTTGGTCTGATGTGGCTTAAAACTCTTACCGGAAAAAGTCCGTATGAGACCGGAGATATCAAGTTAGATAAAGAAGTAAGCTGCGAGCATATGGAAATAGCAAAAAAGGTAGTTGAGGAGATTTCCACGGCTATTTAATGAGGGTTGGAAGGAGGAGTCTGACGAATGAATACAATTACGGAGGTTTTAAAAACGCCGATTACCCAACAGTGTGACGTTCTGGTAGCCGGAGGCGGTGTGGCAGGTATTGCAGCAGCACTTGCTGCAGCAAGACAGGGAGCAAAGGTTTGCCTGATTGAAAAGCAGTTTATGCTGGGGGGATTAGGAACGGCTGGACTGATAACCATTTATCTGCCGATATGTGATGGGGAAGGAACGCAGGTAAGCTTTGGCATTGCAGAAGAATTACTTCGATTGTCTATATGCCATGGTTATGAAAAGGATTACCCTGTTGCATGGCTAGATGGAGGAAGCGAGGAAGAAAAGAAAAAGCGTCGCTTCCAGGTAAGATATAATCCACAGCTTTTTGCCATTGCGGCAGAGCAGCTTTTGTTACAAGAGGGTGTAAAAATACTTTATGGCACCAGCATTTGTTCTGTGTCTAAGGAAGAGGATAAGATTACATCAGTTATCATCGAAAATAAATCCGGACGAAGCGCTATTGCAGTAAAGTCTGTGGTAGATGCCACCGGTGATGCAGATGTTTGTATGTATGCGGGAGAAGATACCGCCCTTTATAAATCCCAGAATGTGCTTGTTTCCTGGTATTATTATACAGGACAAAAGGGATACGATTTGAATATGCTGGGCTACATAGAAGCACCGGACGAGTTGAAAAGCGAAAAGGATAAAGAAATTAGCCTTGGAAGAAGGCATTTTCAGGGGGTGGATGGAGAAGAAATCAGTGAAATGATGTGCCTGTCTCATGAAGCCTTGTTAAAGGATGTGCTGAAGAGACGTGAGAAGGATGATACCTTCTTTCCGGTAACTATGGCAACCATACCGCAGCTTAGAATGACCCGCAGAGTACAGGGATTGTATACTATGACTTTACAGGACGATAGAGCAGAGTTTGAGGACAGCGTGGGAATGGTCGGTAATTGGAGAAAACGTGGACCGGTATACGAAGTACCTTTTAGTTGCCTGCATGGAGATAAAGTGAAAAACCTGATTACCGCCGGAAGATGTATTTCTGCTAATGACCCGATGTGGGAAATTATGAGAGTCATACCGGTATGTGCAGTAACAGGAGAAGCAGCAGGTGTTGCAGCAGCTATGGCAGATGATTTTATGAGTATTGACATAGCGGAACTACAAAAGCGTCTGAAGGAACAGGGAGTAAAGTTGTTCTATGAGGAACTATAATATACAGACCGGGGGGAACTTAGAATGGAGTTTATTTTAGGATGTAACTACTGGGCTTCCAATGCCGGCACGGAAATGTGGAATCAGTGGGACGAGAAAGCGGTCAGAGAGGATTTTGAGATATTGACAAGCCATGGCATAAAATATCTTCGAGTTTTTCCTAATTGGCGTGATTTTCAGCCGGTCATACCATATTACGGCGGCAGAGGAAGACATAAGGGGTATTTTCTGGATGGCGATAAAGTGCCTGAAAATCCTTATTATCTGGATGAAGCCATGCTCGACAAATTTGACAGGTTTTGTGAGCTTGCAGAGGAGTATCATTTAAAATTTATTGTAGGGCTTATCACAGGTTGGATGAGTGGAAGGCTTTTTGTTCCACCGGTGCTTTACGGCAAAAATTTATATAGTGATGCTACAGCCCTGATGTTGGAGCAGAAATTTGTAAAAGGCTTTGTGAAGCGTTTTAAGGATAAAGCGTGTATTTATGCATGGGATTTGGGCAATGAATGCAATTGTTTGAGTGATACAGAGTCAAGAGAACGGGCAGACAGTTGGGTCATGACCATTGCCAATGCCATCCGCGCCAACGACCCCACAAGGCCAATTGTGTCAGGCATGCATGGACTGGATACCGGTAATATGTGGAATGTATTTGACCAGGGAGAAAGCCTGGATATATTGACTACCCATCCGTATCCATATTGGGTAACCCATTGCTCAGAGGCAAAGGCAACCTCTGTGCAGACGCTTATGCACGCTACCTGTCAGACCAAATATTATGCAGAGCTTGGCGGTAAACCATGTCTAGTGGAGGAGCTTGGCACTATGGGACCGATGATATGCGGTGACGAAGAAGCAGCGGGCTTTTTAAGGGTTAATTTATTTTCCAACTGGGCGAATGGTTCACCGGGTGTAATGTGGTGGTGCGCAAATGAGCAGATTGATCTAATGTTTGCGCCATACAGAAACCAGCCTTTCGAAACGGAGCTTGGCATGATTGATAAGTACAGAAATCCAAAGCCGGTTTTAAAGGAAATGAAGGCATTTGCACATTGGCTTAAGGAAAGCAACTTGACACTTCCAAATGCAGATGTGGATGCAATCTGTCTAATGAGTGAGATTAGCAATGGTGTGAACTGGGGACGGGCTTACAGTAGCTATGTGCTTGCAAGGCAGGCAGGGCTGAATGTGAACTTTGCTTATGCAAATTGGGAGATCCCTGAGGCAGCGTGTTACATTTTACCAAGTATTACGTCGTCTTTTATGGCGTTGGATGCTTATAAGGAGCTTCGTAAGCGCGTATTCGAAGGTGCGACCCTTTATATTTCCAGTGCTAATGGTATCATACCGGAATTTGCCGAATTTACGGGGCTTGAGGTGCGCAATACTGAGACGAAGACCGCTCGTGGCAAATTTGAGCTGGGCGATAAGACGCTTGTTTACCAGAAAACCAGAAATTATTTTCTATCAGTGAAGGGCGCAGAGGTGCTTGCAGAGGATGAGACAGGTAATCCACTATTTACCAGGTTCCAATATGGAAAAGGTGTGGTATACTATCTTAACTTCCCGCTTGAGGATAATCTGATAGGTGTCAGTGATGCTTATGAGAGTAATCAGCATGAAATATATAGGTATGTATTCGCAGATGTATTGGAAAAACATGCAGTATCCTGTGATAACAAATATATTGGGGTTACGCATCATATGGACGGTAGGAAGGTGTACGCAGTACTGATCAATTACTCAGAGTTCAGGCAAGAGCTAAAACTTCAGATAGGAACCGGATATAAAGTTGTGAAACTTCATAGAGGTGAGTTGGAATACCTTGATCCATTTGATACCGTTATCATAGAGTTGGAGCCTGCAAGCTGAAAAGGCATAACTTTTGGGAGACTGAAATCATGAAAAACATTGCAGAAGTTGATAAGAATATGGTAGTTGAAACTACAATTGAGAGAGAGGGACTACACTTTTACGATGCGGAAAGTGCACCTTTTCAGATATACGGCGTTTTTAAGGAAAACGGACTGTTTCGCAGAATGCCGGAAAAGGTGGCAAAAAGTGTGAGTCCTAACGTTTACATTCTGCATACAAATGGAGCAGGAGGCCGTGTCCGTTTTGTGACAGACAGCCCCTATGTGGCGATCAAAACAGAATATCGACAGTATAAAGCTTCTCATTTTGCCCTGACAGGAAGCGCCGGCTTTGATATGTATGCAGAGTACAACGAAGAAAACCGGTATCAGGGAACTTTTAGGCCGTCATATGATATGACGGATGGGTACGAAAGTGTAATTGATTTTAAAGATCCGGGGGAAAAGATCGTTACCATAAACTTCCCGCTTTACAGTTCTGTCAGCAGGCTTTATATCGGATTAAAGGAGGGGGCTGTGCTGAAGGAAGCACCCGGTTATCAAATTAAGAAACCGGTGGTGTACTACGGTTCCTCCATTACCCAGGGAGCATGTGCGTCCAAACCGGGCAGCAGCTATGAGAGTATCCTGTCCCGCCGTTTTGACTGTGATTATATTAATTTGGGATTTAGCGGAAGTGCCAAAGCTGAGGACGAGATGATTGACTACATAAAGGGATTGGATATGAGTGTGTTTGTGATGGATTATGACCACAATGCGTATGTCTTTGAGCATCTGAAAAAAACACATGGCAGAATGTTTCGTGCAATCAGAGCGGCTCAGCCGAATCTGCCCATCATCATCCTGCCCCGGCCGAAATATATCCTGACAGAGCAGGAAAAACAGCGGTGGGAAATCATACACAATACCTATCAGACCGCCAAAGAACAGGGCGATGAGAATGTATATTTCATTGATAGCAGGAAGCTGATGGAGATAGTGGGGGATAACGGAACGGTGGACAATTGTCATCCCACGGACAGTGGATTTTTCAGCATGGCCTGTGCCATTGGTGAGGTGCTGGAGGGAATATTTGCAGGAATTCCTGACTTTGAAAAACATCCGGAGTAGTTAGGAGAAATATAATGCCGAAAGGAAATTTTTTTGAAGAAATTTTAAAACGGTCGTTATTTACACTGATTGTACCGCTTTTTACTATTATATTTATATATATACAAGCCGAAAATGTTATCGAAGAGCAAATATTACTTTATCATCAAAGTGTTTTGAATCAGTTTTTGGAGCTGGTGGATGTAAAAATGGAGAAAGCAAAGCAAACTATTTATGAAATTGCTTTCAAGGATGATATCAGGAGTTATAATTCACAAGTAGAGGGGCGTCTGTCATATCAGAGAATTCAGCTTTCCAAATATCTGCGTGAGAGGGTGGATGAGGAAGTAAAGGACTTATTTGTATATTACAAGCGTGATGACAGGATTATATCCGGTGTAAATGATACGCTGACCAGTGATATGTATCGGGTTTTGTATTTTCCGGATATTTCTGACTTGGAGTTTGAAAGAGTGCTATCGGAGGACTCAGCAAAGCCAATTCTTCGCATCATGACGAATGATGAAGGTGAGCAAATCTTGTATATGACTATGCGGAGCAGATCACTGAGAAATACAAATAAAGATTATGTGGTAGTCATGGTATTTAAAGAAAGTTTTATTCCGAAGATGATCCAGTCTCAATTCGGTAATATAGGAGGCACCCTTCTTTTGTTTGATGATAACAAGGAGTTACTTAAAAGTGAGGATGGTAAAAGAGAATATCATTTAGAGGATTATCTTGGGAAGGAAGCTCCTTTTGTGACAAAGATAGGCAGCCAACGATATATGATGCAGGTACGTAGCAGCCATGCAATGGATATATACTATGGGTTTGCAACTTCGGAAGAATATTTTTGGGAAGAGCTGGAAGGGATTCGCTGGTTGTGTTTTTTGACCGGAGCAGTTTGCGTCATTATCAGTATCCTTTTGACTTATCGTAATGCTCAAAATTCATATCGCCCTGTTATGCATATGCTTAAGAATGTTAAGGACTACGGAGGCAGGGATTATGAGCCGAAGAAGTATTCGGAGTTTGAGTTTCTGGAAGACTTTATGAAGCAAAATGTTGATGAAAAGCATATTTTGAGTCGAAATCTTGCCAGAAATGCTAATATGCGTACGGAACACTTTCTGTTATCGTTGATTGGCGGGCAGGTAGAAGATGCGGGAAAGAGCGACAGTGTTTTTGCCGATAATGGGATAGAACTTTGCTCTAACAGATTTATTGCAGTACGGTTAAATATAGAGGAAAGCCGGGAAGTAGAATCGGATTTGGCTGTTTTTATTGTAAATAATGTTTTATCAGAGATGCTTCTGGACAAATGCGAAAGGTATTTTGTAAGGATTAATGCTGATTGCTGTATGTTGTTAATCAATGTAAGAGACCAGATGACTTTTGATGATTACGTTACTATTCTGGAACAAGGCAGAAAATATTTACGAGACATATGCAGGATTACAATCACAATTGCGATGGGTGGAATTCATGAAGGGATAGAAGGCATTCGTAATTCGTATAATGAGGCTGAACAGGCAGAAAAGTATAAATTTTTGTTTGGAGTAGGGAAATGTATCCGCTATGCAGATATTTGCGACAGAGTGTATGTGGGAAGTCAGGAGGCGGAAAGCAAACTGCTCAAAAAAGTGGCAGGATTTGTTAAGGATAAAAACTCCAAAAAGGATGCGGTGAGCTTTGTAGATGAGATATTGCAAATGTATGAAATATCTGTACAATCTTCTATGGTGAATGTGGAAAGCTTTCGCTATGAGTTGTTTGGGGTGTTGCACAGAGTTTCTGTATCTAAGGAAAAACAGAGCGAAGTAAACAGTGAGAAACTGCGTGAATTGATGCGTCAGAATACGCTGGAAACATTTTGCGAAAAGACTGCAGAGTTTTTAAAACGTTTACAAGAGCAGGAACAGGAAAAAGAGATTGGTGAGGCTGTGTGTATAAGGTGCAAGGAGTATATAGATGCAGAATTTAAGAATCCACAGTTGTCCGTAACCGGAATTGGTGATGCAATAGGCATGTATCATGAATATCTCAGCAAACTATTCCGAAGATGGTATGGAATATCCATGCCGGAATATATTGCGCAGGTCAGAATCAGAAATTGTAAGATAGAGTTAAGAGAGAGTAATAAGAGTATTTCTGAAATTGCGGAAGCAAATGGTTTTGCAAATAGCAGTGTTTTTATCAGGACTTTTAAGAAATACGAGGGAATTACTCCGGGAATGTATCGCGATATGGCATGAGCATTTTATGATGAAAAGGCGGCAGACCTTTTCTTACATATTATTCAAAGGAGGAAGCGCAGAATGAAGTTTATAGTTGCAGTTGATTTAGAAGGTGTAGCGTGTGCTTATGGAGCATATGGGGATAGTGTAGAAAAAACTTTTAATATCGAATTTGTCAGAATGCAGGCAACCAGAGAGGCTAATGCCGCAGTAAAGGCTTTGTATGATTGTGGCGCAGAAGAAGTTATTGTGTGGGATAATCACGGCAGAGGCTGCAGTCTCGAACACGACAATTTAGATGAACGCTGTCAAATAGCAATTGGTTATAGAGGAGAAGAGCGTTATCCTGTCCTTGACGATAGTTTTACCGGAGTGCTGTTAATTGGTTATCATGCCAAAGCATCTACCGGAGATGCAGCGATGGCACATACCTATTCCAGTAAAGATTATCAGTCTATCAAAATAAATGGAAGAGAATTTGGCGAAGTGGGCGTTGATGCAGCCATTGCAGGGTTAAAGGGCGTCCCGGTAATTTTTGTATCAGGGGACGATAAGGCTGTCAAGGAAGCAAAAGAATTCTTGCCATGGATAAAAACGGTAGAAACAAAGAAAGCTTTTGCTTATACCGGTATTTTATCAAAGCATCCTAAAAAGGCAGAAAAAGAGATATATGAGACTGTCAAAAAGGCAGTGGAGGCTCTTGATGAAATGAAATGCTATGTAGTGGATGGCCCGGTTGAATTGGAAGTCAGATATCGAAGAACAGATGCTGCAAAACTTACAAGATTGGTTGACATGTACGGGGATTATTTTGAATATGACGGCGCATATACCCGAAAAGGGCGCCTAAAATCTATAGAAGAGGTTATTACAAGAATATAATTATTATCAGACATCATGTTTGATGAGTTTCGGCATTTATTAAATGCCTAAATAAATATAACTCATAGGAGCTAACCTATATAGGTTAGCTAACTGTGTACATTGAAAACATATAAATAATTGTGGATTTTGTGGTACAACAAATAAACCTTCTAGGGAAGGCAGATTGTAAAAAGCAATCTTCTTGTTCAGACCAAAAGCTCAGGATAGAATTGTTGCCCCTGTACTTAAGAGTCGATAGATAATTCTTAAGAGCTTTCTGATACAATGGCTTTGAGTACATCTATGACCTTTTCCTTCAGTTAATTTTCTGTTGTAATAGGCATACAAGACTTCGTTGTGGATGATAACCGGTAAAATAATCTGATATAACATTTTCCTCAGATACCGGGAACCTTTCTTTGTAATAATTGTATGCCGAGCCGTAAATTGACTGGATTCGTAGTGATAAGGAACGACACCTGCAAATTTTATGATTTGAGATGCTTTTGAGTAGTTGCAAATATCTCCTAATTCCGTTAAAATGGAAGTGCCAGAGAAGTGTGATATTCCTGGTATGGGGAGGATAGGAGAGTTGTTCTTCTAATAATTCAATCTCTAACAAGGTGTCGGATCCGGATTTCTTCAGCGGCAGAAGAGAATGTTATCAAAATATTCATGAAGACAATCCCATATTCTTTCAGATTATGATGATGACGGGTCAGCTGCTTCTGCTCATAAAGGTCAAAACGGTTTATTTTGGTAATACGATAAGGTTTTTTTCGCTGGATAGAGCCGATTACGTCACAGATGGTAAGAGAATCCAGTTGCTCGTTTTTTTTTATGAGTAGCAAGAAACCTTCCTGATTATTATTAAAATCAGAAGGATTAGAGAGTATTTCTCCGGTCTCTTTGTCAACCATGGAGAAAGTGTGTTTGTTTTTACCGATGTCAATTCCGGCTAAAATCATGATAATACATTCCTTTCATAAAAATATGTAAAGTGTTATCCACAGCACTCATTTCGTAAAACCTGGTACGAGATACGGATTCAAGACGCATCTAACTAATTATTACTTAGAAAAAAGGTGTGGTAAGGACCTCCCTAAAGTAGTCAAAGCCACAGGAAAAATGTACAAATCCACATCACATTTATATAATACCAATGTACAAAACCGTAATCAACCACGGATTAGAAGGTTGATAGAAAGGAGGAGATATAATTGTAAGTGACTGTTAGCTGAGTCAATTACAATATATCAGGTTAAAAATGTTTAGAAATAAAAAATTACTTTCTTTAATGCTGGCAGCTGTGATGCTGCTCTCCACAGTGTCGATTTCATCGGCAGAAGAAACAACGTCAACACCGACAGAACCGCCGGTATATCAATTTGAATTTCTTGACGGTACTGCCGCCATGTTTGAGGCAGAAGATGGCGTGTTGTCTGCAAGTACCACTGCTGTGGTAGTGGATGAGAGTTTCGTTGATCCACTTGCTGGCGAAAAGTCTTATAAAGAAGGTGGTCAGTTTTATTATAACTTTGCCGCTCAAAGCCAGAAAGCCAGCGGTTCAAAGTATGTAATGCTGAATCCTGGCGGTAAGTACACCGATGCTAATCTTAATGATACAACTGGCGTAGATCCTGAGGTTACATACAAAGTTAATATTCCTGCTGCAGGTAAGTATTATGTATGGGTGTGCGGAGGAGGTGTCTATGATGCTCCTAGTAATAGGACTGACCAACTATATTTAGGCACAGATGCTTCAGAATATCAGAAAGTAACAGTTAATCAGTTCCAAGAGAGCAATAATTATGAGTTCACATGGAGAAAAAAGGTCGAAGTAAATTTTACAGAAGCAGGTGTACACACTATTGATCTTATCCGTTTCGAAGAAAGAGTATGTATAGACAAGATTATTATTAGTAATGATAAAAATTTTGTACCTTCCGGTAAAGAAGGTATTCCGAATACGGAAGTAACACCAACAGCAGAGCCAACAGAGGCACCTACGGCAACACCGACAGTAGAGCCTACGGCAACACCAACAGCAGAGCCAACAGCAACACCAGGAGCAGAGCCTACGGCAACACCGACAGAAGCTCCGGTATATGAATTTACTGATCATGCCACCATGTTTGAGGCAGAAGAGGGTGTGTTTCCTACAAGCAGCACTGCTGTGGTAGTGGATGAGAGTTTCGTTGACCCACTTGCCAGCAACTCAGCTTATAAAGAAGATGGT
>JAZQUB010000007.1:0-59447 GCA_045631045.1 Lachnospiraceae bacterium
GCTTGATTTTAATTCCGGAAACATTTTTCCCATAGTCGTTCTCCTTTACTTATTCCTACATCCACCACACCCTGCGCAGCCTCTATCATTGCCCACTTCCATCGTCGACATACTTCTAGGGCTGGTAAGCAAGCATATAGCCTGTGCGGAAATCCCTTCACCGGTACCGGTAAAGCCCATTCCCTCTTCGGTGGTTGCCTTTACATTGACCTGTTCGATATCAAGTCCCAGACATCTAGCAATATTGGTGCGCATGGTATCAATGTGCGGGCGCATTTTTGGTGCCTGTGCAATAATGGTTGCATCAATATTTTCAATAAAATAACAGTTTTCTTCCAGCAAATTTCCCACATGCTCCAAGAGCTTCATGGAGTCTGCACCTTTGTACTTAGGGTCTGTGTCCGGAAAATGCTTGCCGATATCGCCAAGTGCCGCCGCGCCCAAAAGTGCATCGGAAATTGCATGTAACAGTACATCCGCATCCGAATGTCCTAAGAGTCCCTTCTCGTAAGGAATCTTCACACCACCTATAATTAAATCTCTATTCGGCACCAGTCGGTGCACGTCATAACCCATACCAATTCTCATAGTTATGTCCTTTCATTTACGAATAATCAAACAATCCCTCTTATTTCATCTCTCTTTTTATTATTTCATCGGTTCCGTGGTTAGCTCGAAAATCAGCAGTTCCACACTCATTTTATCCTGAAGTGTACCGGTTTTGATTGCTTCGTCTGCCTGAATGCAGCGTTCCAATGCACACTTTAACTGTGAGGTCTTGTACAATCCCGCCTGCTTCAAATATTTATTTACTGCAAAGGGTGGCACACCAATCTTGCCTGCCATGGTTTTATTGTCTGCGCCACGTTTTTTTAAGTCTTTAATCTGCAACAAAATATTCATATGCCGTCCAATCAAAAACAAAATACGAATAGGTGGCTCACGAAGGGCCTGCAGTTCATTATACAATGCCAACGCCTTTGTCTGGTCGCGCACACCAATGGCATCCACCATATCAAAAATATGACTGGTAATACGTGTGATACACACTGCCTCCACATCTTCTCGCTCAATCACAGGCTTGTCTAGCGTATAGCAAAGAAGCTTTTCCAACTCCAGACGGATGATATTCATATCGGTTCCGGTCTTCTCCAAAAAACATTCCAAGGTCTGTCCGGTAATCTGCTTTCCTTCCTTTTTCAGCATACCGAGAATCCATTTTTTGAGTGTATCCTCATCCTGCACTCCAAATTCCACACATAATCCTGCTTTATCTGCCGCTTTAAAAAGCTTGCTTCGCTTGTCGCAGTCACTTTCCACCAAAATCCACGTGGTGGTCTCACAAGGCTGTGCAAGGTAATTCGCCAGTTCCTCACCGCCGCTTTTCAGCACTCCCGTGCCTTCCATCACAATCACACGACGGTCCGCAAAAAAAGGCATAGTTTCCGCAAAATCAATTAATTGAGGAATGGAATAGTCCTTGCCCTGCACATGCCAGAAATTCATGGCATCGCCTTCACCAAGCACTGCCGCCACAAGCTTGTCTCTATACTGTTTTTGTAAATACGCTTCCTGACCGAACAATACATATACATTGCGGAAGCTTCTGTTATTAATATCCTCTAAAATACGTTTCATAGAAACCTCTTGCTGTTCATTACTTTATTTAGTATACAAAAATTTGCAGTATCCGTCAACGCCATGGAATATTTTCTCTTTACCTGCGCCTGCCTTCAATAATATTCTTCACAAAACAGTTTCCTGATAAGACCATCCAATGCCCTTGTATTCAATGGATTTTTCTTTGTTTCGTATGTAATAAACAAATTTACACCTATATATATCCCATTTCTCTCGTATATATCAAATTTTCTGATTACATTTTCCACATCATTACTGTCATCCATCATTCCTAAATGTTCTAAGTAAACCACTTCTCTCTCCGGCATTTTAAGAATCGTAAAATCCGGATGTAACTTAATATTCCCCTCTAATATTAACGGATACTCATATCGATATGGAATTCCAAGTGCATATAATTTATCTGCAATAATTTTTTCTGATTTAGACCTAACTGATTCACCTCTCTCTGTAATAATTTCCGGCGTATCGTCTCCAAAGACTTTTCCTTCATATGCCTCTTCTTGCCAGCACTTTATGTATTCCTCGTCCGATATTACAACAGGATTAATTAATTCCCTACGATATAAATTAAATTTATTATATATTGCCTTCAGATTAGCCCTCTCATATTTCTTCAAAAATACATCAATTGCTTTTTTCCTCTCTTACGCGACTTTTATTACTTGGGCATCATAATCTCTCTGTGCAATTGCCCTGGCAACTTCATACTCATTCTTTTTCATATATCTTCCATTACTACCGGTTTGCGCACTTTTTAGATTCCCCCGACCGCATATTTACTTTACCTTCTACGGTCGGAGAATTTCCATACTCTTCCCCCGACCGCCTACATCACTTCCTACTTTCGGTCGGTACACCCCAACTTCTCACCTCTACTTCTCCATCTATCTCCACCATTATCGCCCCTTGTCTGCCCGTATTCCACAATTCTGCACCTATTTCTTTCATACGTGCCACGGCATCTGCATGGGGATGACCGTAGGAATTTCCTACGCCATAGGACAAAATAATATGTTCCGGCTTGGTGGTCTCCAAGAACTCGGAAGAATTAGAATATTTAGAGCCATGGTGTGCCGCCTTCAGCACAGCAATATCCACAATTTGTGATAACTGCCTCTTACCAATGCCTCCAGACACCAGGTCTCCCTCCTGCTCTGCACCAATATCCCCGGTCAGCAAAATTCCATGCCCTTGATATGTAAACAAGAGTACCTGTGAATATGCATTGGCATCCTCTACATCCACACAGTTCTTAACCGGATGTAAAACCTCCAGTCCCAGTTCACCTATTCCCAATTTGTCCCCTGCTGCCAACGTAATCACCGGTATACCAGCAGTTTCCGCAAGCACCAACAGTTCTCCAAACTCCTGCTCTAAAGCCTCCTTGCCAAGGGAAGGCAGCACAATCCGTCCTATCTTCACATGACTGTGCTCATACGCGATAAGCCACTGTAAAATACCATTCATGTGGTCCCCATCTGCATGGCTGATAAATACACCATCCACTTCGGAAATCCCATAGTATTTTAAGCAGGGCAAAAGTATATTATCCGCCACCTTACTTTCACTGGTACTTCCACAGTCCACCACATAGGTCTCCTGCCCATACTGAAGCACGGTACAGTCTCCCTGCCCTACACTAAGAAAGCGACAAGTCAGTCCGCAAACCGGTCTTATCATCAAAACACCAACGGCTGCCACCATTGCCCCGGAGACCGCAAGTAGAACCCATTTTCTTTTTCCATGAAGAAGCAGGTATCCCCCTGCAAACAAACACACATAATAAAGCACTATCTGCCAGTCTTCAGGAGCACCCAACACCAGGCAATGATAAGGAAGCTTCTGACCTTGCAGGCATATTTGCTCGTACCCCCACAAAAGCACCTGACACACATACACAAAAGGAAGCGCCACTACACCGAAACCTTCCGGTATTGCAAGCACGATTGCACCGAAACCTACTATATACGGCAAAAACGGAAGTACCATAATATTAATCAGCATGCTATATATCGGATACTCGTAATAGAAATACAATTGTGTAGGAAAGGTAGCTGCTAAAATCCCAATGCCCCCTGAAAACAACTTCCCGAACCAGTTCACTATGGTACCCTTGTCTTTACAAAGCTTTTCCACTAAGGGCGCTACCACCGTAACTCCCAAAACTGCACCAAAGGACAGCAAAAACCCGCTATAAAATACATATAACGGCCGCTCCAATAATAACAGCATGGCTGCAACGGATAATCCGGTCAGTCTGTCATATGTCCTTCCTAAAAGAAAGGCAGACATTTGCATAGCAAACATACAAATAGCCCGAAAAGTAGCTGCCTGGGTTCCAATCATCATGCCATACGTTACAACAAGAAAAAGCCCTGCCACTGCCGACGGTTTCACAGGAACTTTAAGCCTCCGCAAGATGTTAAAGCACCCCATCCCCAGCATGCTGATATGTAGTCCGGATATGGTCAGAATATGCAATATTCCGCCTTCCTTAAATAACTCTTTTAATTCGCGGTCTAAATCAGCCTTATCTCCCAAGAGTATGGTCTTCATAACACCACCATACTTTGGATTAAAATAGGTATCGGTTTTTTGTAGGAAATATTGTTTGAAATTATATAAAGATTGGAAAAAAAGATTTTTTTCTTGGTTACACCAAATCACTTCTGCATCCCATACCCCAGCGCCTATGTCTTGAATTTGATAATAAAACTTACTGTCAAACTGACCGGGATTTTGTGCTGACTCATAAGGTTGAAAAGAGCCCTTTACCCAGACACATGAACCTATAGAAATTTGTGAATTTGAAAAATTGGAATAACAATAGATTTTGTCATGCACATAGATTGTGCCGGAATTGTCTTTTGTATTTGAAACAGAATTGTTTTTATCAGAAAGGTAAGATGTTTGCACTGTACTGCTCTTTTCAAGAGAAACACCCTCCAGCAAATAAACGGTTTGTGTTTCTCCATTGATTTCCTGTTCTTTGATAGATACGACCTGACCGTTTACATATACTGTCCTTCCCTTCCACGCACTGTAATCAGGCAGAATGGGAGGAAACAGCGTATAAAACACTCGAATAAACAGGATAAAGAGCAGGCAGGCGCACCCCAATGGCCGCTTCATGCCTCTCCTCCTAATAAGTTACTTTGTAAACGCTTCTAAAACGTTTGATATTACTTTACATTGTTTTGAATATAATTTAAATCTCTACTGAACACATTAGTAAGTGAAATCACTTCTCGAAACATCACATCCGTACTGCCGGCTACCGATATCTGCACACGGTCAATACCCGGCAGCTCGCACAAAGAATTTACAATGCTGTAAATAGCCACTTCTGCCTTCACTTCATAAACCTGCGTCAGAAACGTACTGTCAAAGTTTACGTAACAGGTATTATCCTTTACCAGCGTACTGATTAATTTGGTAGCAGGATTGATGGTTGGATACACGCCATATGTGGTCGTACCAGGTCCTTTTAACAATTCTTCCGCCACAAACTTGTCCAAAGAAATATTGGTATTATAAGCTTTACTTCTATCTACGGCAATCAATCCATCTCCGGCCTTATTTGCAAAATAAAGACGGATGGTAACTTTTTCATATGTACTGATTTCTTCCCCGGCATTGTCAATAAACATCTCCGCAGTCATAGCACCTATGGCTTTGTCCAAACTGTCCCGCAGAGGTTCTCCGTCAATATGAATGGTTACCGAATCAATTCCCTCAATCTGTGTAATGCTTTTTACCAAAGATGCACGTGTCAGAATCTCCATCAGTGTGTCTAACTGCTTGTATTCTTTTGAAAGATTGAGCACCAGTGAATTGTTGGTAATATTGGTGGTAAGTACCGTAATGCCCTGTGAAATCGGAACATGATATTCCAGCTTTTGCGGTGCTGTAGCAAGCAGAGTCAATACTTCCTCTAACTGTGCCTCTACACTTTCTCCCAGCAAATAAACTTCCTTTTCCACAACTTTATTGTTTTGGGCACCAATATAAGATATCATAACAGCTGTTCCTTCTGTTTCTTCCTGCTTGCAGCCTGTTAGCATGCCCAATAGCAAAAGCATCACGAACAGCATACCAAATCGATATAGTTTACATTTTTTCATCGTTCTTAACCCTTTTGATAAATAAGTGGAATCTTTACCGTAAATGTACTTCCTTCTCCCAGGGTACTGTCTAATGTAATGGTACCTCTGTGCATCATAATGGCACTTCTGGTAATCGCAAGCCCCAAACCTGTCCCACCGATTTCTCTGGAATGTGACTTATCTACACGGTAAAATCTCTCATAAATATGCTCCGTATCCTCTTTTGGAATACCAATGCCGGTGTCGCTTATCTCCACCCAGAAGCTTTTATGGTCAGCATCCAGCACAACTTTTACACTGCCATGCTCCACATTATATTTGATAGCATTCTCAATCAGATTGGTAAACACAAGATTCATTTTCACCTCATCTACCTCTGCTGTAACAGGTCGAATGCACTCCAACACCAGCTCCACATCTTTTTTACGTGCAAGGGGTCTTAATCGTTTCAAAATAAGCTCCAAAAGTTCTGCAATAGCAATTTGCTCCACCACCAGCCCTGCTGCCTTTTTATCCATTTTAACCAAGGCTAACAAGTCGGTAATTATCCGATTTTCTCTATCAATTTCTACGGTAATGTCATGAAAAAATTCTTCATAAAGTTCCAGCGGTGCACCACCCATTGACACAATAGAATCGGCCAAAACCTTCATGGAGGTAAGCGGTGTCTTTAATTCATGACTGACATTTGCCACGAATTCCTGTCGGGAATCATCCAACACCTTCATACGTCCCATCAGCTCGGTAAATGCATCTGAGATTTCTCTGGTTTCCACATAGGTATTTACAGGGGCAAATTCATCAAAGTAACCATCTTTAATGCCGCGGATGGACTTGCCCAAGCGTTTAAACGGGTCTACCAAAAATCTGGATAAAACAAACGCCGCCATTACCATAATAACCATAGAAAAGCTAAGCAGCGTATAAGCTCTGTAACGCAGCACCGCCAGCGTATCCACAATATTACTATTGGAAATACTGGCAAACATAACACCGATAACCATTTCCTTTTCTTCCAGCCCGTATTCTCCAAGCACCTTTACCTTTCGTCTGATTGGAGTAGTCATTTCGATATAACCATCCACCTTGTCATATCGGGTAATACTTTCGCCCTCAAAGCACTTAATAATTTCTTCAGAAAGCATATACTTTCCCTGGCTGATAGAATACGTATCCTTTACAATTTGATAATTACTAGAGATAATCAGCACACGACCTTCGTATAAATTGGATAGCATTTCCAGTTCCGCACTGATAACCTCAGAGTCCGGATTTTCAAGATAATTATAAGTAACTAAATGATTGGCTAATACCTTCAACTGACTTTGTACCGTGTTTGCACGTATTTCTACTGCTTTTTGTTCATAATTTTGCAAAATACCGGCATGAAGAATAATTGCCGGAACTACTCCCGCAATTAACATGATAATGAGAATACCGGTTCTAAGACTTATTAATGCCTTAAAAACCTGTTTATTTGCAAAGAAAATAATAACCGACCCCCCATTTCGTGTGTACATACTTCGGCTCACTCGGATTTTTTTCTATTTTTTCGCGAAGACGGCGAATATGTACATCCACCGTTCTCACATCGCCCGGATAATCTGCCCCCCAGATTAACGTCAATAACTTTTCACGGCTGTAAACTTTATTTGGATTTAATACCAAAAGCTCCATAAGTTCGTATTCCTTGGCTGTCAAATTCATTTCCTGTCCTAAAACATAACAGCGTCGGCCACTTTTTTCCAGACGCACGTCTCCATTCTCAATGACATCCTCACTCTGAACCTTTACTTCTTTGTGTGAAGTCCGACGCATAATAGCCTTCATACGCGCCTTTACCTCCAGGATATTGAAAGGCTTGGTAATATAATCGTCGGCGCCATATTCCAGACCCAGGATTTTGTCCATGTCATCGCCCTTTGCGGTAAGCATTAAAATCGGAACCTGTGAAAATTCACGAATCTGCTGACAGACATCAAAACCACTTAATTTCGGCAGCATTACATCCAGTAAAATGATGTCATACTCCTTGGACTTTGCCATCTCCAATGCTTCTTCCCCATCATATGCAACGTCCACTTCCATGCCTTCCTGCTCCAAACTAAAACGGATACCCTTTACGATTAACTTCTCGTCGTCTACTACTAATACCTTTCTTGCCATATAAACTCCTACTCTATGTAAACACTTTCTTTTATCTGATTGAAAAGACTATCTCCAATCCCCGTAACTTCTTTTAACTGCTCTATACTGCTGAAAGCACCAATCTCAGTCCGATATGCCAGGATTGCTTCTGCCTTGGATTCTCCGATTCCACTCAAGGTACATAGCTCTGCCACGGATGCCGTGTTGAGATTCACAAGTCCTGCCGCCTGTCTGAATACCTCTGTCTTTTGTGCCTCTGCTTCTGCCATCGTGAGAACTATAATCTGCATACCGTCCTCCAGCCGCTTTGCCAGATTTACTGCCTCCGTGGCCGCATCCGGCAAAAACCCGCCTGCCGCCTCCACAGCAGATACAATGCGACTCCCTGCTTCCAACTCATATACACCGGGTCTCAATACTGCACCGCATATATACACACATAAAACCTGCTCTTGTATAGTTGACAAATCGTCTATACCAGTTATGTCTGTCTCTGTTTCTCCACCTGCATGCATCACCGTCAATGCCTCTTCCAAGGATACATGACCAACCTCCCCACAAGCGGTAAATACCAACATACTTCCAAGCAGCAATAAACCCCAAAATTTTATTTTGTAAAACATGTATCATCCCTTCCGGGTCAGCCTCTTATGATACCTCTTACATTTTATGCTAAAAAACTTACAAGTGCAAGTGTTTGTTCAAAAGCATATCCTAAGAAATATAAAATTTATTTCCACTTAAAAATAATAATCCCTATAATAGCAATTCCCATACCTAAAACCTTGCGCCAGGAAAAGTCGGTTTTCTCTACACCAAACATACCGAATACTTCAATCAGGTATGCTACAATCAGCTGAGAAATAACAATTAACATGGCTGCTTTGGCAGGGCCTAAGCTGGACATGCTCTGAACAACCGTATACGTAATAAAGGCTCCGATAGCCCCGCCTAACAGCATGTATTTAGGTTCCACACTAAGCACACGCATAAGAGAACCTCTCTCAAACATTGCCCATGCTCCAAGACATACAAGCAATGCGGAAAACTGCACAAAGGCGGCAGCCGCCCATATACCGCTTGCTTTTGTGACCTGAGTGTTAAATACACCCTGAACACTCATAAGTGCCCCCGAAATAATCGCAATCAAAAATCCAATCATCCTAGTATGACCTCACTTTCCTTCTCTTTAGTCATATCCATTCTGATTGGATTTTAGTACACTTATTATTGCGGAATCTGATTTTTTAATTTATTTTCCACTTCTTCCAGGGTGGCTTGTGCGTCTGCACCATCCCACATTTGATTAAATGCATTTTCTAAAAGCATCCAGAAATTTCCGGTAACCATATATGGCGGAATGGTTGCTGAGCCTGCATATTCCGATTTAAATACCTTTTCCATATTGGTAGATGTCTTTGCATAAATACTTGCCGGAATACAACCGGTTCTTTCATACAACTGGTCAATGGCGGTATGCTCCATGGTTAAAAACTGTGCAAAATCATTGGTAGTCTCCGGATAATTCGTATAACCATTTACCACCACTACATTGGTAACAGAAAGAGGACGTCCTTCGTATACCAAGGTATTTTCCGCCTCTGCTTCATCCTCCTGTGGAATTTTGCCCGGGTCCGGAGTACGTGCATAGTCATATTCAAAGCTTATCAGCCCTTCTTTATTGGCATTCTCCAGCTTCAAGGCAGATTCACTGTCTAAAATAGTAAACAACACCTTGCCTTCCATAAACTCCTGCAAGATGCTCTCTGTGGAAACAGTTTCTGCATCCATGTAGAAATACTCTGTAACATGCTTAAAAATTTCCATGCATGCTGCGGTATTTTCATTGTATATATCAATTTCCTCGTCTGTCAAAGTTGCATATTCACCGAGGTAAAAATAATTAAAGAAAATATCATTAATATTCCATTTAAAGACTGTTTCCAACCCCTCCGGTGCTTCTAAATTATTGGATAATGTAATCAGTTCATCAATGGTCTCCGGAATCATAATATTCACCAATCTGGCAATATCTTCTTCCGGCACCACAATGGACTCCGGATTTTCCACACCTTCTGCTTCTGCCTGAATCCGGAATTGGTCCCAAGCAACGGCTTCCAACATCGTTTTATTATATACAAGCGTACTGGTATCAAAATAAAACGGATAACCTAACAGAGTATCCTCATAAGAGGCTGCTTCCACTGCCACGTTTGGAAATGCATGTGCAACCTTTTCCTCTGCTTCAACCGACATGGTAAGCCCTGCAAGATATGCCTTTTCCATAGCATCGCTGGTAATAACATATATATCCGGATACTCTTCTCCCTGAATGGATGCCCGATAAATTTTTTCCAGATATTCACTGGCTGACACCAGCTTTGGAACCACATTGGCACCCCGGTGCAGCTGATTATAAACACTTGCCACATTATTATAGTAATTGGTTAACAAATCGTTGGTATACCAAAAATGAACCGTGCCCGTTTCTCGACGCTCCATCAGCTTATGATAGCCCATACCATTCAATCCAATATAACTTGCGGCACCTACAAATAGTGCAGATGCTGCCAGTAACCCCCCTATAATTTTATGCTGCAATTTCTTCATGTACATTAACTCCTAACATTCCTGAAGACATTCATCCAACAGACTAATCATGCAGTCTACGTTCTCTTTGGAAATCACCAAAGGAGGAACAAAGCGAATAATGTTGGTGCCTGCATTAATCAGAATAAGCCCTTTTTCCAGCGCTTTGTTGATAACAGGTCCAACCGGACAGGTAAATACAAGACCGCGCATAAGTCCCATACCTCTCTGACACCGGATGAAGTCATACTTCTCAACTAATTTATTTAATTTCTCTTCTAAGTATGGAGCAACACCCCTTACGTTGTCAAGTATCTTCTCTTCTTCAAAAATATCCAATACCTTGGAAATCGCAGCACATGCCAGCGGATTGCCACCGTAGGTGGTTCCATGATCCCCTGCCACAAGGCTCTTTGCTGCCACTTTTTCGGTCATGGCAAAAGCACCTACCGGCACACCATTACCGATTGCCTTGGCTGTAGTCATAATATCCGGCATCACGCCATACTGTTCATATGCATACATACTGCCGGTACGACCCATACCACACTGAATTTCGTCTAAAATCAGTAAAATACCTTTCTCATCACAAAGAGCACGCACTTTTTGTAAAAATTCCGGATTGGCTGGATAAATTCCACCTTCTCCTTGAACCGTCTCCATAATAATAGCACAGGTTTTGTCCGTTACCTGAGCAAGCACACTGTCAAAATCGTTGAAGGATGCAAATTTTATATTACCAATCAATGGCTCAAAAGCTTCACGATAATGCGGATTTCCTGTTACGGATAGGGCACCCATGGTACGTCCATGGAAGGAATGCTCCATGGCAATGATTTCATGGTCTGTGGTACCGTCCATGGTGTAAGCGTATTTTCTGGCAGCTTTTAAGGCACCTTCTACTGCCTCTGCTCCGGAATTGGTAAAAAATATTCTGTCCATACCGGTTGCTTTTTTCAGCTTGCGCGCCGCCTCAATTGCAGGTACATTGTAATAATAATTGGAGGTATGTGTCAACTTGTCAATCTGGGCTTTTAACACATCGTTAAAGCTTTTGTGACCATAGCCCAAAGCAAATACCGCAATCCCTGCACAAAAATCCAAATATTCCTTGCCTTCGATGTCGTACAAATGTACGCCTTCACCGCGGTCTAACACAATTTGATAACGATTATAGGTATGGAGCAGGTCTTTTTCCGCCTGTTCAATGTATTCTTTCATCATAGCATATGTTCCTCTTCGTGGTCTGCCACGATAGCAGTACCAACACCCTTATTGGTAAATACTTCTAACAGCAGGCTGTGTGGGGTACGTCCGTCTAAAATATGTACACGGTTTACGCCATTTCGAATGGCATCGGTACAGTTGCCCAGCTTTGGTAACATACCGCCGCCAATCATACCGCTGTCAATCAATTCCTGTGCCTGGGTTGCCGTCAATCTGGAAATAAAGGTACTCTTATCACTAAAATCTCTGTAAAGCCCTTCAATATCCGTTAAGAATGCAAGCTTTTCTGCACCCACTGCTTTTGCAATGGCACAAGCCGCATCATCTGCATTGATATTGTAGGTTTGGAATTCATCGTCGAGACCAATCGGTGCGATAATCGGAAGGAAATCCTTCTCCAATAAATCATAAAGAAGCTTTGGATTTACATCAGTAATATTGCCTACAAAACCAATATCCTCGCCGCCTGCATATTTTTTTTCTACCTTTAAAAGGCCGCCGTCTTTTCCACTGACACCAATAGCCTGAACGCCCAGTTCTTCCACCATAGTAACCAAACGCTTATTTACTTTATTCAGTACCATTTCTGCAATTTCCATGGTTTCTGCATCGGTTACACGAAGACCATTTACAAAACGAGCTTCCATGCCAACCTTTTCCACCCACTTGCTGATTTCCTTGCCGCCGCCATGTACAATAATCGGTTTAAAACCAACTAATTTTAACAGTACCACGTCTTTAATAACGTTTTTCTGCAGTTCTTCATTGCTCATGGCAGAACCACCATACTTTACCACCACAATTTTACGATTAAATTTCTGAATATATGGTAAGGCTTCAATTAAGACGCCTGCTTTTTCTAATGCACTTAAATGTTCCATTTTTGCACCTCGTTGATATGCTTTACTTTTTGTTTCAAAATCTTACTTACGTATTATGAACGATAGTCAGCATTAATTTTTACATAATCATATGTCAAATCGCAGCCCCATGCAGTAGCTGTTTCGCTGCCCATCTTCATGTCTACCACCACGGTCACTTCCGGCTCAGACAAAATTTTGGTTGCCTCTTCTTCACTATAATCGGTACCACAACCATCTTTGTAAATTTGAATGCGCCCTGCCTTGGACTGGAAGAATAACTCAATTACTTCCGGATCAAACTGTACACCGGAATAACCCAGAGCACATAAAATACGTCCCCAGTTTGCATCATGTCCGTAAATAGCAGCCTTTGTCAAAGAGGAGCAAATAACGCTTTTTGCAAGAACTCTCGCATTTTCTTTTGTATCTGCATTCATAACAATCGTTTCAAACAAAGCAGTTGCACCTTCTCCGTCACCTGCCATTTTCTTTGCCAGCGTTTCATTTACAAAATGGAGTGCTTCCACAAATTTGTCATAAGCCTCACCTTTTTCGGTAATTTCTACGTTGCCAGCCATACCGTTTGCCAGTACCAGTAACGTATCATTGGTAGAGGTATCTCCATCTACAGAAATCATATTGAAGGTGTCTACTACGTCTGCTTTTACCGCTTCTGTCAAAAGTTCCTTACTGATTGCAAGGTCTGTAGTCACAAAGCCAAGCATAGTACACATATTTGGATGTATCATACCAGAGCCCTTACACATACCGCCTACGGTCACGGTCACACCATCTACCTCAAATTGTACTGCTACTTCCTTAGAAACAGTATCCGTAGTCATAATTGCCTTAGCAGCCTGATGACCGGCTTCCAATGTACCTTCCTTTGCCTCAGCAAGCTTTACTACACCGGCTTTTAACTTGTCCATTTTCAGCTGCATACCGATAACACCGGTAGATGCCACCAATACACTTTCCTTTGGAATATGTAATGATTCGCTGACAGCCTCTGCAGTTTCCAGGCAGTATCCATAACCGATTTTACCGGTACATGCATTGGCAATGCCGGAGTTTACTACAACCGCCTGTGCGTATGGGCTGTTTTCCACTACTTCCATATCCCACAAAACAGGGGCAGCCTTTACCACGTTAGTCGTAAACGTACCTGCCGCTTTACAAGGCACGATACTGTATACCAGCGCCATATCCAGTCTGTTTTGGTACTTAATGCCGGCTTCTACACCGGCTGCTTCAAAGCCTTTTGCTGCGGTTACACCGCCTGTAATCTTTTTCATAATGCTTCTCCTCATAAATATATGTATCATCCTTACGGAACAAAATTCGTAACATTTTCCGGATTGAGATTTTCTTCGTAGTAATTACAGTCTGTTCTGTATTTCCATTTTAATTTCTGCCAGAATTTATTGCCAATTTCATTGCTGGTAAATGCTATCAGATTAATTCTGTTAATACCTTCGTCACGCAACGCTTCCTTGCAGTAGTCTACCATTTTCTGCCCAATACCAAGCATACGGTACTCCTTGAGTACGCATACATGATAAAGACAGCCTCGTCTGCCGTCATGTCCGCAAAGAATACTGCCAATAATCGCGCCATCCTTCACAGCCACAACACTTAAGTCCGGATTTCTTCTGATAAATCTGTCAATGCCTTCCCTGGAATCATCAATAGAACGAATTCCAAATCCTGAAATGGAATTCCATACTTCATATACCGCATCATAATCTTCAGTTGTCATAGCCCTAATCTGGATATCTTTTGCTGTCATACTGCCTCCATGTATCTTTAAATCAAGGACTGTCCATTGATAATTAACTTAAATTCCAGCCCCAGCTTTGCTGCTGCTTTTCTGCAAAGCTTCATACGTCCAAGAAAAATTTCAAAGTAATCCATAACCACACATTCCTTGGTGTCAATGGTAAGTGTCAGGGTTATATGCTCGTCTTTTTTATAAGTAAGCTTAGATTCCTTTACTGCAAAATTTACACTGTCATGAATATCGAAGCTTGCTCGGTCAATGTTGCGTACTCGTGTAAATCGCACGTCTGTCTTGTCTGCAATAATCAGTGCTGCCGCAATCGGATTTACCGGAAAGGCAGTAGACTCATCATGGTTGCCAATAGCCGTCACAATGGTGGCAATATCCTCTGCGTCCGCCCCCATATTATCCAAAATACGGAATGCCATGACTGCACCACTCTGCGCATGGTCCACACGATTAATCACATTGCCGATATCATGTAAATACCCTGCAATACGAGCCAGCTCCGCTTCTCTTTCACTGTAACCAAGCGCCAGCAAAATACCGGCAGCCGTTTCAGCCACTTTCATTACATGTGCAAAACTGTGCTCCGTATAACCCAGTGCAATTAAGGACTCATCTGCCTTTTTAATATAGGTTTTGATTGCTTCGTTATTTTTTACATCCTGATACGTAATCTTCATACACACCTCTTATTTACTGCAGGCTTCGGTCAACCACGCCTTGTGCCTGTTCTTTATGGGAACATCGGAACCAGATTTAAGCCCTCATCCTCTGCAAGCCCAAACATTAAGTTCATATTTTGAACTGCCTGACCTGCGGCACCCTTTACCAAATTGTCAATGGCACCCATCATAATGACACGACCGGTTCTCTCATCTACTACAAAATTTACGTCCACATAATTGGACCCCTCTACCCATTTTGTCTCAGGACAGACACCTTTATCCAATACACGCACAAATTTTTCATTTTTATAATATTTTTCATAAGCTGCACGGATTTCCGCTTCCGTTGGAATACTGCCGTCCGCCTTTGCCTTTAACTTTGCATATGCTGTCGCCAAAATGCCACGGTTCATCGGAATCAAGTGCGGAGTAAAGTTTAACATTACCTGACAATTTCCTGCATAGCCCAACTGCTCCTCAATTTCCGGAGTATGTCTGTGACTTGCTACGCCGTATGCTTTAATATTTTCATTTACTTCACAATATAAATTCGGAAGCTTTGCACTACGTCCTGCGCCGGAAGTACCGCTCTTTGCATCAATAATCAACGTGTCTACATCAATCAAGCCTTCCTTAACCAACGGATAACAAGTCAAAATAGAACATGTAGTGTAACAGCCCGGATTAGCAACCAATCTGGCACCCTTTACATCCTCACGATTGATTTCGCAAAGCCCATACACTGCTTCCTCAATAAACTGCGGAGACTTGTGCTCAATGCCATACCACTTTTCATATGTAGCAACATCCTTAATACGATAATCCGCAGACAAATCTACAAACTTTGCTTTCTGCAAATATTCTTCCTTTAATATAGAAGCCAAATAGCCCTGCGGCGTTGCTGTAAATACCACATCTACCTGCTCAACCAATGCTTCAATATTGTCATCAAAGCACTTCTCTTCCACAATTTCAAAAAAATTACGATATACATCACTATACTTCTGGTCCACATAACTTCTGGAACCATACCATTTAATCTCTACATCCTTGTGATTCATCAAAATACGAACCAACTCACCACCCGCATAACCGGTGGAACCAATAATACCAACTTTAATCATAATCTGTCCTCCTTGCATAGCCCAAATAAGTCTATGCCCCCATAGTCTTTTATTTTACTTTAATATGGTAAAAAATACAAGTGGCAATGTTATTTTACAAAAAAATCTACGCCAGCATAATATATGTATATTTATACAACGTTTATGCATGTTTTGCAAGTGAATTTTTCAAAAATCGCATTTTTTATATTTGTTTTGCATTTTTATGCATTTTATTATAAATAATGCTTGCAATTATATGCAAAAAGGTGTATTATCTCCCTTAGATAACAAACTTATACTTAAGGGAGATACATATTATGAAAGAAAAAGTTATTTTAGCATATTCCGGCGGTTTGGATACTACAGCCATTATTCCATGGTTACATGAAAATTATGACTACGAAGTTATCTGCTGTTGTATCGACTGTGGTCAGGGTGAAGAACTGGACGGATTAGAAGAACGTGCTAAGTCCTGTGGAGCTACCAAGTTATACATCGAAGACGTGGTTGATGAATTCTGTGATGAATACATCGTTCCATGTGTTCAGGCAAACGCTGTTTATGAGAATAAGTATTTATTAGGTACTTCTATGGCTCGTCCTGTTATTGCAAAGAGATTAGTAGAAGTTGCTCGTAAAGAAGGTGCTGTTGCTATCTGTCATGGTGCTACCGGTAAAGGTAACGACCAGATTCGTTTTGAATTAGGTATTAAGGCACTTGCTCCGGATTTAAAGATTATCGCTCCTTGGAGAGACGACAAATGGGGCATGGACTCTCGTGAAGCCGAAATCGAATATTGTAAGGCACATGGTATCAACTTACCATTCTCTGCGGATAAATCTTACAGCCGTGACCGTAACTTATGGCACATCAGCCATGAAGGTCTGGAATTAGAGTTCCCTTCTGAGGAACCAAACTACGACCACTTATTGGTACTCAGCCAGTCTCCGGAAAAAGCTCCGGACGAAGGTGAATATGTAACTATGACCTTTGAAGCAGGCGTTCCAAAGACCTTAAACGGTAAGGAAATGAAGGTTTCCGAAATCATCGCTGAATTAAACGTTCTGGGCGGCAAGCACGGTATCGGTATTATCGACATCGTTGAAAACCGTGTAGTTGGTATGAAGTCCCGTGGTGTTTATGAGACTCCGGGTGGAACCATCCTTATGGAAGCTCATCAGCAGTTAGAGGAATTAATCCTTGACCGCGACACCTACACCTTAAAGAAAGAAATGGGCAATAAGTTTGCTGACTTAGTATACGAAGGCAAATGGTTTACACCAAAGCGTGAAGCAATCCAGGCATTTATTGATGTGACTCAGAAGTACGTTACCGGTGAAGTAAAGTTCAAACTTTACAAAGGAAATATTATCAAGGCCGGCACCACTTCTCCATACTCTCTCTACAACGAAAGCCTTGCTTCCTTTAAGACCGGTGATTTATATGACCACCACGATGCAAGCGGTTTCATCAATCTGTTTGGTCTTTCCTGCAAGGTTCGTGCAATGAAAATGGCAGAAGTTGAGGGCAAATAATTGGAATTTAAGTTAGGATATTTTATTCTGGCATACTTCGCAGTTATTACCATTGTCGCATTTGCTCTTATGGGCATCGACAAGTACAAAGCAAAAAAAGGGGCCTACCGTATTTCGGAGGCCTCCTTATTTATTACTGCACTGCTGGGTGGCAGTATCGGTTCTGTTGCAGGTATGTTAGTATTTCATCACAAAACACAGCATTGGTATTTTCAGGCTTTTATGCCGCTTATTGGATTTTTACAGATGGCAGGTTTGCTGACCCTAGCTATTTTTAAAATGGGCTGGCTGTAAAATTTTAAATATTTTTTGCAAGGAATCTATCACATGATTGCATTACAAATCACAGAATTAAAAGCCTTTATGGGCAAACTACTGGGCACCAATACCTTTGACGATTTTCTTTTACAGGAAGCAACCCTGCAAATGAGTATCAGTTATTTTATAGAAGGGCATATGAATGAAGCCTTTTACCAGACAAATGAAGACATAGAAGTCACAGACGACAAATCGACTTTTATTCCATATGGTGAGGTTCGCAGTACCCTTTTTGACCTAATAAAAGGAAAGCGCACACCACTTGGTTTTCAAGTAGTTTTGCAGCTTTCCCCAAAGAGATGCGCTATTATTTTTCCGGAAGGATTAGAAAAGCATTTAATAAAAGGTTTACTTTTAAACATTCGCTATGATGGTTCCAAAGCTATGATTACTTCCGGTATCAGTTATTCTGCTTTTACCCTGGACAAAGCACCAGAGCTTATTTGGGATGAAGCCCTGATGAGCCTTCTGCGCAATGCAGGCATTTCTTTTGAACGGCTCTAATGCTTTAACTTTGGTTTAAAAAGAAAGGCCGCCAATAATCCAAAAATCAAAGCCGCACTGCATCCCACAGCTGCGGCTTTAAATCCGCCTGTAAAAAGCCCCATAAATCCTTCCTGGTCGACTGCTTCTTTGACACCCTTCATCAAAATGTGTCCAAACCCCAAAAGAGGTACACTGACACCTGCACCAACAGCTTCCTTCAGTGGTTCAAATATACCTAAAAAGCTAAGAATTGCACCGGTTACTACTAATAGCACCATAATACGCCCCGGCATAAGCTTGGTCTTTTCCATTAAAATCTGCACCAAGGCACAGACAATTCCTCCAACAAGAAAGGCAATAATATAGTCCATACATTTCTCCTCCCGTTTTTATTTAGTATGTAACGGCAGAAGAAAAAATATTCTCTCAAAAAATATAACTCTTTTTATGGTTCTTCAAATTCACAAGTCACATAATAGCCTCTGGGACTTTGCTTTACATCAATTACCACACCACTTCGAGCAAGCATCCTTTCCCGAAACGGAAAATTACCGGACATGGCAAGAGACGGGTCAATGGTATAATAATAGTTACTCGGCAAAACACCTTCCGTAACGGTAATCTCCTGTCCTACCTCCAATAATCCCTGTCGCTCCATTTTAAATTCCATCGTTCTTTTCATATACAAAACGTTTCCTTTATCTATTTATTTTATCCCATATCATGCTTTGTACCATTTTATAATAGCTTAGGCGCTGCTGCTAATGCTTTCACATCGGAAATCAAAGAAGTGGTACCCAGAATACAAATCGGTCTGTCCCAGGCTTGTTCGTTCATTCCATGAATACGCGCCTTGTGGATTGCTTCCTCAATGCTTTCCGTCCATTCTGCATGGATACCGGCATCTGCCAGTGCTTCCACCTGTTCTGTTCCGAATTTGTAATGTGCATTCTGACTCTTGGTTAATATCATATGTGCAGACACCCTTTTCATTGCCTCTGCAACGCCAAGGTAATCTTTGTCAGATGGGATGCCAATAATGGTAGTCACTTGATTTACCCCCAACTGCTCTAACGCTTCCAATACATTTTGACAGCTTTCACGATTGATACATGCATCCAAAAGCATCAGTGGGTCTGCACTTAGTACTTCCAGTCTGCCCGGCCATTCCAAATATTGCAATGCCTGTTTTACCTTTGCTTCCTCTAACACATCCAGCTCCATTTCACAAAGTGCAATCGCCAACGCACAATTTTCTGCCTGATAGGTTCCCAACAACGGAATCTGAATATCCTCATAACGATTTTTGCGGGTCACTACATCAAACTTCATGCCTTTTTGTGTATAACGTACATCCTCACACCAGAAATCCCTGCCATACTCATACAATGGGGTCTGGCACACTTCCGCCCTGTCACGTAATACCTTAAGCACTTCCTCTTCCTGCTTGCCGGTAAACACAGCGTCCTGTTCTCCTGTCATAATGGCAGACTTATTTTCTGCTATTTCTCCCAAAGTCTTGCCCAATTCCCTGGTATGCTCCAGAAAAATACGATTGATAACTCCATATTTATGCGGCACATTATTGACATCATCAAAAGCCACACCTTTACCGCATTCCATAACCTGAAACGTTACCCCGGCTGCTTTAAAAATCTCCAAGGCTGCCGCAGCCTGAATTCCCATGGGACTGATATATTCTTTTGGTGCAAGGGTTGCTTCTACTGCTTCAAACTCCGGCTTTACCTGCTCCACAGCCTGTGCCAGTACATCATCATGAACCGGCTCACCCTGCACCTGAATACGCTCATTAAAAGTCAAAATATGAGGACTGGTCATAAGCCCCACTTTGTGATGGGTTCCCATAATCTCCGCAATCATTTTCGAAACAGAGCCTTTTCCCTTACTGCCTGTTACGAGCACCGTTGGAATGCCTGCTCTTTTCTTGATAATTTCTCTGCTGTATTCCGGATTGCGTTTTTCAGAGTCCGGTGCGGCATAATCCAGATACGGCTCCGCCTTTAAATAAGAAGCATATACATAATCAATTGCTTTCTCAACAGTCATGTCCCAAATCTCCCAAAATGGTATCTATAATTGCCCCGGCTACATTTACACCGGTGGCACGTTCCATGCCTTCAATACCCGGCATCACATTAATTTCGCAAAAATATGGCTTCTCCTTGCCAAACAACAAATCAATTCCAAGAAAGTCAAGCCCCGTCTGTTCATAAATATCCTTTGCTGCCTGCCTGATATTGTCATCTATCGGATATTCTCTGACACCGGCCCCCAAAGCCACATTGGCCTTAAAGCCCTGCACTGCTTCTCTGGTCATGCAGGCAATCACTTCACCGCGAATGCTGTAAAAACGAATATCCCTGCCGTAGCTTTCCGCAATATATTGTTCAAACAAATATTCCTTATCCGCAGCATATTTGGAGCTTAAAGCCTGAAACTCTTCTATATTCTCTATCAAGAACACCTCCGCCCCCTGAGAACTTTCCAGCCCTTTTGCCACGAAAGGAAGTCCTAATTTTTCTGTTATAGCACCAAAAGAAGTATACGCTGTTCCAAGCACATACTTCGGCATCCAAAAACCCTCTGACTTTAAGTTTTTGACCTGCATATATTTATTTATGTAATTATTAAAAATATTCGTCTCATTATAAGTGCGCGTTGCAAGTGCACCGATTTGGTCTTTGATGTGCCCATACTTATAGCGATTGATTACAAAATCGCAAGCCTCTAATCGCTCACCCTTATGGTACACCCCGTCTTCCGTCAGGGTAGTATCTACCACACCCACAATCTGCAAAGAAACTCCCCTTTTTGCCGCTTCTTCTAAAATCCTATGGCACGTGTACGCGCCCTTCATACAACTGTATTTTTCGATAATATATCCTGTTAACATTTTAGCACCCTCAAAATATTGATAAAAACATTTTAGCACTATACACTTTGTTTGTGAAGTGCATAGTGCTACCTTTTTATTGCGGCAGTTCTCCCCCCCAGTGCCAAGCATCGAACCGAATGACTGTGCTTGCTCATGCCTTCAAGCGAGCGTCGGTCCTTAGCGAGACGAGGCACCAGCCGAAGTCGAGCTTAGTACCGCTACGTGAAGCTGAGAGTGCAAACGTGCTGAGAAAGCACAGTCATTCAGTTCGACGTCTGGCACTTGGGGGCATGTTATTTATTAATCCAAAAGTTCTCCGAAAGCAGCAGCCAATTTGCCCGAAACCACTGCATAATCTGCCAATAGCCACAGCCACGCAGGTTAAATTCTCGGATTAAATCAAACTTGGCCTGAAGACTTCGCACATCCTCAAACCATACTTCATGCACGATACCGGTAGCCATGTCCGTATACCGAAAATACGGACTCTGCGCCACGTCATCAAACATGATTTCTGCGCCCTCGCGCAAAGCAATCTGAATCGCCTGTACATTATTGATAGTATCTGCTGCAGTCACTCCTCGTTCATACGGAAGCGGCCAGTCGTATCCATAATTTGGAATCCCCAAATCAATTTTTTCTCGTGGAATTTCCGTCACGGCGTACTCCACCACCCTCCGAACCTGGTTAATCGGCGCCACTGCCATAGGCGGTCCATAGGTGTAACCCCATTCATAAGTCATTAAAAGTACGGAATCTGCTGCCGCACCAATAGCTGAATAATTTTTCCCTTCATATAACAAACCACGCTGAACAGCAGATGTTTTCGGTGCAAGCGCTACTGACGTATGGTATCCGTTTGCCCTCATTGCCTCAGATACACGCTCCACAAAAGCAGTATACGCATCTCTATCATCTGCCAAAATATATTCAAAATCAATATCCAGCCCCTGATACCCTTTTTCATCCATTAAATATAAAAGATTCCGAATTAAATTCTCGGTATATTGCGGATTGTTTATCACAGAATTTATCAAAAGATTGTTAAACTGTCCATCTGTTCCAAAAGGCGTCAGCACCAATACCGGTTCCGTACCAAACTGCTTTGCTGCCACAATCAAGGGCGTATCATCCACCTGTGGCGAAATCAACTGTCCGTCGCTTGTAAATCCATAAGAAAAGATAGGCAGATACGTCAAATATGGCAGCGTCTGCTCCAACACCCACATACTTATAAAAGGATAAGCATATCCACTAACAAAAACAGACCTATCCGGTGTCCGTACCTCTCCACGGATAAAAAGCGCTTGCCCAACGGCAAGCGCATAAGGATACACTAACTGATTGTCATATATAATTTGCGACACATTTATACCATAGTAAGCTGCAATACCACCCACCGTATCACCGGGACGCACTACATAAATATCCATGATTACACTTCCTATGTCTTTAGAAGCAGTATATGCACTAAATTCCCAAATGTGCCTGTCTTTGGAAACTGTGTTATTTTCTTATCAAGGATTTTTTCTTGATTTTCGCATAAGATGCAGTTATAATGGGAAAAAAAGGAGGATAGAAAAATGGGTTTTTTAACAGGTAAAACAGTTTTAATTACCGGTGGCGGCAGAGCCGTATTATCCAACGGTAAAGCAGGCGCTATCGGTTATGGTATCGCTACCGCTTATGCGAAAGAAGGGGCAAACATTGTTATTACAGGTAGAAATGTCAAGAAATTAGAGGATGCAAAAGAAGAATTAGAACGTCTTTATGGTGTTAAGGTTCTTTGTGTTGCAGCTGATGTTGCTGCAGGTGCTGACAACCAGACTACTGTAGAAACTGTAGTTGCCAAAGCAGTTGAGACTTTTGGCGGCATCGACGTTTTGGTTAACAACGCTCAGGCATCCGCTTCCGGTGTTTCCATTGCGGATCATACAACAGAACAGTTTGATTTAGCTCTTTATTCCGGCTTATATGCAGCATTCTACTATATGAAGGCGTGCTATCCATATCTTGCTAAGAGCCACGGCAGCGTAATCAACTTTGCATCCGGTGCAGGTCTTTTCGGTAATTACGGTCAATGTGCATATGCAGCAGCAAAGGAAGGCATTCGTGGCCTTACCCGTGTAGCAGCTACCGAATGGAGCAAGGATGGCATCAACGTAAACGTTATCTGCCCACTTGCATGGACATCTCAGCTTGAGAACTTCAAAAATGCTTATCCGGAAGCATTTGATAAGAACGTTCACACACCACCAATGGGCTTCTTTGGTGACCCGGAAGAACATATCGGTCGTGTCTGCGTTCAATTGGCACATCCGGACTTTAAATATATGACCGGTGAAACCTTAACCTTAGAAGGCGGTCTCGGACTTCGTCCATAAAAACTATAACATAGAAACAGCCAGTAGGTCTGATTGATATGCCTGCTGGCTGTTTTTATCTTGGCTGACCACGTGCTCTGCGGGGCAAACCACTATATCCGAATTTTGGGAATGTGCGAAGTAGAATACAGCCCATGGCTGTGAAAGAACTAGAGGGGATGCTTCGCCGTCTCTGCCTGTGGTCGTCAAGTGAGCGCCGGTCCTTAGTGAGACGAGGTGAAGCCGAAGTCGAACTTAGTACCGTTGCGTGAACTTCGAGCGAGAGCGTGCCAAAGGCGGAGACGGCGAAGCATTCCATAGGTTCTCTCACAGTCATAGTAATCTAACAATGCTCCAGCACCACCCCATGGGCAATAGCAGGAATAGTCATGCCCTCTTCGCTTCGGAGCTTGCTTAAGAGCGCACCGGTCGGTACAAAAAGTACGCGTTTCCATTCACCGGCTTTTAATTTTTCCAGCACATAGGCAGAAAGCATAGATGCACTGCAGCCACAACCACTTCCACCTGCATGCACGTCTTCTTTTTCTCTGTCAAAAATAAGCAAACCGCAATCACTGTGATTTTTTGTAATATCAAATCCCTGCAAAGATAATAAGTCATATAAAGCTTCGGAGCCAATCTCCCCCAAATCCCCGGTAATAATCTGGTCATAATCATCCACACTGTATGGAAGCTCTTTTAGTGCACTACCAATGGTAAGTGCTGCTGCCGGGGCCATGCATCCGCCCATATTCTGCGGGTCTTTTAACCCGGCATCCACAATTTCTCCCATCACAATATGTGAAATACAAACCTTGCTGCCGACTGTATTTTGCCGACTTAACAAAAAGGCACCACACCCTGTTACCGTCCATGTAGATGACAAAGGTCTTTGTGCACCATACCCTAACGGAAAACGAAACTCTTTTTCCGCACTGCCAAAATGGGAGCTGGTCATGGCAACTACTTTTTCCGCATACCCTGCAGACAACAGTACAGCACCAAGAGCCAGTGTGGCACCACAGTTGGAACACGCCCCATAGATGCCGTAATTGGGTATACCAAAGGATAAAAGACCATAGCTGGATGCGGTAGACTGACTGAGCAAATCCCCCGAGAAGATGCAGTCAATGAGTTCTTCCGTAACACACGCCTTACGAAGAAGTATGTCAAGAGCCTCCTTCTGCAGCTCACTTTCTGCTTCCTCCCAACTATCTTTTCCCAAAAACGGATCCTTCCAAACCTTATCAAATCCTTCAGCAAAATAACTGGTCCCCTCCTTCGGACCCACAACGCTGGCACTACTTTCCACATAAACAGGGCTGCTAAGTTTGATACATCTTTTCCTTTTATTTTCACTTTTACTTAATTCCATAACAATTCCACCTTTTTTCTTTAATATGCCCATTGACAGTTTTTTTCATTCTGTTAAAATAGAAAATGAGTGATTATATTTTGTAACGAGGTATGATAATACTATGGATAAAATTCAACCAAATCGTATGGATAGAGGTTTTGAGAAATATCAGGAAGAGTTCGAAGCAAAAGCCCTAGAAGTTTTACGCTCCGGCTGGTATATTTTAGGCAAGGAAGTTTCCTCTTTTGAGGAGGAATTTGCTTCATATGTAGGCTCCAAGCACTGTGTAGGTGTGGCAAATGGTCTGGATGCTCTTTGGATGGCATTCCGCGTACTGGGCATTGGTCCGGGTGACGAAGTTTTAGTCCAAGGCAATACCTATATCGCCAGCGTTATGGGGATTACCATGAATGGTGCCACTCCGGTTTTTATTGAGCCGGATGAGTATTATCAGATTGATGTGACTAAGTTGGAAGAACATATTACGGATAAAACAAAAGCTATTTTGGTAGTGCATTTGTATGGACATAATGCTAAAATGGATGATGTCGTTGCTCTTTGTAAGAAGTACAATTTACGTCTGGTAGAGGACTGTGCACAATCCCACGGCTCCATGTACCAAGGTCAAATGTCCGGCACCTTTGGCGATATCGGATGCTTCTCCTTCTATCCTTCCAAGAATTTGGGAGCTTTTGGTGATGCAGGTGCGATTACCACCAACGACCCACAAATTGCACAGGATTTCCGTGTACTTCGTAACTATGGCAGCGAAAAGCGTTATTACAATAAAATTGTTGGTACCAACTCTCGTTTAGATGAATTGCAGGCAGGTCTTTTGCGTGTACGCTTACAATATATGGACGAGCTTACCCGCGAGCGCCAGGAATTAGCTGCTCGTTATACTGCCGAAATCCACAATGACAAGCTCATTCTGCCAATGGAACGCCCGGATACGGTCAACGTATGGCATCAGTACGTTATCCGCTGTAAGGAACGTGATGCTTTGATTGCACATTTGGAATCACTGGGAATCGGCACGATTATTCACTACCCTATTCCACCGCATTTAGCAGAGGCGTATCAGTATCTCGGACATGAAAAAGGAGCCTACCCTATTACGGAACAGTATGCAAATGAAGTGCTCTCTATTCCAATGTATAATGGCATGACCAAAGAAGAGCAGGACAGAGTTATTCAGGCATTAAATGATTTTTAGGTGATTACAAACTACATTCACAATCAAGAAAATTTAGGAGATTTACTTTGAAATTAGCAGATCAAATTAAAATAATAGACTTTGTAGAGCGCGGTGATGAACGCGGTAACCTGGTAGTTATTGAAGGCGAGAATCAGGACATTCCTTTTGACATCAAGCGTGTATTTTATATTTACGGTTCTGACTCTACCATAGTACGAGGTCAGCATGCTAACCGCCGCACCAAATTTGTCCTGATTAATGTAGCAGGCAGAAGCAAGGTAAAAGTAGACAACGGCTTTGAAACCCAGATCATTTCCTTGGACAAGCCTCGTATGGGCCTATTCTTAGACACCATGGTTTGGAAAGATATGTATGATTTTTCTCCGGACTCTACTTTATTAGTATTATGCAGTGAACATTATGATGGTAGCGAATATATCCGCGATTATGATGCTTACATAAGAGAAATCAGAGAGGTACATGGTAATGAGTAAAATTTCTATCGTAGTTCCGGTTTACTGGAATTCTGATACCCTTATGCTTTTATACGAAGATATGAAGGCCAAAATATTAGACAAACTGGGAGACTACGAATTAGTATTTGTAGATGACGGCTCCGGAGATAATTCCTGGGAAATCATGAATCAGATTCGTGACATGGATTCTCATGTACAGTGTGTAAAGCTCTCCCGCAACTTTGGTGAACATGCTGCTCTCCTTGCCGGTTTGTCCGTCTGCACCGGCGACTGCGCGGTAACAAAGCAGGCAGACTTACAGGAAGACAGCGAAATTATTTTAGAAATGTATGAAAGCTGGAAACGCGGTAACAAAGTCGTTCTGGCCGTTCGAGAAGACCGTGATGAAAATCCGGTCAAGGTTTTCTTTGCAAATATGTACTACACCATCGTTCGTAAGACCATTACCAAGAATATGCCACAAGGCGGCTGTGATTGCTATCTCTTAGATCGTCAGGTTATTCAGGTACTTCAGGACTTAAATGAGAAGAACTCTTCTCTTACCCTTCAGGTACTTTGGGCAGGCTTCCAGACCGACCATGTATATTTCCACAGACGAGACCGCGAAGTAGGCGAATCCCGTTGGACCTTCTCCAAGAAGTTTAAGCTGGTGCTGGATTCCATGATGAGTTTTTCCTACTTCCCAATCCGTATGATGAGTATCGTAGGCGTTACTTTTAATATCTTAGCAGTCCTTATGTTTATTTACGTGCTGGTAGAGAAATTTACCGTTGGCACCCCGATTGCCGGCTGGTCCTCTCTCATGTGCGTAGTACTTCTCTCCTCCGGCCTGATTCTATTAACCCTTGGAATCTTGGGCGAATACGTTTGGAGAGCATTAGACGCTGCAAGAACACGTCCTCCATTTATTATTGATGTGGTGAATAAAGCGACGGAGAAAGAATAAATTTATATACAACATAATGGAGCGGCCAAGATAATTGGCTGCTCCTGTTTTGTTTATATATTCTTCTATTTCTCTTTCCCAAACGCCCAATATTTATTTATGACATAATTCAGCGGAATGGTAATAATCAAATTAATCGCTGCCGCCAGTATCTCAGATAAAATCTTGGCCTCCAGTACAATACCTACTTTACCCAGAGCAACTAAAATTCCAAGGTCGCCAAGAAGTGTAAGTACCGGTCCCATGTACTGCTCCAGTTTTACAATCTCCAGCCAGAACACCAAAAGGCCCGCACTGAGCACCATGCTAAAGCCGTATGTAGCATATGTCTTTATAAGCACCTTCCACCAAATACGTTCTTCACCCTCTTCTGCCTTAAATACATACTTATTACTCCAATAATATGCATTTAAGATGCTAATCAGATTGCCAATAATATTGGCAGCCAGATAATGTACCCCAAAGAACAACAGCACCACATAAATGCCTTCGCAAATAATGGTATTGGACAAACCCACAATACAAAACTTAATAAACTGTAATAATGACTTGATTTTATCTTTCAAAACTAGCCTCTTTCTGTAATTTCTTATGTAAGCATTTGCAAAACCGTAAAATTGCTCTTTCTGTATGTGCCAAACGAACAATTCCCCGAAGGTACGCTCTCGCTCTAATCTGCTGGCAGCGGTACTAAACTCAGCCCCGGCTGACACCTTGCTTCGTTAAGAACCGGCCGCAGATAGAAGACCTTCTTAGAAATTGTTCGTTTAGCACATACCACAAGATGAAATTTGCAGTTTTTATAAATGCCTATATTATTATATTTTAGAAAAGGCTGTCACACTACTGCAACAGCCCAATACAAATCCGTAATTATTAAACATTCTTAGCAAGCTTTGCAACTGACTTGGAAACGATGCCACCTGCAACGGTAGTCGCAATCCATTCTACTACACCGTTGACCCCTACGAAAAGTATAATGAAAAGCATCACGCCATTGCCGCCTGCCAATCCTTGAATATAGTCCGTGCCCCAAAAGCCCAGTACTAGCACACCCATAAAAAAAATAGTATTTAACATAGCTGTCACCAAACCGCCCAGGAAATAGCAAACTACGTTCTTCTTGTCAATCTTGATAAATGCCTTGAATAATACACCTGCAAGATATCCTGTCAGAATACGTGTGGGAACACATACCAGGAAAGTCAGGAATGGATTAATGCTTAAGAGCATTGCTCCAAAAGGGCTCATGCCAAAGCACTGGTAAAAGCTGGTAATGCCGAATACTGCACCTAATACTGCTCCGGCACCCGGTCCGATAACCATAGCTCCGATTGCTACCGGAATGGTAATCAGGGAAATTTCAAGTCCGGCGGTCTTTAAGTATCCCAGCGGGGTGAATGCCATAATCAAAACAACGGCAATAAGTATGGCCATCTGTGCCATCTTAATTGTTTTTGTACTACGCATACAAAACTCCTCCTAAAATAGAAATGTTACTGTTTCTACCATATGTAAAATACAGTACAAATGTATTTTAGCATGCTAAAAATTTCCTTGCAATTGTTTTTGACATTGTATTAAATTTAGTACGTTTATACGGTAACCGGGCTGCATTCTTTGGCCGTGACCAACGCTGCACCGATAGAGGTAGCAAAGCCTGCATGCTCCGGAATCACAAAATATACACCCTCTCCTGCTAACTCTGCACAGTCCTTGGTAATAAAATCACATTCCGCAAAATTTGCTAAAGAACCAATTAAAATAAATTCTTTGACACCCATATTCTGAGCAATTAATGTGCCCGTATGGCATAGATTTTCAATAACCATATGCACAATGCCTGCTGCAATGTCTTCCTTGGAAACCATTTCCTCCACCTTACCGAAGTTGGATGCAGTAACATTTAAATTCAGTCCCGGTAAAGGCTGCTTAGAAATATCCCCAATCAACAAATCAATCTGTTTGTAGTCTCCTTGAGAAGAAAGTGCCTGAATAGCGTCTACATCCTGGGTGTTGAGTAATAATTTGGACAATCCCAAAATAGTGCCACCGCCAATAGCAATACCACCTAAATGGGTCAATTTATCTCCTTCTACCAACACATAAGACGTACCGGTACCCATGCTAACTACTACGGATTTTTCTTCCTTAGCAAAAAAACGTCCGCCTACACCATTTGCTACAAACTCATCTACCTTATAAGTAGGTATACCATAAATCGGCTTCGTCACACCACTGCTCCCCACGCCTGTCAAATGAATTTCTGCAATATCAGACAAATCCAGTTCATTTTCCGTCAAAAATTGACCAAACGCCCCAAACAAAGACGCAATGGGATTACTTGCCTCTACCTGAATACACTTGAGTAAATCATTTCCTACAAAGCCGGATATTTTGGTAGTGCTGCCACCAATATCAATACCTACGATGGTTTTCATATTAACCCTCCACAATTTTACCTGCAACCGCACTGGCCGCTGCTGTTTTGGGGGAAGCCAGGAAAATTTCCACCTTGGAAGTACCCATGCGACCTAAGAAATTACGATTGTTGGTCGCCACAACACGTTCCCCATCTGTAAGTATACCACCAGTTCGTCCACAACACAAGCCACAACCGGGATGGGTTATCATGGCACCTGCTTTTGCAAGAATTTCCATGGTGCCGTTTTCCACAGCCTCACGGTAAACCTTTCGGCTGGCAGGAGTTACAATTAACTTTACAAATGGTGCCACGTGTTTATCTTTTAAAATTTCAGCGGCTGCCATCAGGTCTTCTAATCGTCCATTGGTACAAGAACCGATAAATACCTGGTCAATCTCGGTACCTGCTAACGCACTGACCGGTTTAATATTGTCTACCTGTGAAGGACAAGCTAATACCGGTACAAAGTCTTCCGCTTTATAATATATTTCTTTGCAATATACCGCATCTGCATCGCCCACCAAGGAAGTATCCGCCTCGGTCAATTGGATTTCACAGTATTCTGCGGTTTTTTCATCCGGAGTAAATAAGGCACATTTTGCGCCTGCTTCGATGGCCATATTTGCCATAGTCATGCGACTGGCAATGGTCATATTTTCCACCGTATCTCCTGAAAATTCCAGTGCCTTATACGTAGCACCGTCTGCACCTAAATCTCCAATCAAGGTAAGAATAATATCCTTGCTTGTTACATTATCTGCAAGCTTACCTGTAATATGTACTTTAATGGTCTCAGGCACTCGCACCCACATCGTACCGGTACCAAGGATACTTGCCATCTCTGTGTACCCGATTCCGGAAGAAAAGGCGCCCACACAGCCATAAGTGGTAGTGTGGCTGTCTGTACCAAAGACAATATTGCCCGGCTTTACATAGCCTGCCTCCGTCATCAACTGATGGCAGATACCGTCACTGCGGTGCACATGCTTCATGCCGTATTTTGCTGCAAATTCATTGCCTTTTCTAAAATGTCTGGCATCGTCCAACTGACTTGCCGGAACTAAGTGGTCGTAAATAAGTACCACCTTATCTGCATCCCAAAGCTTGGTAAAACCCATTTCTTCAAATTTGTCCGCCACGAAAGGAATGAAAATGTCGTGAATCATCACTCTATCCACATTTACCGTCACGATTTGCCCCGGCTTTACGCATTCCGCTCCTATATTTCTTGCAATGATTTTTTCAATAATTGTTGAACCCATAACACACCTCTAATCCAATCCGTTTAATTTACGCATTGCCTTTACCAGCCCGCCTGCTGAAATAATATCTACCAGATTCTGCGGCAAGGAAGTAATTTCATAATGCTGTCCGTTATGCTCAATGTCCTGATTTACGGTTACGGTAATGGTGTCGCCCTCGTTCACTGCTGCCTGCAACGCATCGTTTTCAATCAACAGCAACCCATTATTGATGGAATTGCGGAAGAAAATGCGTGCAAAGGACTTGGCAATGACACATCGCACGCCAAGTGCTTTAATAATTTCCGGCGCCTGCTCTCTGGAGGAACCGCAGCCAAAATTTTTGCCGGCCACAATCATATCGCCCGGCTGTATCTGTGTCGCCAATTCCGGTCTTAAAGGACTAAACGCGTAAGGTGTCATATCCTGTACACTTTTTAATGCTAAATATTCCGTTGGAATAATGATATCGGTATCGATATCATCCCCCAACACCCAAACTTTTCCTGTAAACTGTTCCATATTCTTCTCTTTTCTGCGTCTTTTGTAGGCTACGCTTTATTCTAACATATCTGCTGTGGTAATCACACCTGCCACCGCACTTGCCGCAACAGTAGCTGCACTTGCCAAATATACAAAGCTATTTGGATGCCCTGCACGGCCCTTAAAGTTACGAGTACCGGTACTAATAAGCGTCTCGCCCTCTCCGATAACGCCCTGGCAGCTTCCCCAGCAAACGCTACAGTTGGCATTCATTACAATTGCCCCTGCTTCCATAAAAATATCCATTAAGCCTTCCTTAAGCGCCTGCATATACACTGTCTGGCTAGCCGGGACCACCAAAAGTCTTACCAATGGATGTACCTTTCTGCCTTTTAATACAGCTGCTGCCACACGCAAATCCTCAATACGGCCATTGTTACAGGAACCGATAAATGCCTCATCAATTTTGACACCGGCACATTCCTTGGCAGGTACTACATTGTCCACAAAATGAGGCTTTGCTACGATGGACTGAATGGTGCTTAAATCAATCTCATAAACCTTGGCATACCGGGCGCCTTCATCACTCTTAAAAATATGCTTAGGTGTACGTCCATGTTCCTTTAAATAATCCAGCGCCACATCATCTACTTCCATCAGTGCGGTCTTGGCACCTGCTTCTACGCAAAGATTACAAACCGCAATTCTATCCGCCATGGTAAGCGTAGCAAGCCCTTCTCCGCCAAATTCCATAGCCATATAATTGGCACCATTGGCACTAATCTGACCGATAATCGTCAAAATCAAATCTCTGGCATATACGCCCTCAGGAAGCTTTCCGGTTAAATTAAAACGCAATGTCTCCGGTACTAATACCCAGCTCTTTCCAGTCACCATGGCATACAAATAATCCGTACAGCCCACACCGGTACCAAAGGCCCCCAGCGCACCGTACGCACAAGTATGGCTGTCTGCACCGAAAATCAACTCACCCGGACGCACATGGTTTTCCATCATTACCTGATGGCATACTCCGGCACCTTCATAAAAGGTAATGCCATGCTCTTTGGCAAAATCACGCATTTTTTTGTGACTGGCTGCAGTCTTAGGACTGTCACACGGCACGTTATGGTCTACCACCCACACCAGCTTGGTAACATCCGCAATGTGAGGATGTTTTAATTTATTATGATACATATCAATGGTAAGGTGCGTAGTACCGTCGTTACTGAGTAAACGGTCCACCTCTACCGTATGTATATCGCCTGCCTGCACATACTCTACGCCTGCAGCCGCTGCAACAATTTTCTCTGCCATCGTCATCGGCTTCATACTACACTTCCTCCCTGTTTAATGATGCTATTAAACCGCCCTGGTCCAAAATGCCCTGCATATAAGGCGGAAGCTTCGTACAAGTATACTGCACCCCATTTACGGTGGCAACGCCTTCTGACATATCCAAACTCATTTCATCCCCTTCAGAAACCGCGTCATAAAGGTCCTTGCACACAATAACCGGCAAACCGATATTAATGGCATTGCGGTAAAAAATACGTGCAAAGGACTTGGCAACCACGGCCTGAACGCCCAACGCCTTTAACACGCTTGGTGCCTGCTCTCTACTGGAACCGCAACCGAAATTTTCCTCTGCCACTACAAAATCTCCGGGGCTAACCTTGGCAGCAAACTCCGGGTCTAAGGATTCAAAGGTATGTGCCTTCATCTCCTCAATGGTCGGATATAATAAATACTGGGATGCAATAATCTGGTCAGTATCCACATCCCTATGAAAACGAAAAATTTTTCCCATAGTCACTCCTCCATAGTCCTTAAAAATTCTTTCGGACTATATAAAACTAATATTTTATTATTGTATCATAAAATACCTCAAAAAAATAGGAGTGATTTTAACCTTTTAACATGCATTATTTATCCATTTTTAGCATAAAACTGCACTTATTATAATATATTGGTAACCAGTGATTTTATCCTTTGGAGATGCTATGTCTGATATTATAACCCAGGTAAATTCTTACGTAAGCAATATTGTCTGGGGCACTCCGGTACTTACCTTGATTATTGGTACCGGTGTCCTTCTCACCATCCTTACAAAGGGCTTTCAGTTTACCCATTTCCCATATGCTCTAAAGGAAATTTTTGGTGGATTGCGAAAATCTGCTGCTTCCAAAAAAGTGAATAAAAAAGAGGCCAAAGAGAATTCCATCGAACCCACCGTCTCAATCTCACAGTTTCAAGCACTATGTACTGCTTTATCTGCTACTATCGGCACCGGCAATATTTCCGGCATTGCCTATGCCATTACTATCGGCGGTCCCGGAGCTATTTTCTGGATGTGGATTGCTTCTCTTACCGGCATGATTACCGGTTTTTCCGAGAAGGTGCTGGGCATTTATTATCGCATACGAAATACAGACGGCGAATGGTGCGGCGGTCCCATGTATTATCTGGAATACGGGCTTGGCAGCAAAAAAGGGTGCAAAATGTTAGGCAAAATCTTAGCATTCCTTTTTTCTTTGTTTACCATTTTTGCCTCCTTTGGCATTGGAAATATGAGTCAGGTTACCTCCATTCGTGAGAGTATTTTAAGCCTTGTCACTTTTTCCGGAGTTCCTAAGAGAGACCGTTTTTTTATTGGAGCTTTTATTGCTGCAGCTGCGACATTTGTGATTTTGGGTGGATTACACCGTATTGCCGACACCAATGAAAAATTGGTACCTTTTATGGCTGGATTCTATGTTCTGGGAGCCACCATTATACTACTTCGACAAGCCGGGCAGATTGGCTCTGCATTTGAGGCTATTTTTCGGCACGCTCTTTCCAAAGAGGCCATGCTCGGAGGTGGTGGCGGTACCATAATGCGGCATGCTATTACCTGTGGCTTTAAGCGGGGTGTTTTTTCCAATGAAGCCGGACTTGGCTCCTCGGTTATTGTGCATGTTGTCTCCGACGTAAAAGAACCCGTAAAGCAAGGATTTTGGGGCATTTTCGAAGTGTTTTTTGATACCATTATTATTTGCACACTGACTGCACTGGTTATTCTTACCAGCGATCTTGTTGATTTGAACACCGGCCTTGTTTTAAGTAACAACTCCAGTCTGGTCCTCGCCACAGAGGTTTTTATCAGTTCTTTCGGTATGACCGGTGGCTGGTTTATGGCACTTTCAGTCACCTTATTTGCCTTCGCTACCATTCTTGGTTGGCATTTCTATGGCGTGAGGGCCTGGGAATATTTATTTGGCAAGAAAACTACCATACTCTACAAATACATCTATATTGCAGTTATTTTGCTTGGCTGCATGCTTCAAACCGACCTTGTTATCGAACTGTCCGATACCTTCAATGGTCTGATGGCTATTCCGAATATGCTCGGGCTGCTCGTTCTAACCCCAACTGTGCTTGCGATTTTAGACAACTACAAGCAACGCAAATTCCATGGAGCTGCAAACCTGTCTCCTATGCTGTCTAATTTTTCAGATATTCAGGCAGCACAAATTCGAAAAAAAGATTTTTAATACAAAATAAATAATAGTCGCCCAAACTACACATCCTAATCACAAAAATCAGGAGGTGCACCATGGACGATTATAAGAAAACCAATATTAAAACAACGGACGACTACGACGACGGCAACATCCCTCAGGTAGACTTACCTCAGGACGTCATTCCGGACGAAGTTCCGAGAAAAGACGGTCCCGGCGGAGAGAGTGGCAAATAAGCCACTCCGCTTCTTCCCAAAAGAGCTACATAAAATTTCGTATTTTTTGTAAAAATAGCTTGCATTTTCAAGCAGAGTTTGCTATACTAGCACATGTGGTTGTTTTACAACACCTAGGGGAATCATCCAACGGCAGGATTCCGGTCTCCAAAACCGTCCATGGGGGTTCGAATCCCTCTTCCCCTGTAAATCAAAAGGCTTAGAACTTATAGTTCTAAGCCTTTTTACATTTCATTGTTGTAAAAAATACCCCTCTTTACCAACTATCTAGCAAAGAGGAGCAATATCAAGTCACTCAATTTTTATTTTTAATTTATATTCTCCAATCTTATCATATACTGTTCTTTGCGCATATTCTGTTCAGCAAGATATGACTGGTCTGCAGATGCATGTAATTCCTGAAGATAAAGATGATGATTTTTCATAATTTCTTCATTGTGCTTGCCAAGCATTAACATAGCAATACTTGAACATTGGTCAGCAGTACGTTCAAAATATGTAAGCATGTCCATAAATACTAGACCTGATTCAATAGAACAGGTACCCTGACAAAGCCTTAAAGTATGACGATTTTTCAAAAGAAGAACCATATCATCGATAACTTCTTCCAATGGCTCAATTCTGCGAGCTACGTAGTCATTATCATTTTCAAGTGCTTCTAAAGTCAAACGAAGAATCTCTTGAACTGCATCATTTAAAATCATCAACTCCCTGTACCCTACTTCAGAAAATTTCATATCATCATCGCGCATTTTCTTTGCGAGTTCATCAAAGTTTGTAGCATAGTCACCAATACGCTCAATATCACGGATACACTGCATCAACATGCTTAAATGTCTCTTATTTATTTCTGATTCTACATAACTGGAAAGTTGAATTAAATAGTTGTCGGATCTATCCGTAAAACAGTCGAGTCGATCCTCTACCGCATTAATCTCATCGGTACGTTTTGCATCATATTTTTCAAACTGCAAAATGCTTCGCTGCATGTTTTCTTTGGCCATCTCAGCCATCTTAACAGCAACATTTGTTACTTCGCTAAGAGCTACTGCCGGTGAAATCATCAGCTTTGGATCTAATGCTGCAAGCTCTGGATATACAATTTCTTTCACTTCATCATCTTTAACAATCTTACATACAATATTTACTAACATTCCTGTAAATGGAAGCAATACAATTGCTGTAACGAGGTTAAAGATGGTCTGGAAGTTCGCAATGACACCACTGTTTACAACACTTTCCCACAAATTCGCAAATCCACCAAAATGTCTGATAAGAGTCATGGCTATCATAAATAAAATGGTACCTATAGTATTAAATACAATATGTACCACACCGGTTCTCTTCGCATCTTTGGAAGAACCAATAGAACATACCATTGCTGTTGTTACACATGTTCCAAGGTTAATACCCATAATCAGTGGGTACACAAGTTCAAAGGTCATAACACCTGTAGAGGACAAAGCCTGTAAAATACCTACCATTGCAGAAGAACTCTGAATAATAACAGTAAGCACCAGACCGGTCACAATACCAAGCAATGGCATATCACTGAAATAAGACAGAACATTGATAAAAGATTCTGATTCTGCTAAAGGTTCTACAGCATCCGTCATGCACATAAGACCTGTAAATAAAATACCAAACCCAATGGCAATCAATCCTACATTCCTGCTGGTATCTTTCTTAATAAACATTACAAAAATAATACCGATGATTAAAGCAACTGGTGCCAATGTATCCGGCTTAAAAAAAGCTAACAATGTGCCGCTGGATGAATCGATATCCATCAAACGGATAATTTGCGCGGTTATCGTAGTACCGATATTTGCACCCAAAACAATGCTGACTGCCTGACGAAGATTTAAAATACCTGCACTAATCAAACCTACAGTTAAAACAATTGTTGCTGTAGAGCTCTGGATAACTGCCGTTACGAGTGTACCTGTCAGTACACCTAAAAATGCATTCTGTGTGAGCTTGCCGAGAACTTTTTTCAAAGCAGTTCCAGAACCTTGTTTTAAACCATCACCCATGATTTCCATGCCGTAAAGAAACATTGCAAGACCACCCAAAAGCTTGATTGCTGTTAAAGTAGCGTTCATAATTTTTCTCCTCTAGATTGTAATAAAATTACACAGGATTGCACAATATCCACCTTTTACATTATATACCAAATCTACGATTTGACAAGAAAAAATTAACAACGAAGTTTTTGAAGTATCTAAACGTTTAATGTGATACTTTTCGTGAAGTATAATATAGTTAAATTCACTCTCTGGCACCTCTTTATTAAGGCAACGTCTTTGTCTTTTCAAATCACATTCAGAGCATTATTTCACTTTCTTTGACGGAATCACAAAGATAAACAATAAAGAACTAATCAACAGCATATATGGATAAGTTAAATTTGGCAGAATTTCAAATGCACTCACTTCCAATCCTAATTCCACTGCAGTAGAAACTGCCACCAGCATCTGTGCACCATAAGGGATTACGCCCTGAAAAATACAGGAGAAGGTATCCAAAATAGAAGCTGCTCTCTTAGAGGAAATACCATAATTTTCGGACATTTCCTTTGCAATCGGGTTTGCCATAACGATTGCTACGGTATTATTGGCTGTGGCAATATCCATTGCACCTACCAAAAGACCCATGCCAAGCTCGCCGCCTTTTTTGCCCTTAAATACACGTTTAATCAGGTCAAGAAGTGCTTCGAATCCGCCATATTCTGCAATCAGAGCACAAATGGCAGATACTAAAATCGCAACCATGGTGGTTTCAAACATACCGCTTGCACCGGAACCCATATTTGCTAAAAGGTCTGTTGCAGCGGTTGCACCGGTTGCCAGCATAATAACAGAACCACTTGCAATACCGATAAGCAGTACCACAAATACGTTAATACCAATAATACCACCCACTAAAACAAGCACATATGGAACAATCTGAATCAAGTTGTAATCGCCGCCAACGCCTGCGCCTACTTCCAAACCAAAAGACTGTACAAGCAAAATCACAAGTGTTGCCAGTGCTGCCGGAAGGGCAATCCAAAAGTTTTCTCTAAATTTGTCCTTCATGGCACAGCCCTGACCATTACAAGCTGCAATGGTAGTATCAGAAATAAAAGATAAGTTGTCACCAAACATGGCACCACCAACTACGGCACCAATACAGAGCGGTGCCGCAAAACCGGTATTATTTGCCAAAGCAACTGCAATTGGTGTAATCAGTGTAATCGTACCTACGCTGGTTCCCATTGCCACAGAAACAAACGCACTAACCACAAAAAGAACTAACACGGAAAATCTTGCCGGAATAATAGAAAGCATAAAATAAGCCACGCTTTCTGCACTGCTTCTTCCCACAACACCTACGAAAATACCGGCTGCCATAAAAATTAAAATCATGGTAATGATATTTTTGTTACCGACGCCTTTTCCCATAAGCTCAAGCTTTTGGTCAAAGCTAAGCTTTCGATTTTGCACACACGCTACAAGCAATGCCACAAGAAATGCTACTACAATCGGAATATTGTAAAAGCCCATCGGAATTTTCATCGCATATTCAAAAATAAGACCAAGGCCAAGATAAATTGCTAAAAAAACGCCAATCGGCAAAAGTGCTTTAAAATTTTTTGTTTTCATTGGTATACCCTTCATTAATATATTATATTATTTATCGCATGCTCCGTGGCATGCACAATTTTACTATTTCAGATTCTGTGTCAGTAAGTCCGCTAACGTTACGCTGTCCAGATACTCTGCTACTATCTGATCCAACTTCTGCCACAGTGGCAAGGTCAAACAGTCACCCGCACGGTTGCATCCGCCCTTACTCTCTTCCAGACAATTTACCGTAGTAAGCTCTCCCTCTGCAGCGCGAACAATGGCGCCCACACTATATGCAGATGCTTCTTTATTTAATCGATAACCGCCGCTTTTGCCGCGCAAGCTTTCTAACATCCCTGCCTTGCCCAAATTAGATACAATAGACTCCAGATACTTCATGGAAACCTCTTGTCTGTCAGAAATCGCCTTAAGGGAAATATATTCCTCCGGCGCCTGACTTGCAAGGTCTAACATGACACGCAGTGCATAACGGCCTTTTGTTGAAATCATCATATCACTACACTCCTAGAAATCAGCTATTTCAAAAATAGGCTCTAAATCCTCTGTATCAGACGCAATAAAGCCACCAAAAACTGCATGAAGCTCTTCCAAAACCTTCTTAACCATATCTTTGTCCTTGGTATTGTAGCTTGCTGCATAAACGGTCTTTATGCCTTTGTCTTCCAGAAATTCCCGGTCACCCGGCTCTGTAAACGTATCCATCATATTTTCAAAAATAAGGCTGTCTGCAGAAAGCACAATCTCCATCAAGTCCAACTCAGTCCAGATTTCCTTGGCTTCCTCCTCCACACAATGCACTGCCTCTACCAGTTCACGCACGGTTACCTCAACCGGAATCATGTAAAAATACTCTACAATCATCCCTTTATCTTCTGCTGCTGCCTTTGACTGAATCTTCAAACCGCCCTTTTTCTTTTTATCATTCTTTTTTAATTTCATAAATCGAATACCTTTTCCTTGTATTTTCCTTATAAAACTATTATAGTGGAAATGTAGTTTTTTGCAAGAAAATTGTGTCAAAAAACAAAACGAAAGAGGACAAATTATGAAACACACTAAACCAAACATTACACTAATCGGGATGCCGGGTGTTGGAAAAAGCACCATCGGCGTTATTCTTGCTAAAATCATCGGCTATGAATTCGTGGATTCCGATATTGTTATACAAAAACAGGAAGGTAAGCTTTTAAAAGAAATTATCGCAGACGTGGGCAATCAGGGTTTTCTCGCCATTGAAAACCGAGTGCATGCAGAAATGGAACTAACCAACTCCATTATTTCCCCGGGCGGCAGCATCTGCTACTGCAGACAAGGCATGGAGCACCTGCGTGAGATTTCCACTGTGGTTTATCTTAAACTGGACTATCCAAAGTTAAAACGGCGCCTTGGCAATCTGACAGCCAGAGGCGTGGTCTTAAAAAACGGCCAAAACCTTTACGACTTATACAAAGAGCGTACTCCTCTTTACGAGAAATACGCTCACGTTGTCATTGATGAAACGAATCTAAATGTGGAAAAGAGCATTAAGGCTGTGATGGATGCCTTGGAGCTTAAGGCGGAGTGATTGGCGTAAAATCAAATATACATTCCTGTTCCAGCTTCAAATCATGCCTTAACATATACTGTATTACTTCTGTAAGCTCACGATCCTCTTTTCTTTGCTCCATCATTTTTTGTAAACGCACTTTGTCATTCTCGGATAACTTTCTGCCAAAATCAGCATACCTCTCCAAGGTATTCAGGTCCATACAAAAACGCTTAAACGGTATCTGCGTTCGTTCACACAAATCCCGATAAATCTCAAATCCCCCGGCATCTATATCACCAAAATGCAGATACTGTGCCTTCGGCAATCTTTCATAAATCATTTTTAATAAGGTACATCTTAAAGAATTATGATATCCCCCAAGATAAATCATCAAGGTCTTTTCCCGGTTCCACCTAAAAAATGTCGTCAGATTTTCAATCGTTAACACATTCTCAACATCTTCCACATCCATAAACTGTATTTTACGGATGTCATCTCCCGAAATACCGATTCCCTGCTTAAGTTTCCCTATCTGCAGTGCTTCACCGGAAATATATAACGTCACATTTCCCTTAAAATATACATAGTTTGGTGTATGATATATGCCATATTCTGCCAAAACATCATCTCCATCTTTCTCTGCAAACCCTTCACAAAACCTGCGCATTACCTTGACGATTTTACTGCTGTTTTTTTCAAAAAACTTGGTGTCGTGAAAATTTTCAATCGAAAATTCTCTTACATAGCACTGCTTTGTATTTTGTTCCACGGCATATATTCCTTTCAGCAAAGTCTCGGTTTCTGAAAGTTTCTCCGTGTCAATAAATTCCTTTACAGACTGGCTATTATGAAGCCTTTCCTCCAAAAATTCCATAAAACGCAGACAAATAGGGGTATCATACCTGCCCTTCCACCCGGAAAGTGCTTTTAAATTCGCAGAAACAATATCTGTTTGGGGTGTCCTTTTTACATAACCATAAATATCCTTCAACTTTTCCGGACACAAAGTAACTTTTTCCAGAATATGTCCGACTTTCCCCCGTTTCCATACCAGCCGGACATATCCTTTTCTTTCACATTCCTGCAATAACGCATGGACGTCTTCATAAACAGCAGAACTTTCTTCAAAATAAGCCGGCATTGTCTTCTTATTTATCGGAAAACTGATGTTTATATTTATTTGATTGTCACCGGTAAATAATTTACTGCGTTCATAAGAATCCAACAGCTTATGAAGCACTGCTTTATCATATTGCACCATTATGGTACCTCTCCGTAAAGCTCACCTTTTCATCTGTCATAACCAACAGTGTGCCCTCTACATGCGGGCTGATATACTGAATTTTATCCGGTGGTGCCGCAATAATAATCTGCAGTGGAAGTCTGCGCAAAAATTCCAGCACACCTCCGATTCGCTCGTCATCCATATTATTAAAGGCTTCATCAAACATCACCAGACCGATTGCCTCTCCACCGATATTATTGCGATACAACTGTACAAAAGAAGCCGCTACCGTCACGTAAAACGGAGTCTGGGTTTCTCCGCCGCTCTTTTCCTCACATACCTTGGAATAATAAGAGAAGCTGCCGTCTGTATGACTGATTTTAATATCGTAATCCATATACGTACGATAATCGGTAAATTCATCCAACGCTCTTGTATCGTTTTCACCATCCAATGCCAGCTTATCAAATAGCTCGTCAATCACTTCCTTATGATTTTCATGGAAAATTCCAGAGAAAATAGACTCACCCTGCACCACATTGAAATCGTCCATAATCATATCATAATACTGTTTATAACGCTTACTTGCACTATAAGTAAATTCATACCTTTCATTACTGAATACAATATCCTTTAGCGCCTTATTCAAATCCTTGAAATCATCCTGTGCATTCTTCATATTTTCCTGAAGCTTTGCCAAAAACTGTTCTCTGAATTCTTCCTCCGCATTTCGTCTGGCAGATTCCACCTTTTCTTCATACTTCAAAAGTTCAGAATTTACTAATCGTTCATATACAAGAGCAAATTCCGGGTAGCCCTCCATGGAAGGTGCTGCCCCAAAGTCATGAGCCGTTTTATATGCCACCATAGCCTGAACCATTTGCGTTCTGGCATTATCGATAATTGTCATATTGGCCTTCTTACGTCTGGCATAATTATCGTGAAACTGCTCATAGCTTTTATCCGAGGTCTGCTTTTCATATTCACTGTTCCATGCAGACAGTCTGTCTCCCGCCTGCTCGCCAAGAAATACAAAGGCAGTCTGCTTTTCCAAAAACACACCCTGCTGACGCTCTATGCTCTCCTCCGTGTTTCGTATCTTTTCTTCAACATTACCGATATTTCGATTTCTCTTACTAATTTCTTCCTCCAACTCCTTCAAAAGAGTCTCCAAAGCATCCAACTGCAGACGCTTTTGCAGCACATTGGAGTTTTTTTCTAACGTCGCAATATTGGCTTTGCAGTGCTGTATTTCCAATTGTACTACACGCATTTTGCCAATTACATCCACCTTATACCAAATATCCAAATCAACATCTGTTTCCAGTGGTTGCAATACATACTCTAAATTTTTCGCCTGCTCTGTAAGCTTTTGAATCCTTAATGACAACTGTTCCCGCTGAGCTTTTGCCTGCATAAGCTGAACTTTTGCTGCCTCACGCCCTATGTACGGCTTTTTATAAATTTCCGGCTTAATGGCACTTGCCACATGATTTTGGTATCGCATACACTCGCGGGTAATAGACGTCGGATATTGCTTTAACTGCTGGTAATGGTCACACATCTGTACCTTACCCAGTATCATATTGATATAACGCTTGGCATATTTATTTTTGGAGGTAACCACAGTAGCCAAGGTGCCCTCAGGTGCCTTTTCATATTTGTCAAGCTTCTGCGGATTGATAAGACCTACGCCATACACCTTTCCCTCTTTACGAAGCTTATCATAAATCCCTAAAGCAACATCAAATCCTTCCGGTTCTACCAGCACATAAAATCTCTGTGTGTTCAAGTAACCCTCTACTGCATTTTTCCAGCTTTCATCTGTAACCTCCAACAATTCACACAATATTCTCGGTTCACTCTTTCTGCCGATTTCTGCAAATTCCGCTTTGGTCGTCTCCATCAAGCGAAGGACTTCCTCCGCATAAGGAAGTCGATCCTTCTGCAATTGTTCGATTTTTCGGTCTAATTCCAGACGTTCGGATTTCAAATTTTCCAAATCAATCTGAACCGTAGCCATCTTCATCCGGACCTTTTCATACATGAGCTTCTTGTAATCAATCACGCATCTGGTAATTCTTTTTACCTCACTAATATCCTGTATGTGCTCTATATCCTGCAATGCACTCCGGTATTCTCTGATACAGTTATCGGTATCTTTTACCTCCAGCAATTTGTCTGCCTGCTTCATGGCATCTCTCAGGCTCAGCATGAAATCCTGCTTTTCTTCCTTTAACTCCTTTGCTTTATCTTCCAGCTTTGCCAACTGCTTTTTCTGATCATCCAGTGCAAGAAAATCCTGATCCTGTGCAAGTTCTGCCCAAATATTATCACGAATGCTCTGTTTTTCCTCTTTTTCTTTCTTTACTGCATCCAGGGCTTTGCGCTGCTCTTCCAAACGAAGCTGCTCCTCCTTTGCTCTGCGCTGCAGCTCTGAAATCATTGTTTTCACGGCATCGGCCTCTGCACGAGCCAAATAATAGTCGTAGGTTTTATCCTTTTCCAGTCCGTCCATTACCTGTGCATGCAGTTTTTCAATTACTTCCAACTTGCGGATTCGCTCTTTTACACTATCCAAAGTTCTCTGTAAATCCTGATAGCTTCGTACATTTTCCCGCAAAATATCCACATTCACTTCTTTTTCATCCAACACATAAGAGTACACAAAGTCCTTGATATCTTTAATCGGTCGAAAGGCCATGGCCTTCGGAATCAAATGGAAAAATTTCTCTTCAATTCTGCCGAATCGGGACTGTACCATGCTTTTGGCTTCCTTGTCCGTTTTACACAGCTTGGTAATCTGCTTCGCATTAGTCGTTCTGAACTGGGTAATGGACTTCGGTGTTTTTCCTATAAAGAATAATTCATCCGACAAACGTACTCCATCCATCAGATAACGCACCACCGTTTCCTGTCCTTCTGTAGCCGAATCAATCACAGCACCCACTATAAAATATCGTTTCTTACTTTCCTCAAAAAATTCCAACGCAACATGAGCACTGATTTCACCGGTTCTTTCATAAGGTTTATTTTCCCTGCCGGTTTTACAACGGATGTAGCCTGTCAACTTACGCTTTCCGTTTTCGTGGGCAGCCTTATTAAAAGAGCCGGAAGAACACGTCACTACAAACTGAATCGCGTCCAGTAATGTAGACTTTCCCGCGCCGTTTTCCCCTGACAAAAGCGTAGAAGTATCTAATTCGATACACGCATTACTAAAACGGTGCCAGTTAATCAATCTCACTCTCGTCAGCTTCTTCATCGTTCTTTTTCCCCTTTCTGTAAATTTCCAGCTTATCATAGGCCGCTTTAATATCTTCGACACGAACCGCCATTAATATGGACTCAAAAATAATAATCCTGGAATCCTCTGCCTCCAGATTTTTATCCAAAATTTCTATCAACTGAAACCTGCGAAATACCCCCAATGCATTACGCAGCGTTGTTTTATCAATCATTTTATCCCTAATTTTCAGGCTCAGATACTTGTCATGAATATCTCCCACATTGATAATTACCTCATCACTGGCAGAAAGTTCTCTACGCTTTTCATCATACAAAACACGCAAAATCAAAAGTATGATAGACTCGTACAACTTTAAATTCAGACGATTATAATTTTGAGGATTCGTCAACTGAATCACACCATACTCCTCATTAATCTCCAGCCTGTATCCCAAAACAGAAAGATACCCCGTAAATTTTTCTTTATACTTCAACACAAAATAATAATCAGACTTGCTGTTAACATTGCTCTTACACAAAAAGCAGTTGCTTAAAAGACGATTACACAACCTGGTAAACTCATCACGGTCTTTTTGAAGCATTCCACTAAATAAATTCACGCTTTCCATAGTACTCTCCGTTCTATTTTGCCTCTTTACTATCCTTTAATCGAATACAAAAATCCTTAAAACGATATCCGTTTACAACCTTTTCTTCCAGAACTTCAATACAGTAACTCATATGCTTTCTCTGTCCGTAAAGTCTGGTATAAATAATCTTCACAAAATCTTCCACCGTCGCTAATGACAATTCAGAAGCACACACTTCCTGCCGTGCTCCCAGCTGCTCCAGTATATAAGCATCGATTTTCTGTGGATTCATCACGCACTGCATTTTTTCCATCATCCGCATCAATTTCTGCCTTCGAAGCTCCTCATCCGGCTCTTCCACATCCAATTGCTCCGGTTTAAATTCCTTTTTGCCTTCAATCGGAGAATACAGAGATTTTTCATCGATGACAGACACACTGTACAGACGAACCAATTCCTCCAGAAAATCCACACGGTAAATTCCACCGATATCCATGCTCTGACTGTTCATTTCCTCACCAATGCCCACCAGAATTTCCTTCAACTGCCCCCGAATATCCTCACTTCCCGTCAACAAAAACTTAGCGCGGTTAATGGCGGCCTTCTGATATTGCGTGTTTTTACGCTTAATTTCCTCCAAAATATCATCCATACTTTGGAACACTGCAACGATATCGTGGATATACTGATAAACAAGCTCCTCTGCTGCTTCCGGAGATATCTCCTTGATTTCCGCCAACTCCGCGGCTGCTTTATTTACAAAGCTTTTATTACGACTCTTGTTCTCTAACCGCTCTACGATTTCCGGTCGGAACTTGGATACATTATCTGATGTCAACAAACGATGATATGCCTTGTCCACGATATTGGTAATATAATCATTAAATAAGACATCCATGATTTCTGCTACAGTCTTATGCTTTGTAAGCTCATCAATATAGTGCTTGATATTGGAATTCAAATTTTTTAGACCCGTAATCAGCAGGTCGGTATTCTCAAGAATCTGCATCAGCATTATGCCGGGATGCTCCGTAGCACTGCGCACAATACTGTAAATGGTATAAATATAGCCTTGATATTCCACCTGTCTGCCTTCCTGAATTTCCGTCAGAGTCTTGATAACCTTAACCGCATACTCTTTAAAATTCACACGCTGCACGTAGCTTTTGTCTGTTTCAATCTCTATCCAACCATAAAACTCTAAACGCCTCAGCATCCAATTGGCTTTGTTTCGACTGCTGTCGCTTTCCACGTCCTCTCCAATAAGCGCTGCACTGTTTGTGCTTTCAAAATAATACTGCAGCTCCTCCACCAGCACATCTCTCTGTACACCAAAAGAAAGCTGATGTTCCATAATGGAAAACAGCTTGCAGATACATTCCCAATATACAGTTTTATTTGGTGATGCCAGCGGCACGAAAAAATTCTCCGAAATGGTACGAAACATAGAAATGTCGTCTTTCTAATCTATTATTTTAAAGCCACAATACCCAAACGATACAGTGGCTTATTGTTTTATTATTCATTTTCCTGTAGGATACTACAATTTTGATTGTACCTTGTGTTTTCAGGACTGTCAACTAAATGTGCCAAAAATCCTCACAAAATGTTACAACCTAAGACATCTTGGATTTCAACTCCTCCTCCGTCATCTCAAGCTGCGCCGCCGCCTGCGCCAGCGTCAGCTTCTCCTTGGCTGCTTCATAGTCTGCCACATTGACCTTCAGCAATTCACATGCTTTCTCCGCACTGATATCCAGTGACTGCATAAGGTTCTGCACCATTTGCATGAAATTTTCCACTGCACCTTCCAGCCTGCCTTGCAAAACACCTTCCTGTCTGCCCTGTCTAATCAATCTGTCTGTTGGTAATTCATATGCTTGTCCTCTCAAAATATCACCCAATACCTTTCTGACTTTCTCACATTTTCCTGCCACTTTATCTACCATCTCCGCTGACACTCTGAGAATATCTGTGACTTCGTCCTCCGTTAGCTTATTCGCCAAACGCAGCTGTTCCAAACTCCCTACCATGTCTTCGTATATCTTTTGTAATTCACCGAGTGCCTCCTCACTTTCATTATAACCTATCATTTGGTTTTTGTATACCAAAATATGAAAAGGAATTAAAAGAAATAACTTTCGTTCCAATAGTTCCTTCATGGTATAATGAAATGCTTTTAAGGTTGGTATTTTATACCGCAGTTGCCCACCCGGTGCCGCTATATGTACGATTAGTTCCTTGGGCGTCTTTTGCGTTCCGGTAAGATACACCACCGTAGACCGAGGGAGCTCCAAGTTACACATGTCACCTTCCAACAGTCGGTTTTCCAACGCAATCAACACATCATACTCAGCCACCCGCCAGGGCATCCGTTTATCATTCTGACTTTGACACTCAAAATGAAGCCTCTCTTGACGTGACTCTTCCTGCACATCCACTACCAAATGCGTGTCCGTTACCCGTTTTTTCACACCTCCCTTTTGCTCCTGTTGATAATGCTCGTCACTGCCGAATATTACCTTTTCCTCACCTGTATAGCTTGTCCCATGCGCTTCATTTGCTACCGCCAATAGCAGCCGTGGATATTTGCGTCCCAGCGCATGATAGACCTTATCATTTGTAATCTTTTTGGATGATTTTGCTTTTCTCCCCATAACAACCTCCCAAATATACTCGGGAGCTTTCGACCAAAAAAGACCTCCCTATTACGTATATGCATAAGGAAGCCTTTTCGTCGCACTTTTTTTCACGATTTTACAAAAATTTAACAATTAGGCGGTATATCGTCTAAGTTCCACCAAAAAGCCTTATTTAAAGACAAGGAATACAACACCACTTCTTTCACCTTTTTGCCCAGCGCCTGTTCCAATGCTTTGGCATAGTATTCCATCTGAACCTTGTATCGCGAAATTAATTCATCGCCGTTTTTCACACGGTCCGTTTTATAATCTACCAAAACAAGGTTGTCGTCTTCTTCAAAATAGGCATCGATAATACCTTGTACCAGCATCATCTCTTCTACCGGAAACTCTTTATTTACCTGATTTGCCGGCACTCCAAGAAAGAAAGACTGTTCTTTATACAATGCGCCCTTCTCTGCAGCCTGTTTCATACGGCCTGCAATCCCGGACTGCACGAAATCCTGCATTTTATTTATAAAAATACAGTCTTTTTGCCTTTCTGATAGTTTTCCTGCATAAACCATCGCATCCAAGATACTTTTCCACTCAATTTCACTCTGTGGTAAATTGGTAAAATCCAAAAGCTCCAGCACTTTATGATATGCGGTACCTCTCTCGGCGCCCTTTGGCTCGGTCTGCTCCTGCATAAATGCCGGTATATATGGAACTAACTCCTGATCATTTGCCTTTTCAAAGGTTTCATAAACTGCCTCATTTTCTTCTTTAATAGCAGCCTTCTTTATTTCGGACACGCTGGTCTTTGTGTATAATTCCTTTAAATTGGCATAAGGATACTGATATTCAAAATGTTCTTTGTACGTCTGATACAGCGAACTCTCCTCTCCATGCCCTGCAGCCTCAAGAGATAATCTCTGTATCAAAAACTCTTTTCGTTCTTCTCTGGATATGGCATCACAAATTTCATTGGAAACATAATCCTCTGCCGTCATAACCTTTATGGAAATCGGACTATCTGCTGTATAAGCCAATAGACACAAATCCAAATAAGAACGTGCAGCCAAAACATCCGAAAGCATACACGTGCCGTCCGCTGTCCTGTCCAAGCCTTCTTCATCCGTTTCATACTTCGCCTTATACCCGACCATAATCAGTTTTTCTTTGGCTCTTGTCATGGCTACATATAAAATTCGCTGTTCTTCTGCCAAAATTTCCTGTTCCATTTTCAGCGCAATTACATTTTTACGAAGGGTTTTATTTTTGCTGCGAAGACTTGGGTTAACATAGTCCATTCCAAGTCCCATATCATTATCAATCAGTAACATCTGCTGCTTATCACGCATCTGATAGGTCTGTCCCATACCACAAACAATGGTTATCGGAAATTCCAAGCCCTTACTTTTATGAATGCTCATGGCACGTACTACATCTGCCTGCTCTATTAGGCCGGCTTCTCCATAATCCACCGACTGCTTGTGCAACTGATTTATATAGGAAGTAAATGCAAATACCCCCTGGCTGCCGCCCGCTCCGAAATTCGTGGCTCTCTCTAATAATAAAGACACATTTGCCAGCCTTTTTTCTCCGTCCGGTAATACACTAACATACTCTCTGTACTGATAATCCCGAAGAATTTCATACAAAAGCTCTGCTACCGTAAAATACTGCATGTGGCTACGATATTTGTTTAAACTGGTTAATAGACGATTTATCGTCTGTCCTGTCAAGTCCTCCGGAAAATCATCTTTATATAAGCATAGCATGTCATACAAACTCTGCTCAGACTTTTTATTCTTTTCACACTTTATTTTCTGTACTTCCCGGTAATGTATTTTTACCTGTGCCAACTGATTTTCCGTCATGTTACCAAAAACAGAAGTACATACACCAAACAACGGAATATCCAGTCTTGGGTTCTCAATAGCCTGCAGGAATTTTACCAGATTTTGAATTTCTACCGCATCAAAGTATCCGCTTCCGGAAGTCATATACATCGGTATACCCTGCTCTTCAAACACAGACTTATATGATTCTTCATAAACAGATGGTGTGCGGAACAGTAAAACGATATCGCTATATTGTACCGGACGCAAGCTTTTCCCGCTTGCATCCAAAACCTGACCGTTTCGAACTAATTCTTTAATTCTTTTGGCAACACAATAGGCTTCCCATTGCTTGGAAGTGTACTGTGACGGACATTCTTCGGTTGCAATAATGAGCTCTGCCTCCATGTCCGGTGCCTCTATATATTTGGCTCCGGGATATAGTGCAGCATGTTCATCATATGCAATTCCCCCAAGTTCCGGCAGCATCACTTTTTCAAAAACACTATTGGTTGCTGACAAAACTTCCGTCCTGCTTCGAAAATTTTGCTTTAAATCTATCCTGATATTATTGTCATACGCCTTATTTTGGCTCATGACAGAAGTGTCACCCTCTTTCAAACCGTAAGAATGGTACTTTTCCATAAAGATTTCCGGTCTGGCAAGGCGGAACTTATAAATACTCTGCTTTACATCTCCTACCATAAAGCGGTTATTTTTGCCCAATTCCACACCTGACACCGCTGTCACAAGGTATTCCTGCACCATATTGCTGTCCTGATACTCATCTACCATGACTTCCTCAAAAAACTCCTGATATGCCAATGCCACTTCCGTAGAAACATATCCTTCCTCTGTTTCCTCGAGAAGAATCTGCAAAGCCATATGCTCCATATCGTGAAAATCAATCAGGCTTCGTTTGCGCTTTTCTGCTGCCAAACGCTCCATATATAAAATAGTAAGTTCAATCAGGGTCTCAATCACCTGCTTACATGACTTGTTCTCTACTTCAAGGCTCTGTGGGCTCTTTCCAAAAAATTGTGCTCCCAAATCCTGAATGGCTTTTTTGTATGCCGTTCGTCGTTCCTTTACCCACTCTTTTTTACCGGCATGAACAGAATCATCCTTCTTCGCAGGCAGTCTTCCAAACTCCATATTTGGCAATAATTGTCCAATCCCCTCCAGGCTGTTCTGCTTCTGAATCTGCTTAAGAAAATCCAGTTCTTTTTCCAGAGTATCTGCATACATATATGGTCCGTCCGGCATGACAGCCACCTTATACAGGCGCTCATAAGCATCTATATAGCTTTTCACAAGCCCTTGAATATGCAAAAATAAATATTTGCCGCTCTCTGTCTTGGTAAATTCATCCAAATCTGCATAATCATAGTCTTTTTTACGCTCTAAAAGCCAGCTTTTTGGAAATGGCATACTCATAGCCCTGGAATATAACTGGTCTATATAATCCTCCAAAGCACGTTCTCTACCATGATGGCAAATAACTTCTACCATATGTAAAAATTTATCATCTGCCTTTGCAAAAGCTTCTTCCAAAATGTCATCTTTTACTTCTTTTGCCAAAAGCTTAATTACTGCCTCGTCTGCAACCGTAAAGTCCGGTTCTAATTCAATGGCTTCAAAATGATTCTTAATTAAATATAAGCAAAAACTATGAATGGTGGTTATCTGTGCCTGGTGCACCAGTACTGCCTGTCTTTGTAAATGCACATTATCCGGCTCTTCTACCAGCTTTGCCTGAATCGCATTGCTGATACGCTCTTTCATTCCGGCAGCCGCGGCATTGGTAAACGTCACTACCAGCAATTTGTCAATATCGATAGGATTTTCCTTGTCCATAATCCGTTTAATAATGCGCTCAACGAGCACTGCCGTTTTCCCGCTTCCGGCAGCTGCAGATACCAATATGTTTTTATCTCTTGTATCAATAACCTTTTGCTGGTCTACTGTAAATGTTACTGCCATTACTCCTCCTGATGACGGAATTCTTGCATTTTCTGCCAAATATCCTCTGTTGACACAGGCTCTATCTGGCGTTTTTGATAGCCATATTGCTTTTCATCAAATCCACACACACCTTTGTACGGGCAATATGTGCATCCTTCTTCCTGACTTTTGCGTGTATAAGGACTTTTTTCAATATGACCTGTTACAATTTCTTTACCCATTTCGTAGAGCTTGTGTTGCATGAATTCCTGCATAATTGTAAACTGCTCTTCCGTACATGCACCGGAACCTTTAGCCGGTGAACCATCTTTTTTCAAGGTCAAAGGAATTACTTTAGAAGCTGTCTCCATGTCTTTGTCCAACATGTGTACTATTTTCGGGTCACAATTTAACAAACCTCTGCTTCGCTGCTCCTTTAAAAGCGCATCCGGAAGTTCCTCAAAGTTCTCAGCGCCTTCCACACTTACTACCGGGTCTGCTACTCTATAATAAAACATAGCTGCCGGATGTATGCTTTTCTTTGGGTAACGCTCTTTCAGCATCTTAACGGCACTATCCATGTACACCACAAGCTGCATCTGCAGTCCGGCATATACACAATCCAATTCCAACTGTTTATTACCGGATTTATAATCCACAACCTTTACATACATATCATCCTCTGCCACGCTCACATCCAGCCTGTCAATACGCCCCTGCAAACGCATCATCAGTTCTCTTGTTGCATTCCATTCACAAGAGACGTCAAAATCAATTTCCAGACCATACGTGGTAAATTCTCCGGCCTGCATATGCTTTTGCAAGACCTGAAGACTACGTTTTAAAATACGTTCTGCACGTGACAACGCATATCCGTTACGTGCCTTATCCAACAAAAGTTCATCTCCGTATTGTTCTCTGATAACTTTAAGCCTTTGGCTTACTTTTTCTTCGCCGTAATCCAAAGGAAAATCCTTCCAGGTATACCCATCCTGTTCCAAGTCCTTACCAAAGCCTGCCAACACATCATGAAAAATATTACCTAAATCGGCAGATTCCAGGACAAATTCTTTTGGCTCCCGCAGTCCCAGTCCATATTTTAGGAAATGACTGTACGGACAGGCTGCGTACTGCTCCAGCCGGCTGATGCTTCCATATAATACACTTCCATATAGCTTCCTTGCAATCTGAGCATCCAAACGCTCATTGCCGCCGCAAAGAAATGCCTCCTCCACAAGGGTATTTACCATTTCCGGTGAACCATACTGCTGCAGGATAAAAAGCATAATATAAAGCCTGCTTACCTCCTCCCCTTTTAACATACCTTCCGTATATTTACGAAGGAGTACTGCACACTGGCTAAACAATTCTGATATATGCTCTGCATCAGAATCTGCTGTAATTTTGCGTACTTCAAGCCCAGGGAACAAGCTCCTTACCGTTCCCACAAAATAAGATGGCCGTATTTCTTTCTCTGCATTATCCATCAATGCATAGGATAAATATAATCGTTCCGACGGCTTAGTTAACTGTTGATACAAATAAAAACGCTGTCTAAACTGAAGCTGCCTCTTAGTAGGTGCAAGCTCCACTCCACAACTACTTAGGAACTCTCTGTCCATGTCCGAAATCATGCCGCCCTTGGTGCTGTTTCCCGGAATATTGGTATCATTCACTCCTACGAAGAAAAGTACTTTAATCTCTGCCAGTCTGGTACGCTCCATATCCCCAATCAGAACCTGGTCCACCTTTGCCGGAATCACACCAACCTGCAGTTCATCAAAACCTGCCTTTAAAATCTCACGAAAGCTCTCAAGAGAAAGAACTTCCTCCCCCATCAACACCACCATCTGATTAAAAAGGTCCATAATCTTTCGGTAAATCTGACGATATTCCCGTGCTCTGGAAACATCCCCCGCGGCCTCAAATTCCTCTGCACAAGTCTGTAGCTTATGCTCCACAGAAAGTTCCGTTAAAAAAGTATATAATTGCTCAATATAAGTTCTTACTGTCTCTTCTTTGTTAAATAAACAAGGTTCCAGCTCTGTCATGAGCTTCTCTCTAAGCTGATTTATCACATCCAAAGAAAACTCGTTGGCTTTTCTGGTAAAAGGACGTTTAAAGGCTTTAAGACCTCTCACACCGGTTTCCATAAGATATATTTCCAGCAAATCTACTTCTTCTATGGTAAGACTGCCGAACCCGCTGCGCAGATATCGCATCACACCGGCATAAGAGAAGTCCCTTTCCAGAAGTTCTAACAGCCCCTGCAAAAGCTCCATGGCAGGGTTGTGCAAAATCTTACTGGTTGCATCCACAAAGTAAGAAATATCCATCCGTTCAAAAGCCTCTTGTAAATGGAAACGATAAGCATCCATACTGCCGCAAATAACTGCAATATCCCTATATTGATAAGCCTCTTTTCGAATCAGCCTTTTGATTTCTCCGGCCACCCATGCGCTTTCCCTTCCGGGATTTGCAGCCTGTCTTATTTGAATATGCGATGGCTCGTCTTCAAAAGCTACTGCCGTCGTACGGAATACATTTCTTTCTAAATGAGCAAGCTCCTTAGAGGAAGAAAATCTTCCTTCTCCCAGACACCAAACAGGCGCATTTATCGGAACCCGTGCAGCTTCCGCCAACCTTTCCAAATCACGGATGGTTTTGGCACTGGTATAAAACAATTGCTGCTCAGTGGTTACCGTCGCCGGCTCTTCCCCTATAGTCATAGCCACATACAAATCCTTTGCTAGAACCATCATCTCCTGAACTAGCGGCATCTGCACCGGCGTAAAACCGGTAAAACCATCCAAAACAATTACTACATTCTTAAACAAAGCAGATTCCTTGAGCCTGCGTGTCAAAATAGGATACATAGACTCACTGGTGCGATAACAGCCTTCCTGATACGCTACATAAGCTTGATAAAGCTTCTGCACATCCTCCAGTCTGGACTGCAGCCCTCTCCTGCCGGAACTGCCATCCAGCAAAGCACTCATTCCCTTAGGTGAAATACCATACTGCTGCATTTCTGAAATAATCCCTTTTACTTCAGAAATAAACCCTTGTCTATGCAAAAGCCTGCCCAAAACAGGGAGTTCCTCCTTCATGCTTTCTGCCAGTTTACGCAAGATTAAATTTTTGCCGGTATCATCCAGTGGTGTCAACGAATCACCGCCCAATTCTTCCATCACCCTATGATACAATCGGCTAAAACTAAGTACGTCAATATTTAAAATGGCATGACCGGGATGAAGCATAACCATTTGCTTCTGAATCTGCATGGTATATTGGTCCGGAACCAGTATCATGTACTGCATATCCGGATGCTTCACTGCCTGCCCGATAACCCACTGATATATTCGACTGCTTTTTCCTGAGCCGCTGGCTCCCAGCACGAATTGTAAACTCATTTATCTCATAACCTCTTTCATCATGCGAAGTGCATTTTCGCTCTGAATCTTATCCACTACGGACATTGGAATACCGCTGCGCAGCATTAAGTCAAACAGATGCTCCAAAGCTCCTGCATGCGGCAAAGCCGGATTGGTCTCGATACCGTCAAAATCACTGCCTAAAGCCAATACATCCGAACCGCCCACACGCAGAATGTGATTAATATGTTTGATAAAACTTTCTAATGTGACATCTGCCGGATTGTCTTCCAAAAATTCTGCGCAATAATTCAAACCAATCACACCACCACGACTTGCAATGGTACGAATTTGTGCGTCTGACAAATTCCTCTTATGGCCGCAAATGCTTCTGGCATTGGAATGACTGGCCAAAAATGGCTTCTTCATTATAGAAGCAACATCCCAAAAGCCTGCATCAGACAGGTGAGACACGTCAACAATAATCCCCCTGCTCTCCATCATCTCTACGATTTCAATCCCTCGCTTGGTAAGTCCCGGATATTCCCCGGTTACCTTCCAGTTTGCAGGATTATCCGGAATGGAAACCTCCTCCAGACAACTTGGATAACCAATTTCGTTTGGATAATTCCAGGTCAGGGTAATCATGCGGACACCCTTTTCGTAAAATTCACGTAAATACTCCAGATTCCCTTCTAAAACGCCGCCTTCCTCTATGGTCAAAACAGCAGACATTAATCCCAAACGCTCATTATTTAAAATATCCTGATAATGATACACCGGTGCAATATACGGACTATATTCCGAACACATCTCTTTATACATTCTTGCCAGCATCTTGCCTCTTTCATAAGGACTGTCCACCTGCTCTTTGTCTACAAAAGCTGCAAAACACTGCACCATATACCCGCTTTCCTGCATACGCTCCACATCCAGATGCCCTGCTCTTTTGTATAAATTGTAATGCTCCCCTTTTAATTTCTGCTTTAACATCTCATGCAGCGTGTCACAATGTAAATCTACGATACTCATTTCTGCCTCCCGATATATCTATATGTAGTATTTTATCATAATCCCGTGAAGTATGAAACCTGTTATCTTCCTGTAATGCAAAAAGTTTTAAAAAAAATTTTTTTATGCCGCCCCTTTACTACGAACTTACGTTCTGTTATACTATATCATACAAGGTTTCATTATGCAAGTATCATGAATCATTACCATTGACTCGTTACTTTGTACAACTATAAGTTCTCATTTTAATTATTGTATTGGAGAAGTTCATATGGAAATTTACCCAATCATCTTTCACATAGACGTCAATAGTGCTTTCCTTTCCTGGGAAGCCCAGTATCGCATGGAGGTTCTGGGTGAAGAGCTGGACATCCGCACCATTCCCGCTGTTATAGGCGGTTCCGAAGCAGACCGTCACGGTATTGTTTTGGCCAAGTCCACACCTGCCAAGCGTTTTAATATCCAGACCGGCGAACCTTTGGCTCATGCCCGCAGGAAGTGTCCGAACCTTACCATTGTTCCTCCCAGTTACTCTGTCTACGTAGAGTCCTCCAAGCGCTTTGTGGAGTTTTTAAAGCAATATACCCCTGATGTGGAGTCTTATAGTATTGACGAGGTTTTCTGCGATTTTACCGGCACAGAGCATCTTTATGGACCGTCTGCCGTTTTTGCCAGAAAGTTGGCGGACCGTATTCGCGAAGAATTGGGGTTTACGGTGAATATCGGTATTTCTAGCAATCGCCTTTTAGCAAAAATGGCCTCTGACTTTGAAAAGCCGGACAAGGTACACACTCTGTTTCCGGAGGAAATCCCGGCCAAAATGTGGCCTTTAGATATACGTGATTTGTTTTTTGTGGGCAAAGCCTCCGAGCAGAAGCTGCGCACTCTGGGCATTCATACCATAGGTGATTTGGCACGCTCTGACAGAAGTTTCATACAGTATCACCTAAAAAAGCACGGCGAAACCATTTGGGACTTTTCCCACGGCATAGACCATGGTTCCATTACTAAGGATACAGCGCCGCAAAATAAAGGCTTTGGTAACTCCATTACCTTATCTCAGGATGTAACGGACCCGGAAACCGCCCGCACTATTTTGTTATCTCTTTGCGAAACAGTAGGTACTCGTATTCGTGCGGACCACTCTTACGTTAGTGTAGTGGGCATTCACATCACAGACTGCGATTTTCGTCACACCTCTCACCAAAAGGCACTTTTATCCCGCACGGATGTTACATATCAGATTTTTGAAACCGCCTGCGAACTTTTTGATGAACTTTGGAAAGGTGCTCCTATCCGGTTATTGGGCGTTTTTACGTCCAAGGCTACCGACGAACAGTCTTTCCAGTACAGCTTTTTTGAAACAGACAAATATGACCGTCTGGCCAAGCTTGACAAGGCTATTGACACCATCCGCGGTAAATACGGAGAGGATTCTGTCCAACGTGCCTGCTTTATCAAGAACAAGCAGACCCATATGTCCGGCGGAATTAACAAAGCCAAAAGAGCGCAAAAAAAAGAGTGACTTTACCATATCAGGTAAATCACTCTTTTCTACACCTTATTTTTTATTTAAAGAAACTGATAAGACCGCTAATTAAAATCACAATAATCAACGCCGGAATTACGGTCATAAACGGCCATTTCAGCCACTTTGGAAGCTTGAATCCGGAACCGGTATTGGCTTCTTCCAAATAGTTATCAAAGCCCCAGCCCCACTTCGTTACACAGAATAACAAATAAACTAAGGAGCCTATTGGAAGCAACAGTGTACTTACAATAAAGTCCTCACTATCTAATATGTCCTTACCGTGAATTGGACGGATATCCTTCCATACATTATATCCAAGTACACATGGTATGCTTGCCGCCAAAATAAAGATACAATTTACTACAACTGCTTTCTTGCGGTTCCATCCAAAATTATCAATACAGCTGGAAATGAGATTCTCAAACACCGCTGTTACCGTAGAAAAGCTTGCAAAGGTCATAAACAAGAAGAACAAAGTTCCCCAAACTCTGCCGCCTGCCATGTTAATAAACACGTTCGGCAAAGTCACAAAAATCAAGGAAGGACCCTGATCCGGCTGAATATTAAACGCAAAGCAAGCAGGGAATATAATCATGCCGGACATTAACGCTACAAAGGTATCCAATCCACAAATACGTACTGCTTCTCCACCTAATGTATGGTCTTTAGACATATAACTGCCAAAGATTTCCATAGCCGCAATACCAAGACTCAAGGTAAAAAAGGACTGATTCATCGCTGCAACTGCAACATTAAGAAGACCGATTTCCTTTGCTCTTGCAAAATCCGGAAGCAAGTAAAATTTAATACCTTCGCCACCGCCCGGTAATAATGTGCTGTGAATTGCAAGAATTACAATCAACATTAACAGTGCAAGCATCATCACCTTAGTAATTCTTTCTAACCCCTTCTGAACACCGAGGCTGCATACTGCAAAGCCGGCAATAACGGTTACCGCCATCCAAAAAATCATCTCACCCGGATTTGCAAGCATCTCACTAAATACACTGCCAACCTCTTGTGATGTAACCGTATCAAACTTACCGGTGGCAAATTTAGCAAAATAGCTAAGCATCCAGCCGGATACCGTAGTATAATACATCATCAACAAATAGCAGCCGAAAACACAGAACCAACCATGTATATGCCATTTGCTTTTTGGCTTCTCCAGTGCCTTATAGCCCAAAACAGCACTTTTACGGCTGGCACGGCCTACAGCAAGCTCCATCGTAAGCACCGGTACACCCATGCACAAAAGAAACAATAGATAAAATAATACAAACACGCCGCCGCCATTTTGACCTGCAACGTATGGAAACTTCCAG
>JAZQUB010000008.1:0-51879 GCA_045631045.1 Lachnospiraceae bacterium
CACTATCGGCTAAAGAGTATTGTGAGTTGCGTTCTGCTGTTGCGTGGCAACCAATTATTGAAGAACAGGCACAATCTGGTCTAAATGGCTCCGATTTCATGATTGCTTGTCGTGATGATGATAACATTGTTGGTTGTGCTCGAATCTTTTGGGATAAAGGATACATTGCGTATTTAGCAGATGTAATGGTGAAGCCAGAATACCAAAAACAAGGAATTGGCAAAAGAATGGTTAATGAGTGTATCTCCTTTATTGATAGACAGCTAAAAGATGGATGGCGGATTAAGATTATGATTGTCTCCGCCAAAGGGAAAGAACCATTTTATGAAAAGTTTGGCTTTGAGATTCGACCGAATATCAATGATGGTGCAGGAATGCAGGTATGGCGCACTCGTTAAATCCTAATTTATCAAATTGTTGTAGGAACACTTTTCCAAAAAGGGAGAGAGGTTATATGGAGGAAAACGTATTGGACAATAGAATTATATTCAAAATTGAAAAAATTAATGCAAGTAATTATTCTCTATTCGATGATATGATTTTCTGGAGAGAAAAAGGTTTTGAACGTGATGCTTTAAATACACCGATTTCAGAACAGTTAAAGGAAGAATTGGCTAATCCTAATTTGTATGTTTACGCAGCTAATGTAAATAACCGATATGTTGGGTGGATTTCTTTAATTTACATATCCAAAATCGGTAAATGGAAAGGTCATGGGCATGTTTATGTAGATGAGTTATGGGTTGCACCAAATTTCCGAGGCCAGGGAGTTGCAAAAGCGTTGATGAAAAAAGCGGATGAACTGAAAAGGGAATTAGATGCAACTGCTATTCGTTTGTATGTGAATGTAAACAACCCAATTGCAAAAAAATTATATGAGAGTTGTGGCTATCTGGAAGATGGTCAGGCACATTTTATGGAGAAATAAGATGAAAACCATATATTTAATAGGTGGAACAATGGGAGTTGGTAAAACAACGGTAAGCCAACAGTTAAAACAAGATTTACCCAACAGTGTTTTCCTGGACGGGGACTGGTGTTGGGATTCTAACCCATTCCACGTAACGCAAGAAACAAAGGCAATGGTTGTAGATAATATTTGTCACCTGCTTAACAATTTTATACATTGTTCGGCTTATGAAAATATAATTTTCTGTTGGGTAATGCACCAACAAAAAATTATTGATACTATTGTTGAAAATTTGGATACCCAAAACTGCGCTGTGAAGTGTATTTCCCTTATTGCAGATGAAAAATATCTACGTGAGAGGTTAATGGCCGATGTGAAAAGAGGCATACGTGTTGCAGATGTTATTGAAAGAAGCGTGGAAAGAATTCCGTTGTTTCATAATCTCAATACGATTAAAATTGATACCGGTAATAAAAGTGTTCAAGAAATTGCTAGTGAGATTAGATGTATATAAAGAGGTGACTGAAATGATGGATATCTCTACTTGGTTGAATGAGTTTTTACATACTTTAACTTTAAACTTTGGAGAGCGAGTATGGTTTGTAGGTTTACAGGGGAGTTACGGTCGTGGAGAAGCGACAGAAACGAGCGACATTGATATGGTCGTAATTCTTGATGAACTGTTTGCTCAGGATATTCAAACCTATAATAGTATGTTAGATACATTGCCTCATAGGGAGCTGATTTGTGGTTTCCTTTCAGGTAAAAATGAACTTTTAAATTGGGAACCTTCAGACCTTTTCCAGTTTTATTATGATACAAAGCCGATAAAAGGAAGTCTTGATGAATTGCTGGTATTGATTGACGATGAGGCTGTTAGCAGGGCAATAAAAATTGGTGCGTGTAACATCTATCATGGCTGTGTGCATAACATGTTGCATGAAAAGAGTCATGAAATTCTAAAAGGGTTATATAAATCCGCTTCTTTTGTTGTACAGGCAATCTGCTTTAAACAAACAGAAAACTATGTCAGCCATCAAAACGATTTGCTCCAAGTGATTGCTCCGGATGACCGAGTGATTGTAGATACTTTTTTAGCTTTGAAAAATGGTGGGGAAGTTGAGTTTCAAGAAATGTCTGAAACCTTGTTTATTTGGGCTAAGAAGTGGATTGAAAATAAATAGAGCATATATGTACAATAAAAATTTGTGGAAGGTAAAGAGTGATGACTGGTTCCATTATTGTAGGGTTTGTTGGTTTTGTTTTGATTCTTCTAGGTTATATGGTATGGAAAAAAGAAAAAATATCTTTATTCCACGATTATCATTACGATAAGGTATCGGAAGAAGATAAAAAAGCATTTTGTACTATATCGGGAATAGGAGTTGTTTTAATTGGAATAGGTCTTTTCATAACCTCAATAATTATTGGCATTACAAATTCTATGTGGAGTTTTATTCCTTTTGTGGTAGGTTTTGTGGTTGGTCTGATAATGTTGATTTATTCAGGTATTAAATATAATCGCTAATTTTAATATAACTAATAAAGAAGTTTAAACAAAGTGAGGGTTGGTGTATGAATAAAGAAATATTGGGTGTCGTAATTTCTGTTAAAAAACAATGGTGGTTAAAAGTCAATACGAAACCTATAAGGATGCATGTTTTGGATGGGGCAGTATTTCCACATATTATAAAAGTTAAATATACAGTAAATGGCACAGAATATATCAAAAGAAAGTGGATTCGTGCAGGGCACCCAGTTCCAGAGATAGGGAGTTCTGTAAGGCTGAGTTATTCTGAAAACAACCCTGAAAAAGTGAAGTTACTGCAATGATTTTATCATGTTTTTGAAAGAGGGATGAAATGTCTTTATTTGAAAAAGAATTACAGGTGCCTTCTAAAATTAAATCATGGATTGATAAAAAAGCCTTTATAGTGGATAATATTGGTATGTCCGGTAATCAGGTATTGATTTTTGATGATATGGTCTTGAAAATAGAGGACAGTACCACATCTATGGCAGAGCAGGTGCAGATGATGAAATGGTTGGAAGGGAAGCTTCCAGTACCACAGGTGCTTGCTTATGAAGAGGCTGATGGAAAAAGCTATCTGCTTATGTCAAAAATTCGTGGTAAAATGTCTTGCGACACCTATTACTTGGAGCATCCAAATGAACTTTTGGAAGCATTGGCTTGTGGATTAAACATGTTATGGGAAGTAGATGTTAGAGAGTGCCCACGCGTACGAGATTTAGATACTGTTCTGAATAAAGCACGTATGAATGTGGAACATGGTTTGGTGGATTTGGATAATGTAGATCCGAAGACATTCAGCGCAGGTGGTTTTGAAAGTCCAAAACATTTATTAGAGTGGCTGGAAAATAATCGACCGACCTTTGAACCTGTGTTTTCACATGGAGATTATTGTCTTCCAAATATTTTCCTGGAGAATGGCCAGATAAAGGGATTTATCGATTTGGACCGAGCGGGTGTTTCAGATAAATGGAATGATATTGCCCTTTGTTATAGAAGTTTGAAGCATAATTTTGATGGTACATATGGCGGAAAAGTATACGAAGATTTTAACCCGGAACTCTTGTTTGAAAAATTAGGAATTGAACCGGATTGGGACAAGCTAAAGTATTATATTTTGTTGGATGAATTGTTTTAGGTATTGGGTATGACTGTAGAAGATATAAAAGCATATTGCAAAAATAAGCACAAAGCCACAGAGGAGTTTCCATTTGGGGATGTTCCTATCTGTTATAAATTGAACGGAAAAATTTTTGCTCAATTATATCCCTATGAATACGATTATAAAATTACACTGAAATGTACGGCAGATGCCGGGGAGTTTTACAGAACAGTGTATCCGGGAAAAGTGGTAAGAGGATATCATTGCCCGCCTGTTCAACAGCCTTATTGGAATACCATATATTTAGAGGATTTTCCGGAAGAAGAATTGCTAAATATGATTGATTTGGCTTACGATACTGTTTTTTCTAAATTTAGTAAAAAAGAACAACAGAAAATTCTTTTATAATATTTGTGAGGTAATATGAAAATTATAGTAATAGGCGGCACACGCTTTTTTGGAATACATACAGTAAATGAACTTTTAAAATGTGGTCATGATGTCACAATAGCGACAAGAGGCAAATCTATTGATGAATACGGCGATAAAGTAAATCGCATTGTTATGGAAAGAACGAATGAGGCAAGTGTAAAAAATGCGCTAAGAGGAACGCATTATGATGTTGTAATTGATAAATTAGCGTATTGTTCAAACGACATTAAATATGTAATAGATGCAGTCGATTGCGACAGATACATTTATATGTCAACTACTTCCGTTTATGACCCAAAGCATATAAATACTATAGAGACAGATTTTGACGGAACGACAAAAGAGTTAATATGGTGTGATAGAAGAGCCTTTCCTTATGAAGAAATAAAACGTCAGGCAGAATGTGCCTTGTGGCAAAAATATGCTAATAGAAAATGGGTTGCAGTAAGATACCCATTTGTAATCGGAAAAGATGATTACACAAAAAGATTGTTGTTTTATGTAGAACATGTAGTAAAATCTATCCCTATGAAAATAGACAATTTGGATTGTCAAATGGGATTTATTCGTTCAGATGAAGCAGGAAAATTTATGGCTTATTTGGTCGATAAAGATGTTACCGGTGCATTTAACGGATGTGCAGAAGGAACGATTTCTTTAAAGGAAATACTTGATTATGTTGAAAAGAAAACAGGAATGAAGGCAATCATAGATGAGGCTGGAGATGATGCACCATATAATGGCGAACCAGAGTACAGTATTAATACAGAGAAGGCAAGAAGCTTAGGTTTTTCGTTTACGAAACTTCAAGATTGGATATATGATTTGTTAGATTATTATATTCAATTAGTTGAATAGAAAAGGAAAATTGTGGAGGAAGTTGTTACTTAAAAAATGATTATTTTAATTACGGGTGCGTCCCACACAGGAAAAACTGCCCTTTCGCAGAAACTGCTTGAAACATATAACTATCCCTATTTATCCATAGACCATTTGAAAATGGGTTTAATCCGCAGTGGAAACACGAGTCTCACACCTATGAGTAATGATGATGACTTGACTGCGTATTTATGGCCTATCGTCCGTGAAATGGTGAAAACAGCGATTGAAAACAAGCAAAATCTAATTGTCGAGGGGTGTTATATTCCCTTTGATTGGGCAAAAGACTTTAAAAAAGAATATCTGCCTCATATCCAATATTATTGCCTTGTGATGAGCGAGAACTATATTAGAAACCACTTTTATGATATAAAGAAATATGCAAATATTATTGAAAATCGCATAGATGATTCGGATTGTACCATGGAAAGTGTTATACAGGATAATGAGCGGTTTTTGAAGCTAGCGCAAAGGTTTGGTGTGAATTATGTGCTCATTGATGAGGAGTATGAGATTGATATTGACCTTGGACTTAAATGCGAGGATACTAACATGAATAATTTAATAATACGTTTAGAAACAAAAAAGGATTACAGGGCAGTAGAAGAGCTTACTCGAGAGGCGTTCTGGAACATCTATAAGCCGGGTGCAGACGAACATTATTATGTCCATCAAATGAGAAATCATCCTGATTTTATTCCCGAGCTTGCTTTTGTACTAGAAAAAGAAGGAAAAATCATTGGAAACATAATGTATACAAAAGCGTGGCTTGAAGACGAAAAAGGTAATAGAAAAGAAATCCTTTCTTTCGGACCGCTTTGTGTTGCACCTGAATATCAGAGACAGAAACTTGGTAAAATTTTGATTGAGCATTCCTTTGATGTGGCACGCAAGATGGGATACGATGTGAATATCAATTTCGGTAATCCAGGGAACTATGTCAGCCGTGGATTTGTGAGCTGCAAGAAGAAAAACGTCAGCTATATTATTGATGGAAATTTCCCGACGGCGCTTCTTGTCTGTGAGCTCGTACCGAACGCCCTTGATGGCAGAAAATGGATGTATATTCCAAGTACTGCTGCCGATTGTTGCGAAGATGTAGGCGCAGTAGAGGTATTTGACGCGACCTTCCCGCCAAAGAAAAAGGCATGGATGCCTAGCCAGGAGGAATTTTATATATACAGTCATTCTTCGGTAGTAAGATAACGAATAATTTAGGAGAGCATACTATTATGGATTTTATGGATAAAAAGTTAGAGGATATTATCGTAACACTTCCATATGAGGATGGAACAAGTGTGGATTGCGGCGTTTATTCTTATTTTGAGGTTAATAATAAAAAATATTTTGCATTACTCCCACTGAAAAGGAAAAAGGAATTGGATTTTTCTCAAAGCTTTATGCTTTATGAGGTCGAAGAGGATGTGGAGAATAATCCTATCGTGATGTATATAGAGGATGATATAGAATATGCTATTGCAGCACAATATTTCTCAAATCAGTTGTCAAAACGATAACTTAGAAATTATGGAGGCGATATTATGGGACAGATAGCAAATCAAATGGCATTAGAACTTTTCTTTAAAATTAAGGAAAAGATTAAAGAAAAAAAGGAAGAAAAGAAACAACAAGAAAAAAACGACACAAAGAGACAGTAATAAATTAGAATTTGTGTCTTGGAGGAAATATGTATGTGGTTTCATAAGGATGATAAAACAAGACCTACAATTTCTGCTGAAGAACAAGTAGAGTCTTCGCATGGAAAAAAGGATGCTTTTGTGCTTCCAAAAACAGTAGTACTGTTATATATGAGCGGCATTGAGTTTATAAAAGAACGATATGATGTTGAACTAATAACGGAACGTTTTCCAAGATTTCTTAATGCTTGCCCTGTTTATAAGATTAAAGGACACAATGATATTTGCTTCTTAGATGGTGGAAGAGGTGCTCCACAAGCGGCAGATACATTGGAAACTTTAAAAGCATTAGGCATTGAGAATGTTGTTTCAGTAGGGATGATTGGTGGTTATTCAAGTTTAATTAATGTAGGCGATATTATCATTCCACCACTTGTATATTCCGAAGAAGGTACATCTCTACATTATTTTGAAAATGAAGAATATTATAAGCCTAATGAAAAACTATTTAAAGCGGCAGTTGGGTTTGTTGAAAATTGCAAACAACATCCAATTGTATCAACAGATGCGGTATTTCGACAAACATTTTATAAAGAAGCACTATGGAGAAAAAAAGGTGCAGTAGGTGTTGATATGGAAACATCTGCATTATTTAGTGTTGGAAATTATTTGGATTTAAACGTAGTTGCTTTGTTAATGGTATCTGATATTCATCCTTTAGATGAGAACGAAAATAAATGGTCGTGGAAAATGACCAAAGAAATGAGGAAAGAAGTTATTTATAAGGCGATTGATTTTGCTTTATCTATTTAGGATAGATAAATTCCAAGATGTTGTACAAGTTAAATGTCGATAAAATGTGAATTTTCAGAGGTAAAAATGAAAATAGTAATAGGTGCTGGAAAAACAAAATATGATGGCTGGATAAGTACTCAAGAAACGGAACTTAATTTGTTAGATAGAGCAGATTTTGAGCATATGTTCAGTGAAGAAAAGCCGACAGCCTTTCTGGCAGAACATGTCTGGGAGCATATGACGTTAGAGGATGGTATTATTGCTGCAAAAAATTGTTTTGATTTTATTGAGGATGGCGGATATATTCGTGCTGCTGTACCGGACAAAAATTTTCGCAATGATTGGTATCAGAATATGGTTAAAGTCGGTGGAAACGGAGATCCGAATCACCCTGCATTTACTCATAAAATTGTATATGATTACAAACAGCTTTGCTCTGTGTTTGAACAGGCTGGATTTGAAGTAGAGTTACTTGAATACTGCGATGAAAGCGGAACCTTTCATTACAAACACTGGAATGAATCGGATGGAAAAATCGGACGTTCTTTGCGATTTGATACAAGAAACTCCCTCGAAAAACTTGGTATGGTTTCAATCATTATTGATGCTAAGAAGGTTGGAAAAATTTAGAATTTTAAACAGAAAAGGTGAAACAGTAGGATATGGAATATGAAATTGCTATGGCAACAGAAGCGGACAGGGACGAGATTTTGTCTCTCTATAAGGCACAGATAGGTCGGGAATGTTGTCCGTGGAATGAAGACTATCCATCGAATGAGGAAATTGACTGGGATCTTTCACGAGATGCACTGTTTGTTTTGAAAATGAACGGAAGCATAAGGGCTGCTATTTCAATCGAGGAAGATGAGGCGGTTGATTGTCTTTCTTGTTGGGATGAAAACCTTGCACCTGTAGGTGAACTGGCAAGGCTGGCTGTACTGCCAGATGAACAGAATAAAGGTTTTGGACGTATCATGCTGAAGTTTGGGATGGATGAGTTGAAGAGACGAGGCTTTAATGGCATTCATATTTTGGTAAATAAGAATAATACAAAGGCAATCAGTTGTTATGCGGTATTTGGCTTTCGTGTGGTCGGTGAATGCCATATGTATGAGCAGGATTTTTTATGCTATGAGAAAGAATTGTAATTTGATACGAGGGAATTATGAAAAAATTAATAATACTATTTCCTGGAGCGGGCTACGGACTGGATAGTCCATTGTTATATTACGCTGATTTTATATATGAAACAAAGGGATATGATAGAATACATATGAATTATCAAAGTATTTTATCAAATACAGAGTTGTCCTTAGAAAGCAAAGTTGCCCAAGGAAGAGAATATGTATATGAACAAGTAAAAGATGTTAATTTTACTTCATATGATGAAATTATCTTTTTATCAAAAAGCATTGGGTCAGTAGAAGCAGGAATACTTGCTGGAAAAATAGGAAAAAAAGTCATTCAGATTTTTATTACACCTATTGAAGAAGCAATTACATATTGTAATATTGATAGTTATGTAGTTATAGGAACACAGGATAAAGCCTACCAAATTTACAAAGGCTATTGCGATGCACGCAAAATTAAGGCTTTGTATTTAAATGATGCAAATCATTCATTAGAGGTTGAAGGACAGCCATACCAAAGCATAGATATATTAAAATCTGTAATGCAATTTATAGAAAGGTAAATTTGAGAAGGTGAAGAAGAATGGAATTTTATGATGTCATAAATGCAAGAAGAACGATAAGAGATTTTCAGGATGATACCATTGATATGGAAGTTATTAATAGGATTATAGATTCTGGAATGAAAGCACCGACAAATGACCATATGCGTGATTGGCATTTTATCGTTGTAAAAGATAAGGATATAGTTGAAAAACTAATAAAAAAGATTCCGAAAAAGGTATCCGAAAAGAGATTGGATTTTATTATGAAATCTTGGAAATTAAATGACGAGTGTCAACAAAAAATGTATAGTGATGCGATTCCTAAACAATATCAAATGTTGTTAGATGCCAGTTGTGTCTTGATTCCTCTATTTAAGCAAAAAAGAGATTTACTTAAGCCTAAAGATTTGTCTGCCCTTAATGCGTTTGCATCAATATGGTGTTGTATAGAGAATATTTTTTTGGCAATCACTGCCGAAAAATATGCTTATGCATTGCGTGTTCCACTGGGAGATGAACAGGAATATGTAAGGAGTATTTTGAAATTTCCTGAAGAATATGTGATGCCTTGTTATATTGCAATAGGAAAACCTAAAGATGATGCAGTATATAATGAACAAAAGAAGTATGCAGTAGAAAATAGAATTCATTTAAATGAATGGTAAATTTGACGGAGTACAAGATGCATAAAGTTTTTGGAATAAAATAAAATGCTGAATATTTAAACCGAGAGGGTGCATACTTCATTCCTTGTCGCAATAATCAAGTTGGTGTGGTTCAAACACCAAAAGATTATTTTTTAGGTGACGGTTTGGAAAGCGGAGAAAGTCATTTGGATTGTATTAAAAGAGAGTTACATATTACTTTGGAGAATTGCTTGATAGAGAATCTACACCCACAGAAACAGACCATATTCTTTGCTGGATAGAATACGACCAATTAAAAGGAAAGATGTTTGTTGAAATGCAGAATTGGGCATTGGAACAACTATCTATGTGTATGGAGTAAATTATATGAGAGAACGAGTGATGACAGACCCAAAAGAACTGGTAAGAATTGAACTGAAAAATGCAGGGTTTGATATTGATTCTATGCAAGTTCCTAAACGGGTATATTTATTAGCAAATGGCATTTATGATGTGATGATTGAAAAAGGATGTGGAAAATATAAATATCCTTTAGGTGGTTCGCTATATGTGTTTAAAAACAATCCGCAAGTTGGTTTCATTAAAGCCGAAATGTGTTCTCCTGGAATTGCCACACAAGCAGAAGACCTGGTTGCTGGAGGCGTTGAAGAGTTTATTCATGTTGGATTGGCTGGCGGAATCAATCAAAACTTAAACATTGGTGATGTTGTTCTTACGAATGGGGCATATAATGACACAGCAGTAGCAAGATTGTATGGATTTAATTATGATTTTCTTGAGACGACACCGTCATTAACTGATGAGATTGAACAATTGTTAAAAGAAAAAGGAATAATTTATAACAGAGGTAAGCATTGGACAACAGATGCAGGATATCATGAGACTTGGGGACAAGTTCTTGATTATCGTTCTAAAGGCGCTTTGTGCGTAGAAATGGAAGGGATTGGACTTTTTACGATTGCTCGATATAGAGGATGTTCTGCTTCTGCAATATATATTATTACTGATGTTATTTCGGAAGACGGTTGGCATTTAGGATGGGAAGGCAATATAATTGATGAAACGATTGCTAAAATTCTTGATGTGATAGTGGGCTAAAATCCAATATATTTTATAAGTTAAATGCTGAAAAATTTAAAGTTATTTGTGAGGTGCCAAAATGCTGGTTTTATGTTCAAACGGTTTGTCAAGTAAAGAAATTTTATTACACATTAAGGATAAGGTGAGTCATTGCAAAACTGCTGCATTGGTTGTAACAGCAGATAATGAATATAAAGAATCCAATTATCATGTATCCAGATGTATTTCTGAATTAGAATCATTAAACTTGAAAGTGGATATCTTTGACTTGGATAAGCAACCTGCTGATTTGTTACTAGATTATGATGTTGTAGAATTTATCGGTGGGAATCCGTATTACTTATTACACTCAATTAGAAAAAATAATGCGGCAGAAATATTAAAGGATATTGGAATAAACAGAATATTAATTGGTTGGAGTGTGGCTGCATTCGTTTTTGGTGCTACACTTGAATTGGTGAATTGTTATTCTCCTGAAATGAATTTTTTGGGATTAACGGATTTAAGAGGTCTTGCGTTAACGCAAGTACAAGTGTTACCTCACTATAGCAAATTTCTTTCAAGATTTGAAAAGTTTGAAGAAAAATGTTATATTTATGAAAAAGAACACAATGTTAGCGTTATTCGTATAAATGACGGAGAAGGCGTTTTTATTGATGAAGAAATATATGTGTGCAAACTATAACTTTCAGTATATCGGAGCAACAAACTTCATTTAGGGAGATGATTAGATGGATAGTCGTTTAGATAGACAGTTAGCTTTTTCTTTAGAAATTGATAAAGTAAAAAATATATTTCGACAAACCCATTTGTCTGGAAACGGAAGAAATGAGAATGATGCAGAGCATTCTTGGCATATGGCAATCATGGCATATCTTTTTCGGGAATATGCCAACGAAGAGGTAGATATTGCAAAAGTTATGATGATGTGCCTAATTCATGATATTGTTGAAATTGATGCGGGTGACACGTACGCTTATGACGAGGATGGTTTAAAAACACAAAAAGACAGAGAAGATGCTGCAAAACGGAGGATATTTTCAATATTACCTGATGAACAGGCAACAGAGTTAATTGCTTTATTTGATGAGTTTGAATCATATGAGACTGCAGAATCAAGATTTGCTCACACTATGGATAATATTCAACCATTAATTTTAAATAACAGCAATAATGGTAGTGATTGGAAAGAGCATAATGTCACAAGCACACAAATATATAAGCGTCACAGTAAAACCAAATTGGGTTCTGAAAAATTGTTTGAAGTAGCTGACCGGATAATTCAAGAGAATATAGAAAAGGGTAATTTGAAGAATTAAATAAGTCTGAGATATTATTCCATATGAAAAGCAACTTAAATAGTGCGGGAAGGTTGTTTATGAAGATAGAAAAATGTATAAAAGAAACGTTTGTAGTAGTTGGCAAGGAAGGTTCGATTTAACTTTCCAGCTAATTTAATATTAAAAAGGAGGCTTTCTATGAAAAAATATATTGGGTTAATTAGTGTAATGATGCTTTGTATGTTGGTTTTGGTTGGATGTAAAACTACAAAACCGGTGTCCGAAATTTCGGAGAGTTATGCAACAGAAATGCAGGAAAGCCAGCAGACAACGGAGACAGAAAAGCAGAAAGAAGAAAGCATAGCGGTAGTTGAGAGTCAGCAAATGACTACATCAGAAGTAAAAGAGTCTGCAGTTGTTACTCCGTTGCCAGTTACCATAGACATCACGAAGTTAGAGGATTGCACAGTAGCAATTTCTCTGGAAAAAGGAGATTTTTACAGGGATAAGACCGGTGTGGTTATGATGGATGTGACAGTTTTTGTGTATGACGTGTACGACATGGTAGATATATCCCTTATGAAAGAAGGGGACACTATGTTATGTGGTCAGGATGAAATTTTGATTTCGTCCATAGAGCGTAAGGAAAGCGGCCTGGTTCTGATTAACGGAGGTCTGGACAAAGGCGGATTTGAACTGTATACAGAAGGAAATACGGTATATTATGAAAAAGGTTACAGTGATACGAAGTTTTATTATGAGCTTGGTAAAGTGACCCTTCCGGTTTCTCCGGACTTTATATACAATGATGCATCAGATCTGGATAAGGATGCGGTAATCTTTAGTGCAGAGGATTTCCTGAAAGATGCTTCAGGCATCGATTATCATTTCTATGCCAATAATACCACGATTCAGATTGAAAAAGGGTATGTGACAGCGATGACGAGAGTGTATGTACCGTAAATGTTTAAGAAAGAAGAGGAAAACATATGGTCAGACCAGAAACCGGAGAACGAATTACTAAAATTGATACATATTTGAATTGTGCGGAAGTATTTGCATATAGAAGTACCTGTATTAAAAGAAAATATGGTGCTGTTATCGTAAAAGATGATGTTGTTATTTCGACAGGCTATAATGGTGCACCACGAGGGTTTGAAAATTGTTGTGATATAGGCAAATGTCCAAGAATTAAAAGAGGTTTGCATCAGGGAGAAGGGTATGGCATGTGTCGTGCGATTCATGCAGAGGCAAATGCTTTGTTAAACTGTTCCAGGCAGCAAACAATTGGGGCTGATTTATATATGACAAGTGTGAATCCTCAGGACAATTCTATTCACAAGGCAAAGCCATGTCCTTTATGCGCTAGAATGATAATTCAGGCTGGAATTAACAATGTATATTTGCGCGTTGGTGAAGGAACAGGTAATTATATCGTTGTTCCTGCCAAAGAATTAGAATGGGTACAGTCTGTAGAAGATTAATATTTCGTGAATGACTAGGAGGTATTTACAAATGAAAGATTTAAAAAAGTTAATATATGTTCTTTTACCATTACAAATTATCGTCTTATTAATGAGTCCTCGTTTTGGTTGGAATATTCATAATTCAGATTTTACACTTTTATCATACAAGGGTACGTCTTATGAGAATGGTGCATTTCACTGCCTGTATGAGAACAGCAATGATGCGGTAGACATCAGTTACCCTAATCTTTTTTCTAAAAACTTTACCATAATAGTAAATGATGCCAAAACATACAGCATGTATGTGAAAATAGACGGTGCTTCCGTTGAATCAGAACAAGATATGTTACCGGGCATTACAAATGATATGGTGTGGGAAGATACATATGGCATTATGTTTTGGCGATGTTTTTTGACCGTTGCCATGTCACTGGTTAGCATAAAATTATTTAGGCATATGATGGATGTGTATGGTACGGAAAGAAAAGTCCTTTGTGTAGGGATCTTGTTAATATATGTAATCGCTATTCTGATTTCTTTACGAGTCATTTTTTGAGTTATGGAAGGAAGGGCTAGTATGATAAAGGTAACTTTACTTGGTGATTCCATTCGAATGATAGGTTATGGTTTGGAGGTTCCTACCCTTTTAGGAGAGGAGTTTGATGTATTTCAACCTAAGGAGAACTGTAAGTTTGCAAAATTTACGTTTCGTGGCTTGTTTGACTGGGAAAAAAATATGTCGGGAAGTCAAATTGTTCATTGGAACAACGGACTTTGGGATGTTTGTAATCTTTTTGGAGATGGTTTGTTTACATCGGAAGCGGAGTATGTGGAAAATATGTTAAGAATTGCGGATATTCTTATTAAGAGATATGATAAAGTAATTTTTGCCACAACAACTCCTGTTGCTTTGGAAAATCAGTACAACAGCAATTCTGATATTGAAAAATATAATGCTTTAATAGTTCCGCTTTTAAAAGAAAAGGGGATTATCATTAATGATTTATATCAGTTGGTAGCATCAGATATTGATAAATACATCTGTGAAGACAATATTCATCTTTCAGAGGAAGGTATTAAGGCGTGTGCGGAACAAGTAGCCGATATTATAAAAAAGGTTGCTCAATCATTGGATACTAATAACGAGAAAAAAATGTATTCATTTAATGATGATAACAAATCCATCGGAGCACCTGTATAAAAGGGGTTAAGGAGCTATTATGCAGGAAATTCAAATCTCAAATAATGAAGCAGGGCAGCGTTTGGACAAGCTGCTGCACAAACTGCTGCCGGAAGCAGGCAATAGTTTTTTATATAAAATGCTTCGCAAGAAAAATATTACATTAAATGGAAAAAAAGCAGAGGGTAAGGAAAGTCTGAAAGTCGGCGACTCCGTTAAGATTTTTCTGGCAGACGAAACCTATCAAAAGTTTGGTGGTAAGCTTTTAAATAATAGTCGAACCAGCGTCGATATAAGTGAGTTTAAAAAGGCTTTTGAGGAATTAAAAGGCATAGAAGTGGTGTATGAAGATGAGCATGTGCTGATTATCAATAAACCATCCGGCGTGCTTAGTCAGAAGGCTTCGGACAAGGATATGTCTGTAAATGAGTGGTTTATTGGTTATTTGCTTCATAAAGGCAAAATTTCCAGGGAATCTTTGATTAGTTTTAAGCCATCCATCTGCAATCGTTTGGACAGAAATACATCCGGTCTTTTGATTTGCGGCAAGTCCTTAAAGGGCAGTCAGCAGTTGAATCAGTGGATTAAGGATAGAAGCATTCGGAAATACTATCGTTTATTTGTATGCGGTGTCATGACGAAGGGAGCCAATATTACCGGATTTTTGCATAAAGACGAAAAAAACAATAAGGTTACCATCTATGATAAGGAAATGCCAGGAACTGCTGCCATCCGGACGATTTATAAACCATTGCAGATTTGTGGTGATATAACCTATTTGGAGGTGGAGCTTGTAACAGGTAAAACCCATCAGATTCGTGCACATTTGGCAAGTATCGGACATCCACTCGTAGGCGATTTTAAATACGGCAGTTTTGATTATAATAAGATTTTTAAGCGTGCATATAAGGTAGAAGACCAGCTTTTACATGCGTACCGGCTGGAATTTCCGACGATTCCGGAGGAACATGAGTTTTCTGCGCTTTCCGGACAGGTGATTTATGCCAGAGAGCCGGAAGTGTATGAGCAGATTTTGAAGACCTATCATGCGTAATATGAATATTACAAAAAATAATTTCAAATAGGACGATATATTGTCCGAGTTATAATGAAGAACATGCTACAATATAAACTCCAAGAAAAAGTTTTAAGGAGTGTATGCATGGAGAATAATTTAAGTATTATTAAAGACCACGAAGGTAAAAAAATTGTTATAATTAATGATATACGATTTAAAGGGAAGAAACGTGAAGAATGGGATGAAATTGAAAAATATTTAAAAGAGTATATCGGAAATTGTTATGAAATATTAGAAACATCAGAGAAGATATATATAGGTAATGATTTCCCAGACGAATTTACACATGGTAAAGACAAAACAATACTTAAAGGTCCCAATCTTAAGGCAAAAGCAAATGCATCTTTGATAATTAAAGATTTAGTTCAGATAGCAACAAATAAATCATATGCGCTGGATTATAATGAAAAACATAAGAAAAAAGCACAGTATGGCTGGTATCGATATGATACCAGATTGGCGTTGCCAATATATAGTGATGATGGAGAGTTAATAAGATATAATATTTTCAAACTAAGAATGTTGGTTAGGCATGATAGTGACGGAAAAATGTATTTATACGATTTTCTGAGAACAAAAAAAGAAACGAGTAGCCCGTTTGAGTAAAAACTGTACGGTCGTAAAACTCATTTCTTATTTATAAATTAAGCTTTTTTGTAAAAAAAGTCAAGGGTTTTTATAAATTAGATTTATAAATATTAATAGAGTTATTACTGAAAAAGGAGAAACACATGGCCACATGGAGTTCCAGGGGACTTAGAGGTTCCACACTGGAGGATATGATAAATAAAACAAATGAAAAGTATCGTGATGCGGGTCTCGCCTTGATTCAAAAAGTACCGACCCCGATTACACCGGTGCGTATTGACCAGGAGAGCAGGCACATTACGTTAGCATATTTTGACCAGAAGAGTACTGTTGACTATATCGGTGCGGTGCAGGGGATTCCCATTTGTTTTGATGCAAAGGAGTGTTCTAAAGATACTTTTGCATTGCAAAATATCCATGAGCATCAGGTACAGTTTATGGGAGATTTTGAAAAACAGGGCGGTGTTGCGTTCTTTTTAATATATTTTACACAGAAAGATTTATTTTACTATCTGCCTTATGAGATGCTTCTATATTTTTGGAATCGTGCTGAGGAAGGCGGAAGAAAGAGCTTTCGTTATGAGGAACTAAATCCGGAGTATGTTTTACCAAAGAAAAGTGGTGTTTTGGTACCATATTTGGATGCACTTCAAAAAGATTTGGAAGATAGAGAATAAATATTGAAAACTTTTGTTGACAAATCATGGAAATGTAGTATACTCAAATGTGAAGTTTAACGAATTAGCACACTACCACACTAAAGCGAGGGAATTATGACAAACAAGCAGTTGTTACATACACCGGAAGGTGTCCGGGATATTTATGGATTAGAGTACAAGAGAAAACTTGCAATACAAAAGTCTATTCGAAAAAGCATAGCAAGTTTTGGATATGAAGCAATTCAGACGCCGACCTTTGAATATTTTGACGTATTTTCTAAGGAAGTAGGTACCACCCCTTCTAAGGATTTATATAAATTGATTGATAAAGATGGACAAACCTTAGTGCTTCGACCGGACTTTACACCTTCTATTGCAAGATGTGCGGCCAAGTATTTTATGGATGAAACCAAGCCGGTTCGATTTACTTATGAAGGAAATACTTTTGTAAATGTCAGTCATTTACAAGGTAAACTGAAGGAAACCACCCAGATGGGCGCAGAACTTCTTTTAGATGACAGCGTGGAAGCGGATGCAGAGCTTTTGGCGATGGTGGTTTCTGCTTTAAAGTCAACCGGTCTTGAAAAATTCCAGATTTCCGTAGGTCATATGGACTACTTTAAGGGCTTGTGTGAAGAAGCAGGGCTTAGTTTGGAAGCGGAAAATAGTCTTCGGGAAGCGATTTCCATTAAAAATATGTTTGCTGCAAAAGATATTTTGGATGGACTGGATATTAAAAAGGAAGCCCGCAAGGCATTGCTTGAGGTTGCCGATTTATTTGGTTCTTTGCAGGATTTGTCCTATGCAAAGTCATTAGCGAATAATGCACGTTCTGTTGCTGCTATAGAGCGATTAGAACAGCTCAAAAAATGCCTGGAATGCTATGGTATTGCACAGTATATATCTTTTGATTTAGGCATGCTCAGCCAGTATTATTATTATACCGGGATTGTCTTTAAGGCATTTACCTATGGTATCGGTGATGCTATCGTAAAAGGTGGTCGTTATGATAACTTACTGGAGTTTTTTGGCAAAAAAGCTCCTGCGGTTGGTTTTATGGTAATAGTGGATGATATTTTGGAGGCAATGGACCACCAGAAGATTCCGGTAAAGGTGGAGGAAAATGCCATTACGCTTACCTATACCACAGAGAACTTTGCGAAGGTACTTGAAGAAGCTACATCCCTTCGTCAGGCAGGAAAATCAGTGATATTAACCAAAGAGTAAGGCAGGATGAAATATGAACGAAGATAGATATTTAACATTTGCTCTAGGAAAGGGGCGTCTGGCCAAGAAAACATTGGAGCTTTTAGAGGAAATCGGCATTACCTGTGAAGAAATGAAAGACAAAGATTCCAGAAAGCTGATTTTTGTAAATGAAGAGCTTAAATTAAAGTTTTTCCTTGCAAAAGGGCCCGATGTACCGACTTATGTAGAGTATGGCGCAGCCGATATCGGTGTAGTGGGAAAAGACACCATTTTAGAAGAAAACAGAAGAGTATATGAGGTGCTGGATTTAGGATTTGGTAAGTGTCGCATGTGTGTATGCGGTCCGGAAAGTGCACGTGAGCTTTTAAAGAATCACGAGCGTATCCGTGTAGCTACCAAATATCCGAACATTGCACAAAATTATTTTTATAATGTGAAGCATCAGACCGTAGATTTAATTAAATTAAATGGTTCTGTGGAGTTAGGTCCTTTGGTTTCTTTATCCGACGTGATTGTGGATATCGTAGAAACCGGCTCCACCTTAAAGGAAAATGGTTTGAATGTGTTAGAAGAAATTTGTCCACTGTCTGCACGTATGATTGTTAATCAGGTGTCCATGCAGATGGAGACAAAACGTATTCGTGATTTAATTATGGCTTTAAAAGAAAAGCTGTAGAGGAGCAGTTATGAGAATTATTACGTTATCCAAAGAAAGTAAATCCAGTCTTTTAAATGATTTATTAAAGAGAAGTCCAAATAACTACGGTCAGTATGAGACCATTGTAAATGATATTATCGAAAAGGTAAAATCTGAGGGTGATGCTGCAATTTTTGCATATACCAAGCAGTTCGATAAATGTGAGCTGAATGCAGAAACCATTCGTGTAACAGAAGCTGAGATTGAGGAAGCAGTAAATATTATTGAACCAAAGCTTTACGAAGTAATGGAAAAGGCGGCTGCCAATATCAAAGCATATCATGAAAAGCAGGTTCGCAACAGTTGGTTTGATGCAAAGCCGGATGGCACTATTTTAGGTCAGAAAATTACTCCAATTGGGAAAGCGGGCGTATATGTTCCGGGCGGTAAAGCAGCGTATCCATCTAGTGTACTTATGAATGTTATTCCGGCAAAGGTAGCAGGGGTTTCCAAGGTAGTAATGGTAACACCACCGGGAGCAGATGGCAAAGTCAATCCGGGAACTTTAGCGGCAGCAAAGGTTGCCGGTGTAGATGAAATTTACAAAGTAGGTGGTGCACAAGCGATTGCGGCTTTGGCTTTTGGTACCCAGTCCATTCCAAAGGTAGACAAAATTACAGGTCCGGGCAATATCTTTGTGGCATTAGCCAAAAAAGCTGTTTACGGACATGTAAGTATCGATTCCGTGGCAGGTCCTAGCGAAATCTTGGTTCTGGCAGATGAAAGTGCAAATCCTCGATATGTTGCGGCAGATTTATTGTCCCAGGCAGAGCATGATGAGTTAGCCAGTGCTATTTTAATCACTACCTCCATGGAACTGGCAGAGGCGGTTTCCGAGCAGGTGGAAGTGTTTATTTCTGAACTTTCCAGAACGGATATTATGCGTAAATCCATCGATAATTATGGTTACATTTTAGTGGCAGATTCTATGGACGATGCAATTGATGCAGCCAATGAAATTGCATCCGAGCACTTAGAAGTGCTGACAAAGAATCCGTTTGAAATTATGACAAAGATTCAAAATGCAGGTGCTATTTTCCTTGGTGAATATTCTTCTGAGCCATTAGGAGATTATTTTGCAGGTCCAAATCACATTTTACCGACTAATGGTACTGCAAAGTTTTTCTCACCGCTTAGTGTAGATGACTTTATCAAAAAGAGCAGTATTATTTCCTACTCCAGAAATGCGCTGGAAGCAGTTCACAAAGATATTGAATTTTTTGCAGAAAAAGAAGGACTTACCGCACATGCAAATTCTATAAAGGTACGTTTTGAATAAGTGATTTTTTTGCTGTAAAAATACGGCAGATTGGAGCGATATTATGTCAAGAAACGCAAGCGTAAACCGCAAGACAAAAGAAACCGATATTTCCATGAAATTAAATATCGATGGAGCCGGAAAAAGCAATATACAGACAGGCATTGGTTTTTTCGACCATATGCTGGAAGGTTTCACCAAGCATGGATTCTTTGATATGGATTTACATATAGACGGAGATTTGCAAGTGGATGGTCACCACACCGTAGAAGATTGCGGTATTGTACTGGGACAGGCGATTAAAGAGGCTATTGGGGACAAAGCCGGTATTTGCCGTTATGGATATTTTATTCTTCCGATGGATGAAGTTTTGGTACTTTGTGCGGTAGATTTATGCGGTAGACCATATTTAAGCTTTGATGCCGAGTTTACCGTAGAGCGTGTGGGCGAACTGGAGACAGAGCTTGTAAAAGAATTTTTCTATGCTGTTTCTTACAGTGCAGGCATGAACTTACATATCAAAGTGCTGACTCCGGGTAACAATCACCACATGATAGAAGCTATGTTTAAAGCATTTGCAAAAGCACTTGACCGGGCAACCGGGAAGGATTCACGTATAGAAGATGTGCTGAGTACAAAGGGAAGTCTATAAATAATTTAGGAAATTATAAAGTTATGAGTATGAAGAAAAAAATCATTTCTAATATATATTTAAAAAACGGGAAAGCCGTTTCTGACCCAATGGCTGAAATTGTGTTTGAAATCCCGGCTCCGGAACTGGCATTAAAATATGCCAACAATCATGTAGATGCACTGTTTGTAACGGATTTGTCTACGGAGGATACAGAGCACGAATTAAATTTGGATGTATTAAAGGACATTTGTGCCAAGGCAGAGATTCCGGTTATCGGTGCAGGTAACGTAAAGCGCATGGAAGATATCAAAAAACTTTTGTATGCGGGCTGTAAGCAGGCTGTATTGGATTATGATACGGAAGCAGGTATTTCTATTACGGAGGAAGTGAGCCTGAAATTTGGCAAGGAAAAACTGCTTGTAAAGGCTTCTGATATGCTTAATCTGACCGCATATATTGACCAGATTGAGGAATATACCTGTGGCGTGATTTTGGATAAAGTTGACGAATTAAAAGTCATTTCTTTTAAAGAATGTACAAAGGTGCCTTTTTATGTAAATATATCCGGAATGAAAGCCAGTGCTTTAAATTTCTGTAAATTTAAAAATTGCGCTGGAATATGCGGGTTTGTAGCAGATGCATCACGTGTATTAAATTTCAAAAACGAATTAGTAGAAAACGGATTGGAAATTCAAACACTGGATGCTGCCTTTGATTGGGCAGATTTTAAAATGAATTCCGATGGCATGGTACCGGTTATCGTACAGGATTACCAGACAAATGAAGTGCTGATGATGGCATATATGAATGAAGAAGCCTATTTGCAGACTCTGCGTACCGGTAAAATGACGTATTACAGTCGTTCCCGCCAGGAGCTTTGGCTGAAGGGGGACACCTCCGGACATTTCCAGTATGTAAAGAGCTTGTCTGCAGACTGCGATATGGATACCATCCTTGCAAAGGTCAGCCAGCTTGGTGCAGCCTGCCATACCGGGGCTCATTCCTGCTTCTTTAACGAAATTACTACCACGGAGTTTGAAAATAAAAACCCAACTATGGTATTTGAGGATGTGTATAATGTCATTATGGACCGAAAAATGCATCCAAAGGAAGGCTCATATACCAATTATTTGTTTGACAAAGGCATTGATAAGATTTTAAAGAAATTGGGAGAGGAAGCAACGGAAATCGTGATTGCTGCCAAAAATCCAAATTCCAATGAAATCAAATATGAAATCTGCGATTTCTTGTATCACATGATGGTACTCATGGCAGAAAAAGATGTGACCTGGGATGAGATTACACAAGAGTTGGCAAAGAGGTAACATAAAGGAAGCTATGATTATTTTATCAAATAATAAATATTGACAAACCACGCATAGTGGTGGTATTTTTAATATATATGGAAAAAAGATACATTGATTAATTTATTAAAGAGAAAGGAGCTAAAAATGAGGAAAGAGTATATTAAACCGGAAGCGGAGCTGGTGAAGTTTGTGGAAGTGGAAAATATTATGTCGACAGCCGAAAGTAGTATAGATTATATTTTCGGTTTTGGAACTGGCAATATGCCTGCTGACTGGAGATAATCCATAGGCTCCATAAAACGATGTTAAAACTATTTTATGAATAGAAGGGAGAAAAATGATGAATAAGATTTTTAAATTACTGGCGGTTCTTATGCTTTTTGCAACTTTATCAGCAGGAAGCATGACCGTGAAGGCTGATGAAGCGGTTGTGGCTCAGATAGGTGACACTACTTATGCAACCTTTACAGATGCCATTGTTGCAGCAAATGCAGATGTTGCAGCGGAAGTTAAGATTGAACTGCTTGCAAACGTTACACTTGGAGCTGATGTAACGATTAATGATAATATTATCCTTGATTTAAACAAGCAAACTCTTGATTTGAACGGTTCTAAGCTTACTATCAACGGTTCCTTAGTATCTAATGGTGGAAATGTGGTAGATAATTCAAGAGATAAAGTAGGATTTTTGGCGGTTGACAGCGAGAAATGTATATTCGCTCCAAAAAATTCACAGATTCCTGTGTATGATGGTTCAACCGGATATGCATTTGCGGAAATAACGCATCAGCAACAGACACTAGACATGGAAGGTGATGATGTCTTCAAGCTTATTTTCAGACCATACTTCGGTTCTTCAGATATAAATGCGTTGTTGGGAGCGAATGGTAATGCTACCGGGGTCAATATCGGAATTCGCGTGACATGGACAGATACCGAAGGTATTACTCAGACAAAAGATCTTGTGTATAAGGATGAACTGGTTAAAGATGTTTATACTAATAACAAGGCCTTTTACATTACGGCAACCGGTGTAAGAAGCTTTAGAGATTTGACAATTACTCCGCTGGTAAAATCAAATGTTTCTAATGAAGCCGCAGATATTAGTGAAGAAGAAGTGGCTGCGACAGCGTATACATGGAAACTTTTTTCCGAGGATTTTGAAGGTTATAATGTAACTGACTATAAAATTACCGGATTTACTAAGACCGCAACAGATTATAATAAAGTAACCTCATCTATCGAAGGTGACACCGATAATAAATTTGTAAATGTGAGTTTTGATAATATTATTCCTAAAGGCACTGTGAACCAAACCCCTAGATTCTACATAGTTACCGGTAATAACGGTCCAGTTAAAAAAGCATTTAGCGATAAAGGTGTTACTCCAGGTGCTACAACCAAATTTAAAGTAAGCTTTGATATTTGCCTTACTAGCACAGATCATGCTATTGATATACGTATTAATGGAGACTCTAACACAAGTAAGAATTATGAAAGATTTATTAGATTTAGTAGTAATGGGACATTAATTTTTTATGCAGATCAAACGAAAAATCAAACCTATGTTGAGAATGAATGGATGAGATTCGATGTGTTCTTTGACTTTTCTACATATACATATGATATCTACCTGAACGGAGAGCAAGTGGTAAAGAGAGGTAGTTTAAATAATAAAACATTAGGATGGGTTGAGTCCGTTTCTACTGTTTCTACAGAAACTTATGGAAGTGGTAGCTACACCATGTATATGGATAATATAAGCATCGCAACAACTACTGTCACACCTGCTGTTAATTAATTTTTTGGAATGCATTGTGCCATAACAAATTTAATCCAGCCACTCTTCAAAGCGGAGAGTGGCTTTCTTAATACAGGAAGAAATTTAGAATTAAAATGTTCTTATTGTGATTTAAACAAAAATCCGTTATACTAGGTATATCGCTTCGTATAGCGGATTTTTAAATTAAGATAAAAAGAGGTTATTCTTTGATGAATTACAAATTAGCATTGTCAGATGACATTTTAATGAAGGTGGACAAGCCGGCTCGTTATATAGGTAATGAAGTAAATGCGGTGGTAAAGGACAAGTCCAAAGTAGAAGTGCGTTTTGCCATGTGCTTTCCTGATGTATATGAGATCGGTATGTCTCATCAGGGTATACAGATTTTATATGGTATGCTTAATAGCTATGAGGATACCTGGTGTGAGCGTGTCTATAGTCCATGGGTGGATTTGGATCGTATTATGCGTGCGGAAAAGATTCCGCTGTTTGCGCTGGAGTCTCAGGAACCGGTAAAAGAATTTGATTTTCTTGGTATTACCATTCAGTATGAGATGTGTTATACCAATATTTTGCAGGTATTGGATTTGGCACAGATTCCTTTAAAGGCATGTGATAGAGGTGAAGGCTGGGATTATCCGATTGTAATTGGCGGTGGTCCGTGTACCTACAATCCGGAGCCAATAGCAGACTTTTTTGATATGTTTTATATTGGAGAAGGTGAAACTCAGTATCGTAAGCTTTTGGATGTGTATAAAACGTGCCGCAAGGAAGGCAAGAGTCGTCAGGAATTCTTATATGAAGCAAGTAAGGTTCCTGGTATGTATGTGCCAAGCATGTATGATGTACAGTATAAGGAAGATGGTACCATTGCAAGCTTTAGCCCGGTAAAAGAAGGTGTTCCTGCTACGATATTAAAGGAAATTGTAATGGACGTGTCCGATTGTTATTATCCGACGAAAACTGTGGTTCCATATATTAAGGCAACGCAGGACCGCGTGGTACTGGAAATTCAGCGTGGTTGTATCCGTGGCTGTCGTTTTTGCCAGGCAGGGCAAATTTATCGACCTGTACGTGAAAGAGACGTAGAGAAGCTCAAACAGTACGCAGTAGAGCTATTAAAGAATACCGGTTATGAAGAAATTTCTTTAAGCTCTTTGAGCTCCAGTGATTATTCACAGTTGCCGGAATTGATTGATTTCTTGATTGAGGAATGTAATAAACGTCACACCAATATTTCTCTGCCATCTTTACGAATTGATGCCTTTTCTTTGGATGTTATGAGTAAGGTGCAGGATGTGAAAAAGAGCAGTTTGACCTTTGCCCCGGAAGCAGGCAGTCAGAGACTTCGTGACGTAATCAATAAGGGACTTACCGAGGAAGTAATTTTAAAAGGTGCAGCCCTTGCTTTTGAAGGTGGCTGGACCAAGGTGAAGTTGTATTTTATGCTGGGTCTGCCAACGGAAACTGAGGAAGATATCCGCGGTATTGCAGAACTTTCTAATAAAATCGCCGCAACATTTTTTGAGACCGTGCCAAAGGAGAAGCGTGTAAACGGCAAGGTACAGATTGTGACAAGTACCTCTTTCTTTATTCCAAAGCCATTTACACCATTCCAGTGGGCAAAGCAGTTTACGAAAGAGGAATTTATTGAAAAGGCGCACCAGACAAAGCGTGCCATTGCTTCTCAGTTAAATCAAAAGTCTATTAAATACAATTATCACGAAGCAGATGTCAGCGTTTTGGAAGGTGTATTTGCCCGCGGTGACAGAAAAGTGGCAGATGTTATCTTAAAGGCATATGAAAAAGGCTGTATGTATGACTCATGGAGCGAATACTTTGATAACAACAAGTGGCTGGAAAGCTTTGACGAGTGTGGCGTAGATATTGGATTCTACACCACAAGAGAGCGCGATTTGGATGAAATTTTCCCTTGGGATTTCATCGATTGCGGTGTAACAAAGGCATTTTTAAAGAGAGAATGGCTGAAAGCCTTAGGCGAAACGGTGACACCAAACTGTCGCATGCAGTGTCAAGGTTGTGGTGCTATGAGATTTGGAGGAGGTGTGTGTTTTGAAGCTAAGAATTAAATTCAAAAAATTCGGTCCGGTAAAATTTATCGGACACTTAGACGTGATGCGCTTTTTCCAGAAAGGGCTCAGACGAGCAGAAATTGATGTAGCATATTCCACAGGATTCAGCCCACATCAGATAATGTCTTTCGCTTCCCCTTTGGGTGTAGGCTTAGAGAGTAACGGCGAATATTTCGATGTAGAGATTTTGACACCGATTTCCAGTCAGGACTTTATGGATAAATTTAATGCAGTAAGTGTGCCTTGGATTCAAGTGACAGACGTGCGTCTTTTACCGGATAAAGCCGGAAATGCCATGGCAAGTGTGGCTGCAGCAGGATATACCATTTCTTTCCGTGAAAGCCGAGGCTTTGAAGACGGATGGCAGCAGAAATTTGAAGCGTTTATGTCACAAGCACAGATTATGGTGACAAAGGCTACCAAGAAGGGTACTGCGGAAATTGACTTAAAGCCTGCTATTTACGATTATAAAGTGGCGGAAGACCATATTTATTTGCTGGTAAATGCCAGCAGTGAAGGTAATATTAAGCCGACATTGGTAATGGATGCTTTTGCGACATATTGTGGCGAGGCACTTGAAGAAAATGCGCTGATGATTACCCGCGAGGAAACCTACGGAAGTAAGGTTTATAAGGATGGAAATATAAAGTTTATTCCACTGGCTGAGTTTGGAGAATGGATGGAGTAAATATGGCTCATATAAAAAAATGTTTAATATGGCTGCTGACTGTGATGTTATTTACAGGTTGTGGCATATTTGAATATTCCTCTACAACAGAAACCATATTTAATGATAAATCTGAACCTTCGGCTTCAGAAACCACATCCGAACCGGCATCCATCGAGTCGGAAATCAAGGTCTCGGAAGAGAAACCCACACTTACCACGGAGCCTATTCCGTCCCCACCTGCAACACTTTCCCTTATCATGGTGGGTGATATTTTGCTCCATGACCCGGTAGAAGCGGCTGCCTTTCAAGAAGATGGCAGTTACAACTACGAAGCTATTTTTGTACATATGACAGAGGACATTCAGGCAGCGGACCTTGCCATTGTTAATCAAGAGGTAATTATTGGTGGTGAGGAACTTGGAATCAGTGGTTATCCCGCTTTTAATGCTTCATATACGATGGGGGATGCGCTTGTAAAAGCAGGTTTTGATGTGGTTTGCCATGGAACCAATCATGCCCTGGATAAAGGCAGAAAAGGGCTGTTAAACTGCATTAATTTTTGGAAGGAAGCTTATCCGGAAGTTGCAGTTTTGGGTATTCATGACAGCCAGGAAGCGCAGGATGATATTTTTATTTACGAACAAGGCGATTTCAAGATTGCGATTTTAAATTATACCTACGGAACCAACGGAATTCCGCTTCCGGAGGGGATGCCTTATGCGGTAGACCTTTTTGATGAAGCAAAGGTACTTGAAGATATTCAAAAGGCAGAGGAATTGGCTGATTTTACGATTGTATGTCCTCATTGGGGTACGGAATATCAGTTAAAGCAGTCCGGAAACCAGGAAAAGTGGGCAAAGCTTTTTGCAGCAAATGGTGTGGATTTGGTGCTTGGCACCCATCCTCATGTGATTCAACCCATTGAATGGGTGGTTGACGAGGAAAGCGGTCATGAAATGCTGGTCTATTATTCTTTGGGGAATTTTGTAAATTGGACCGGTGAGTCGGGCAGCGGCATTGCTAATCGCATGGTTGGCGGCATGGCACAGGTTACCTTGGAATATCAAGATGGAGTTGTGTGCATTTCAGAGTATGGTGTAGAACCGGTTGTGGCACATTTAGAGCAGGGTGTAAATGGTGTAACCGTGTATAAACTTAACGATTATACCGAGGAACTGGCTGAAAGAAATCAAATTTGTTTGCAGGATGCTGCCTTTTCCAAGGAATATTGTGAGCAGTTATGTGAACAAGTTTTTACAGAAAATTATTAATAAAGGAATCTTAATATGACAAACAAAATAAGCGGCAAGTTGATTATTACCTCTTACAAGTATGGAAAATTTCATAAGGAGAGCGAAACTCATCGGGTCGCTTGTTTTATTGCAAATAATAAGCTGGAATATATTAAAGTAATACCGGATGAACACTCGTTATCAGCAGGTACCATTGTAACCGGAAAGATAACTAATGTAGTAAACAATATTCCGGCTGCCTTTGTATCTCTGAATCAGGATAAGGATATGGGGTTCTTGCCACTGGCTGATTTGGAGCAGGCCGTTGTAACCAATGGTAAATTTAACGGCAAATTGAAGTCCGGTGACGAGGTACTTGTAAAAGTAGTGCGTGAGCCTATGAAAACAAAGGATTATACCCTTACCACGGTTTTAGATATGACGGCCCAATATGCCGTAGCGCATATAGGTAGTGGAAATTTGCTTTTTTCTAAGAAACTATCCCAAAAAGAGAAAGACATTATTTTAAATTACCTTGTATCTAAGGCGATTGCAACACGTGACAAAAAGTTGATTGGCATGGATGATATGGATATAACCATCAGGACAGATGCCGGCAAGCTGTTGGCAGAAGAGAAGCCGGATGTTTTATTGCGGGATGTGGAACAAACAACTGCTTCTTTGCGGCGCTTAATTTCACAGGCTTCCATGCGAACCTGCTATACTGTGCATCAAAAGCCTGCAACCTGGCTTAGCGAGGTTTGGCACGAGCTTCATTTGTGTGGTTTTGCTATTGAAGAGTATGTGACAGATGATTTTGCTATGCTTCAGACTTTAAAAGAACTGGTGCATGCTTCTGAAGCAGATAAAATACGATTGTACCAAGATGATAAAATTTCTTTAGAAACACTATATGGTTTAACATTTAAAATTGATGAGTTGTTACAGACCAGGGTGTGGCTTCCAAGCGGTGGATATTTATGTATTGAGCTGACAGAAGCAATGACGGTGGTCGATGTGAACACCGGAAAAGCCATTCGAAATGGTGAGGACAGTGAAGCTCTTTTTTATGGAGTAAATAAGGAAGCGGCTGCAGAACTTGCAAGGCAGTTGCGCCTTCGCAATGTAAGCGGTATGGTAATTGTGGATTTTATTAACATGAAATCCAAAGAAAACGAGCATGCTATTTTAAGCTACATGAAAGAGTGTACAAAAACAGATTACAGTAAGGTATCCGTATATGATTTTACCAGACTGGGACTTTTGGAACTCACGCGTAACAAAAAAAGCAAAGTGTTGCATGAAATTTTGAGGTAATTATGAATGTTCAACATATATTAGACGGACTGGAGGCATTGTTTGCCAGACAGGATATTCAGGCCGTGGAACCATATCTGACAAAACAGTTGGAACAGGCTTACAATGAGCAGGATTATAGTGCCTGCATTACGATAATGAATGAGATGATTGGTTTTTTCAGGGATACCAGTCAGTATCAAAAATCTTTGGATTATAGTGAGCAGGTTTTAATGCTAATGCAGCAGATGGGGTATGAAGGCACTTTTCCCTATGCTACTACCGGTTTAAATGTAGCAAATGCACTTCGTGCAGCAGGTCTCCATAAGGAATCCTTGGCTTTTTATGAAAGCATTTTTCCGATTTACCAAGAAAATTTGGAGCCAAACGATGAGCAATTTGCTTCTCTTTACAATAATTTGAGTCTGCTGTATCAGGAAATGGGGGATTTTGAAAGTGCGGCTGCATGTTTGTACCAAGCGCTAAACATCGTTTCAGCAGGGGAAGACTTTATTAAAGTAGCTATTACCCACAGTAATTTGGGGGCTACCTTATTACAGCTTGGAAAAATTGATCAGGCAGTTTCCCATTTGGAACAATCCCTGACTATTTTTAATGGTTTTGAAGAAAAAGATTTTCACTATAGTGCAGCGGTGGCGGCCATGGGACAGGCATATGTTTCTTTGGGACAGTTGGATGCGGCCAGAGAATGTTATTTGGAAGCTTTGTATGAGCAAATGAAGCACTGTGGAAAAAGTGAGGCATTTTACCGTATTTTGGAAAATTTACACGTGGTGGAGCAGGGGCTTGGCATGATTCTCACAGAGGAGCCGGAGGATATTTTCAGGTCTGAAACAGTTATCAAAGACGACACATCGTCCTCAAACGAGTCACAAGCTGTGCATGACGCCCAAATTCAAGCTTTAGACATGTCAGAGGAGTTTTATGAGCATGTTGCAAAAGAAAGCCTATACGAGCATTTTGGAGCCTTTGTTTCCAGAATGGCGATTGGACTTGTAGGTGAAGGCAGTGAATGCTTCGGCTTTGATGATATAGTTTCCACAGACCATGATTGGGGTCCCGGCTTTTGTATTTGGTTGACACGTGAAGATTACAAACTTATCGGTAAGGAACTACAGAAATGGTATGATAACCTGCCGATATCCTATAAAGGCTGCATACGTAAAAATGTCAATGGCGCGGGGCGTTTAGGCGTTTGGTGCATGGATGACTTTTTTCAATATTTTATAGGGTATGCTAATGCTTCTGAAATTCCGGATGCCAATGCGTTGCTTGCTGTTCCGGAGGAAGGAATGGCGTGCTTATTAAATGGGCGCATTTTCCATGACCCAAGGGGAGAATTCAGCCGCAGAAGATATGCGTTTTATGATATATTTACAGAAAAAATTTGGAACATTAAACTGGCATATTCCTTAATTAATCTTGGAAAATTCGGTCAGTATAATTATCCACGCTCTATGAAGAGAGGAGATTATGTAACCGCCCAGATGGTGCTCTACAAATATGTGGAAGAGCTTCTTAAATTTGTACATTATGTAAATCATGTATTTCCACCATATTATAAATGGTTGAAAAAGAGTGCTTCCGGACTGGAAAAACTGGCTGTTTTGGCGGATTTAACCGATGCACTGGCTGACTTTGCAGATGGCAGAGAGGCTTGGGGAGAAGATAATACCGGCTTCGGTGATAAAATAGTAGGAACTGTTGAAATTATTGCCAAGTTAATTGTAGACGAGTGCAAAAATAGCGGATTGTTTACGTCTATAAAGCTTCCTGAAGATGAACTTTTCCTGGAAGCTTATGGTAAGGCTCTGCTTGCAAAAGTGATGGCAGGTGATTTCGAAGATAAAAAGAACGGACAGGTTGTCTTAAAGGCAAACTCTCGTTCATTGGCTCCGCTTACAGATGAGGCTGCTTTAGAAAATAATACAAAAGAGGAATTAGTAAATCATATAGTTTCTCTGGAATGGCAGGCTTTTGATGAGGTGCAAAATCAAGGTGGAAGAGCAGATTGCCAGGATGACTGGGGCACTTTTTCCATTATGCGCAAAAGCCAGTATTTGGCATGGCCGAAGGCTTTGATTATTCGTTTTATTCAGGATTTTCGATGTGCAAATGCAAAGCACTGGAATTTAATTACGGAAAAATATGGACGTATGATGAAAACCACGGACCCGGCTTCCTATGCAGAGATATGCGATAAACTTCCGGTGCTAACCCCTGCTCAAGAAAGTATTATCGAGCAGATTGTTGAAATTCAAGTATCCTGGATGGAGCAATTTGCATCAGAGTATCCTCTAATGGCTTCTAACAGTCGTTCTATTCGTTCTGCTGAAGATAGTCCGTTTAATACCTCTTACGAGACTTATCTTAGAGGGGAGCTGTCTACCTACAGCCACGAAACGTTGAAAATGTATGGCGGTTTTGTAGTGGAGCTTGCTAAAAATGGAGAAAATCTTGCCAAAATAATTATGACCAATACTGCACTTTTGTATGGATATGAGTCTTTGGAACATGCAGAAAAGAGCCTGGCGAGATATTAAGTTTTGTGATTAGCCAAACAGGAGCAATTTTTATGAGTACAAAAAAGAATTCTTTTGAAATTTCATCTATGACACTGCACATTTTGGCGATGACATTTATGCTTTGTGATCATCTTTGGGCAACCATTGTTCCCGGAAACAACTGGCTGACCTGCATTGGCCGTTTGGCATATCCAATATTTGCTTTTATGATTGTAGAGGGTTATTTTCATACAAGTAATTTAAAGAGATATATTGGCAGGCTGTTCCTTTTTGCATTATTATCTGAAATTCCATTTAATTTAGTAATGGGAAGTAGATTTTTTTACCCAATTCATCAAAATGTGCTGTTTACCTTCTTAATTGGAATTTGCCTGATACATCTGAATGAAAAAGCAAGCAAAACTAGTCAATTATGGTTAAGAATTATTACCTGCATCGGGACTATTATTTTAGGCTTCGTACTTGGATTAATTACTTTTGTAGATTACCACTACGCCGGTGTATTTACCATCTTAGCATTTTATTTTTTCAGGGGACATAAATGGTATCAGCTTCTGGGACAGGCCTTGTGCCTTTATTACATTAATTTTGAAATATTAAGTGGTTTGGAATATGAGATTAATCTTTTAGGTCAAACATATTACTTTTTACAGCAAGGCTTTGCTTTATTGGCATTGATTCCGATATGGTTATATAACGGTAATCAAGGACCTTACAACAAAACGATTAAATGGATTTACTATAGCTTTTACCCGGTTCATTTGTTAGCTTTGGCACTGATAAGGATGGTGATAGCATAAGATGAGAAACAAACTTCGAAAATCCAAAATTCAGGCACGAGATAATTTGACTTCTGCACAACGAGATAAATTCTCACAGCAGATTGTTAAAAAAATCCTTTTATCAGACGCCTATCAAAAAGCTCAGAATATTATGATTTATCGGGCCGTAAAGGGAGAAGTGGATTTACATACTTTGGAAGCTGCGGCGAAAAAAGACGGAAAAGCGTTGTATTATCCACTTTGCATCAGCAAAACAGAAATGATTGCCCTTTCTCCAAAAGAACAACTTCCGGAAGGACAAACAGCTTGGAATAAAGGTGCTTTTGGAATTATGGAACCAGTACGTGAAAATTCTATAGAAATTGCTCCGGAAGAACTTGACATGGTTATCTGTCCTTGTACGATTTTTGATGATCAAGGCGGTCGTATGGGCATGGGCGCCGGTTACTATGACCGATATTTGACCAAATGTACCAAGGCATATGTAACTGCAGTGGCATTTGAAGTACAGAAAACGGAGCGGGTTCCAATGGAAGAGTGGGATATCAGGATGGATATGGTTTTTACGGAGAGGGATGTGTATTGAATAGAGAAAGGAGGGGATTAGGTTAAATGGGAGTACTTGATAAATTAAAGGGATTACCTAATTTTAATGAGTTAAAAGGTAGCTTTGGAGAACATCTGACCAAATATTATGCTAAAATAATGACTGACACGTTGATTTTATTTCCCGTCTGCTTTAAGATAATTATTGAATCTTAACTCAGGCGGGAATAATAATTTATTAATATTTAAAAGTAGAAAGAGTGGTATCTCTAACTATTCGCAAAATCCAGCTTTAACGAAGAGTTGTACATGCAAATCCACAATAAGAGTGCTTTATTCCATCACAATTTCCTCAGTAACTTCTGCAGGGTTTTTCTTAATGATATGATTATCCTCATCCACGCCTTCCATATTGGAATAATCAGCCCGGTCGGTAGATAGACCTTTTTGAGTTAATCGTTTGTTTATATATCGTCTAATCATAGCAAAGATTACTGCAAAAGTTGGGACACCAATAATCATACCCGGAACTCCAAATAAACCACCGAAAATGGTGATTGCAAAGATGACCCAAAAGCTTCCAAGACCTGTGGAATCACCAAGAATCTTTGGACCAAGGATATTGCCGTCAAACAGCTGTAATAAAAGAATGAAAATTACAAAATACACGGTGTGTAATGGCTGCATCGGGGCAACAACAAAAATTAACACAGAGCAAGGAATTGCACCTAAAAACGGTCCGAAGAAAGGAATTACATTGGTTACACCAATAATAACACTTACAAGCGCTGCGTAAGGTGTTCCTAAAATACTTGTTCCAATAAAACAAAGTACACCAATGATAAAGGAATCAATTACTTTACCTGTAATAAAGCCGGTAAATGTTTTATGAACAAAACGTACGTCCTGTAATAGTCCATTTGCAGTTTCTTTTGAAAACAAACCATAAGAAATCTTTTTGGCCTGTTCTGCAAAAACATCTTTAGAATGTAAAATATAAATAGACAAAATGAATCCAAGAATAAAATCCCATAAGAAACCAAGCACATTGATAACGCTGAGTGAAACACTCATAAGTATCGTACTGAGTTTAGGAAATAATGTATTATTAAGCCAAAATTCTAATTCCACAGAGTACTTTTCAATCATATTGTTAAAAAATTCACGAAAATTTGGATTATCTTCGAAAATTTTATTTACATATGCAACACCATTATTAACGTAAGTATCAAAATTATCAATAATGTCCTGAATGCTTGGGATAATCTGAGAAATAAACATGTACACAAACAGATATATAACCAAAACACTTACACATGAAGTAATCGTAACAGATATGGCACGAATCCCGCTTTTTTGGGCCTTTGTATCAATTTTCAGTTTTTGTGCAACCGGTACTACTGCTTTCGTTTCAAAGAAATTAAGTGCCGGAATCAATACATATGCCAGTACAAAGCCGTATACAATCGGCATAAGCATGTCCGTAATAAAGCGAAAGGTGTTGGCAAGCTTATTGCTATGAAATAAAACATAATACATGCCAATCAATGCTGCTCCGGCAAGAAAAATGGTCAATCCAAGTAAAAAATATCGACTTTTTGGTGTGTTATCCTGTGAATGTCTGCGGTTCATCTTGTAAATTCCTTTAATAAAATTTTGATATATAAATTATAGCACGTTATGTCGGTAAGATAAACAAAAAATTATATAAAAATTTTATTATTTTTAGTTGGAAAGAAAACTTAAATATTGTATACTATATTTATCAACTATTCGTAAAATATTATTTCTTTGAGGTTATTTATGAAATTACAACAGGTTTTAAGTTATACACGTCGAGCCGTAGATGATTATCGAATGATTCAGGCAGGTGACAAAATTGCAATCGGTATTTCCGGCGGAAAAGACTCTCTTACACTGCTCTATGCTCTTCACGGGCTTAAACGCTTCTATCCGGAACCTTTCGAAATTCATGCTGTTACAGTCGACCTGGGCTTTGGAAACCAGGATTTCGAGCAAATAAAGGCCTTGTGCGAGAAATTGGAGGTTCCATATACCATTGTAAAGACTGAAATCGCAGATATAATCTTTGAACAGCGCAAGGAAACCAATCCTTGTTCTTTATGTGCCAAAATGCGTAAAGGTGCGTTAAATGAGGCTATGAAGGCAGTAGGTTGTAATAAAATTGCTTACGCGCACCACAAAGATGACATTATTGAGACCTTTTTAATGTCTTTAATTTACGAGGGACGCATACACACCTTCTCTCCTGTTACGTATCTGGACCGAATGGATGTGACGGTAATTCGTCCACTTATGTACATGAAGGAAGTGGATGTAATTGGTTTTGTAAATAAAAACGAGCTTCCGGTTGCCAAAAGTCCGTGTCCGGTAGATGGCTATACCAAGAGAGAATATGTAAAGCAGCTTTTGGCTCGATTAAATCAGGAAAATCCGGGTGTTAAGGAGCGTATGTTTACCGCAATTCAAAATCAAGATTTGGAAGGATGGCCGGAATTTTATGGTAGAAAATAGTTATCACGATGAGGTAGCCAAACAAAATATTCTAAAAATGCGTGAGGTAATAGAAACACTGCCCTCTTTCTGTCGAACTTATTTTATAGGTATTCAAGAGCAGACTTCTACACGTACCAGACTGGCATATGCATATGATTTGCGCGTTTTTTTTGAGTATTTACATCATGTGAATCCAATTTGCAGTAAGATGGATATTACAGAATTCAAACTGGATATGTTAGAACAGATTACCAGGGAAGATATTGAAGAATATTTAAATTATATCACCTATTATGTAAAAGATGACAAAGAAATAACCAATGACGAGCGTGGCAAAGCGCGAAAGCTGTCTGCCTTGCGCTCCTTGTATAATTATTTTTATCAATCAGAAAAAATCACCAAAAATCCTACCGCACTGGTTCATACTCCAAAGCTTCACGAAAAGGAAATCATTCGTTTAGAGCCGAATGAAGTTGCGACGCTTTTAGACCAGGTAGAGGCCGGCGAGAAGCTTACCGCAAGAGAACAGGTATATCACCAAAAAACAAGAATTCGTGACGTAGCTCTGCTTACCCTTCTTTTAGGTACCGGCATTCGTGTATCTGAATGCGTAGGTATTGACATAAAAGATGTGGACTTTGAAATAAACGGTATACGAATTCTTAGAAAAGGTGGAAAGGAAGCCATCGTATATTTCGGTGATGAAGTAGAGGATGCCCTGCTAGATTATTTGGATGAACGAGACCATATGATTCCCTGTACAGGACATGAGGATGCTCTTTTTCTCTCTCTACAATTGAAACGACTGTCTGTCCGAAGCGTGGAAAAACTGGTCAAAAAATATGCTTCCAGGGTAACTACACTTAAGAAAATCACTCCACACAAGCTTCGAAGCACTTACGGAACTTCTCTTTATCAGGAAACCGGCGATATTTATCTGGTAGCCGATGTGCTGGGACACAAAGACGTAAATACCACGCGTAAACACTACTCTGCACAGGATGAACACAGAAAGCGCCTTGCTGCAAATGTTGTTAAATTAAGAGAATGATCAATACTTACTCAAAATAACTGAATTTTTCAAATATCAAAAGAAAGAAACTGCATCCTATTGAGTGCAGTTTCTTGTTTTCTTACCATGCTATTTATGCCCACACAAATGTTTTTACCACTCAATTTCTTGTAGCCCCTGCTAAAATCACTTTTCCAGCTCAATAATCGGGTATATGCAGGCTCAATAATTTTTAATAAAAAATGACTTGTTGTCGATGGCTCTCATTGTAGCTAAAATACCATCCAAATGATCGTACTCATGCTGAATCAATTCTGCCATATCATCTTTCATATCCATTTCCTGCACATTCCAGTTCTCGTCCAGATATCGCAATATGCAATGTCGGTGACGACTAACACGAACTAACAGATTCGGAAATGACATACAATCATCTAAAAGTTCTATTTTTTCATCACCTGCAAACTCCAATTGGGGATTGATAATTATATAAGGTTTGTCCGTAAGTAAACAAATTATCCTCTTCTGCACACCTATTTGTGGAGCTGCAATTGCCCGTCCAAATCCAAAATCTCGACGAATTGCCTTAATGGAATCAAACATATCCACGAAAACAGTCCGAAGTGTTTCTAATTCATCATATCTCACATCCTCAGAAATCTCATAGAGTTGAGGATTGCCAAGCAATAAAATTTCCCTCTCCAACTGTATACCTCCTTTCTGATAATAAGCCGCCTGTCACAAAACAAGCGGCTTAAACATACTATATTACCTATTCATTGTCTGCTGTATTACGAACGTTGCCGGATGCTACCTTCCCACCAAGGAAACCACTCAGCACTGCTGTCAAATCCACGCCGGTAGATTCCTTCAGTCCATCGGTTACCTGTGTAACGGTGCCCATAATATCCTTCATTAACTTTGCAGAATTGCCATCGCCGTACATGGTGATGCGGTCTACGTTGGTTAATGGCGTTGCGGCATTCTTTACTACTTCCGGAAGTGCCTTGAAGTACATTTCCAGTACCGCAGCCTCGCCCATCTTAGTCATAGCTTCCGCTTTCTTTTCAATACCTTCTGCTTCCGCAATTGCTTTGGCACGGATTGCCTCTGCTTCTGCAAGACCCTTAGTACGGATACCTTCTGCTTCCTGTTCCATAGCGTATTTTTCTGCTTCTGCCTTTGCTTTCATAGCTTCTGCTTCTTTTTCCGTCTCGAACTTTCTGGCTTCTGCTTCGCGCTGGCGCTCGTAGAGCTGAGCGTCTGCTTCCTGCTGTTTTGCAAACTTGTCAGCTTCGGCTTTTTTCTTAATCTGAGCATCCAAAGCCTGCTCCATAACTTCGGCTTCTTTCTGCTTTAAGAGAATTTCTTTCTCCTGCTTTGCAATATTGGCATTTGCAGTAGTGATTTCAACGGTTTTACGCTGCTCTTCTTCCTGAATCTTATAAGCAGCATCTGCTTCTGCACGCTTTACGTCTGCAACCTTCTTAAGCTCTGCTTTCTGAATATCTAATTCATTCTGCTTCTTTGCAATTTCACTGGCAGCATTTACTTCTGCTTCGTTTGCTTCACGTCTTGCATTCGCCTGAGCTTTTGCAATTTCTTTTTCACTTTCTGCACGAGAAATTGCTGCATTTTTCTGAATTTTTACGATATTGTCAACACCCAGGTTTTCAATAACGCCGTTGCCATCCACGAAATTCTGCACGTTAAAACTGATAATGTCAAGACCCATTGCCGCAAGGTCCGGCTCTGCATTTTCCTTTACTAACATCGCAAATTTCTGACGGTCGGAAACCATTTCTTCCAGAGCCATTTTACCTACGATTTCACGAACATTACCTTCCAACACTTCTCTTGCAACTCTTGCAATATATTCAGAGTTTTTATTTAAGAAGTTCTGAGCCGCCAATTTGAGGCGTTCCTCATTGTCACTGATTTTTACGTTAACAGTAGCATCTACATTGATGTTTATGTAGTCTGCAGTCGGAACAGCATTAGATGTTTTTACATCAATCGGAATAAGCTGCAGATTCAGTTCGTCTTTTCTTTCTAAGAAAGGAATCTTGATACCAGCCTTACCGATTAACACCTTCGGATTCTTGCGAAGACCGGAAATAATAATGGCAGTATCCGGGGATGCCTTTACATAACCTGTAAAGAAAATGACCAGTACAAGTGCTACAATTACAATAATTGGTATTAACATAACTTTGTTCTCCCTTACTTTATAAAATTAATTCATCAATTGTTGAATTAATATAAATTTACCATAAAATTGTCGATTTTCATAGTGTTATTTTTGGCATATTAGGGGTTTTAACGTATCATTTTCTGAATAATATAGGTCAAACAGCTCTATTTTGGTACATTTGAGTAAATATAATAACCGGATATACTCGGAATACTTCCGTCAGTAGCTTTTCGTAATGTTACAATATATTTAGCAGTGCTTCCATTTGCGATAAGACTTGGATCTTCATACAGTAAAACCACCCAACCATCGTCTGTCTTATAACCATCCAATATACTGCATAATCGATAAATCGGCCTTTCATTTGGAACTACTAAATAATATGCATCATACTCTTCTAAAAACACAAATTTATCCAAACCGACTTTTTGTGTTTCTTCTAAAGTGATTCCCGTATACACTTTAAGTACGTCGCTCATTTCTGATGTTGTGATTTTGGAAACACTTATATTATCCTTCCCTTCTGCATTGGCAAGCTGCTTAGCAAGAGCCTCCTCTCCCTCCGAAGCAGGACTTCCACCAAATACAAGTCCACTGGTAAAAAGCTCAAATAAGTTAATCTCTTCCGGTGATACATAGTCTGTTTTTAAAAAATAATTTGTTGTTCTGAAAATATTCATACATGGATTAGAAAAATATTGCTCCGCAAACCATTTCAATTCTTCTTCATCAAGTCGTGTTGCACCACTCGGTAATTTCAAAGAAATCTCTTCTATTGGCATTTCAGCGTAACCAAGCGTCACATATTTAGATAAAATACTATTGAGCTCGCTCTGTTCCACATCGTTTAGCTTAATACAGCGCCTTGTTTTATTGTCATTTATGGAACCGCATTCAGAATGATAATATAAAACGGAACCATCCTCCATACCAAATACGCAATCTGCAAAACAATCCGCAGTACCATTTAGCCACGTCGCACTTTCTAAAAGCTCAAGAATATACTCTGCGTCTTTGGAAGTCAATTTGTTTACAGGCAGGCGTCCGTCACTTGTTTGACTTCCGACTCTGATTTTGGCAACTTCATTAGAAGGAACCTTCGTACTTTGGGAAGGAATTATTATACCTGTATCATTTATTATATTCCCGGCAGCATCATAATAATACTGCATAACGTTTTTACTCTTCGCCTGGTCTTTCCAGTGAAATAGAGTTATATTGAACCCATCTTTGATTACATTTGCAGTAAGCTCTGTGCCATCGTCCAAAATACGTACAATTTTTGCAAGTCCACTGTCTTCTTTACTTAAAATTACATCGTATGCGGTCTCATCTGTTATGATACCTTTTTCATGATAAACAGCCGGATCCGGTGTAAAATAAATACCATTTTCCATAAGAGCAGCATTTTCATACACGTGGTAATCCAATATCGTATACCCGTTTCTACTATTAACCTTCAATACAGCAAAGCCCATATCACGCATGTCTTCCACGTTATAGTAAGCATCATCTGCCATAAATCCGATTATCTGATATTCTGGTTTATCACCCATGGTAAGGGTAGTTATAGGATTAATATTTTTGTGAGTAATCGTCTCTAAAAATGAGTAAACAATAGACGCATCACCACTTTCCGGGTAACCATGTAAACTCTCCAGCTGTAATATCCACTCCATCTCCACAATTTTCAGTTCAGAAGTGGTTGGTTCAGATAGTGCAATTTCAGCACAGCAAAGCAAGGTGTCATCTTTTGCTGTTTGTACTATCAGAATTATCTGTTTTGATTTATTATCATGCAAAACATAGGAGTCTGTTATTTCTGCAACCGTATAATCAGTAAGCCAACAATTATCCAACGTATTTTCTACAATCGTACTTTTATCCAGTGAGTACGTCTGTATATTACCTAAATTATTCCAGTCGCCATTTTCCTCCGGCTTTTTAAAAAGAAGTATCCTATCATCAGCAAAACAAACACTGTAATACTTGGCAGACATGTACTGCCTCCAACGAGAGCCTTCTGAATTGGGCGCGTTATCATATAATATCTGTTTGACCTTGTAGTCTGATGCCCATACTTTGTTCAAAAGCAGCGTATTTGGTTGGGATGGATTTGCTATAAGCATCACCGCAGCAACAATAATTATCACGCCAGCCGTCACAGACAACCATAAAAGCGGTTTTTTGTAGGTCATCACATTCTTTATACGCTCCTTGGTATCGCCCTCTCCAAAGGCAAGAGGGGTGCCCACCAGAAGCTTTCTTCCGGTAGCAAATCGTAATAAAGAAGTGGCATATTCTGCACGAATATCATAGTCCATTTTACGCATAACGGCTTCGTCACAGGACATTTCCATGTCTTTACCGGAAAGCACAAATGCCAGCCATACAAAAGGATTAAACCAATGAATGCACAATGCTGCAAACGCCAAAATCTTTATAATATGATCCCCTCGCTTTACATGATGCTTTTCATGCAAAATCACATATTCCTGCTCGGCTTCGCTTAAGGAAGATGGCAAGTAAATCTTCGGAAAAACAAGCCCCATTACAAACGGAGAAGCAATGTAATCTGCCAGAAAAATATTGTCACGTAAAGGAGTTGCACCAATGAGCTTCCTACGTAATTTGACATACTGTACGGCACTGTAAATAATAAGTGCTGCTATGCCAAAAAGCCAAATATAAGTAATAATACTTACCGGTGCTTCCAACGGATCCGCTACAAGCTGCTCATCTCCCTGCGGAAGCCTTTCATTTATCATATCATTCACTACCGCAATCGGTGTGCTTACGCTGGGTTCTTCCATATGTACGATATTTGTGGGAACATATTCAATGCTTCCGCTTTCCGTTACCGGCAATTCAAATTGATTCAAAAAGGAAACATCCAAAGTAAAAGACACCGGACACAAAAGCCGGAATAACACCGCTGCCCACAGTGCGTAAGAAAATATTTTTGGTACCTTTTTTAATAGAAAACGCACACAGATTACCGCCAGGATAATTAAGGTGCCTGTTATACTCATATTAAATACTTGCGGAAATAATTCGTAAAAAGTAATATCAAACCAAGTCATAATGCTATCTCCTATGTTCATTAATAAAATGTTGAATTTCCTCTATTTCCTTATCAGAAAGTTTTTTTCGGGAAGAAAATGCAGCCAGAAAATGAGGCAAGGAACCTGAAAATGTCTCTTCTACAAACTTCTCACTCTGCCCTGCCAAAAACTCCTCCTTGGAAAGTAAGGATGTAACTACACTATCCTTATTTTGAAAAATCTCCCGCTCACAAAGACGCCTTAAAATGGTATATGTGGTTGACTTCTTCCAACAAAGCTCCTTTTCCGCAAGCTTTACTAAATCACCGGATGCCACCGGCTCGTTCTGCCATATCAACTCGGCAAAACGCATTTCAATTTCTCCTAATCTATAATCTGCCATATGAATCACACTCCTTCTCGGTTTACTACTTGTAAATCATTACAACTTTAGTTTACAACAAGTAAACCATTCTGTCAATATACTTAAACAAGAATTAAGATTTCGAACAAAAAAAGACACTTTCAATCCTGAAAGTGCCTATGCAACATAATTTTATTTAATCCACATGGTCAACATGCTTCCATCTGACTCCTTTGCTTCATACTAATATCCACATCCCCTTGCAGTAGAACTACTTCTCATACGGCGCAACCCCAGCTTTAAAAGGGTCATTAGTCCTAAGATATTGTAATTTCTTTCAAAAAAAGGGGGGTAATATATTTGACATACCAATCATCTCATTCTTCTGCAGGTGTTTCATACACATAAATGTAGCTGCTGACGCAGTAAAGTGTCTGCCCATTGTATTCTACTTTTGACCAGCCCAGTTCTTCGTTAATACCAATACGTCGGAATGTTTCACCATAATGTGCTGTTGCAACAACAGTGGATTTTTCAGATGTAACACTAGGTATATTACGAAGATTTACTTCAATCTTAGCCATAACAGTTTCGTCACATGCAATAAACTCCGTCTGGATTCCATCCTCCGGATTGGATACATTTCCCTCCGGTCTGGAGGATGGCTCCGGTGCCTTTACCGTCAAATCCATGGTTAAAAGACTGGACACTGCATAATAGGTCTCGCCATTATAAATCACTCTGGACCAGCCGCTGGAACTAACACCGGTTCGTGTGGCAGTCTGACCATTTTGCAGCGTGAGCAAAACCTGACTGTCATTGCCTTGACTTGGAATATTTCGCAGATTGGTAGCATCTTTTGCCGTAACCGTCTCATCTACCTCTGTAAAGGTATGACCGACTTCTACATCCGCCTCTACTCTCTCCGGAGGTGTACTATCCTTCGGTGCAGCAACCGTTTCATAGCCAAAATAAGCTATATTAATATCTACCGGCGCATTTACTCCGGAAATTGTGCCATTATTGGTATATTGCCACATGCTATGAGCACCGGAGTAATCGGCTTTTTCTGTTTGCGGGTATGGAAGACCCGGATACCAGGAAAGCCATATTTTGTAGTTTTTTTCCAATTCAGAAGTTACCCACTTAGTATCATTTAATAACTCGTTTCTGGAAGCATAAAACATCGGTGTATAGCCTAGTTCATAAATTTTATTTAAAAATACTTTTGCAAGCTCCGTGCGCTCTTCTTTTGTAAGATGAAGCTGTCTGCTCTTTGGATTTTCATAATTTTCACAATCATACACCACAGGATAGGTGATTGAATATTGGGCTATGAAATCCGCAACCCACTGTGCTTCTTCTATAGCCTCTTCCACGGTAATGGCAGTGGAAAAGAAATATACACCCACTTTTATACCATGGGCAGTTGCTTCCTGCATGTTGTATTTGGCGCTGGTGTCTTCTACAATTTGACCACTTTCCATGGTACGATATCCTGCACGAATCATAGCAAAGTCTATTCCATCTGCAGCTACCGATGCCCAATCAATGTTGCCCTGATATCTGGATACATCGATACCGATGGTGGTTTCATTGTTTTCCCTGGCGCCTTCTGCAATAAGAATGTGCGGTTCTTCTTCTGGCAGCAGTATTTCCTGCACCACATGTTGAACTTCTGATGTATGCGTTTCTGTCTGAGCTGACTCGAGTTGTGAAGAAAGAAAAATATCCTCTGAACTCTGCATACTCTCATACGCATCCTGCTCCTCCTTACCAAACATCAGAAAATATGCTCCGGCAAAAATTGCAATGAGTAGGAAAACAGTTACTGCAATTAATAATATATATTTGAATTTGGATGGTCTGTCGTCTAAGTAAAAATCATCTTGTCTCATAATATTTTACAAATGCTCCTATCTGGTATTGCTTTGTTCCAAAAAGCATAAATTATAGTTAATACTATACCCCAAAATATGAGCGCCTGCAACAACGTACAGACGCTCAAAACTTAAGATTTTATGATTATTTAATTTCGTTGTGATATTCCTGAAGAGACTTGATTTCACTTTCCGGATTATTCTTGATATAGCGAATACCATCTGCAGAGGCTTTTGCTGCTGCAATCGTAGTCATATAAGGGATTTTTGCTTTGATAGCAGCTTTTCTCAAGTAACTGTCATCATCACGGCTGTCCTTTCCAATTGGAGTATTAACAATGATATCAATCTTACCATTGGTAATAAGGTCATTGATGTTTGGACGACCTTCGCTGAGTTTTTTCACCTTTTCAGCAGGAATGCCGGCTGCGGTAATCACGTCATAGGTGCCACCGGTAGCCATAATCTTGAATCCGTCTTCATAGAAGCTTCTTGCAACATCTACCACTTCCGGTTTGTCCTTTTTATTTACAGAAATGAGCACAGTACCTTCTAATGGAAGCTTACTGCCAACGCCTTCCTGAGCCTTGTAGAATGCTTCGCCATAAGAAGCAGCCATACCGAGAACTTCACCGGTAGAACGCATTTCAGGTCCTAATACAGGGTCTACTTCCTGGAACATATTGAATGGGAAGGCAGCTTCCTTTACACCATAGTTTGGAATATTCTGCTCCTTTAAGTCCTTAATTGGTGATGGACGACCTGTAATTTCAGAAGTAATAATATCCGTAGCAAGAGGTACCATGCGGATGTTACATACTTTGGATACTAACGGAACGGTACGGGAAGCACGTGGATTTGCTTCCAATACATATACTTTGCCGTCTTCAATTGCATACTGCATGTTCATAAGACCTCTTACGTGCATTTCTTCTGCAATTTTACGTGTGTATTCCTTAATAGTTGCCACATTTTCCGGAGAAATATGTGCAGAAGGAATGATACAAGCAGAGTCACCGGAGTGAACACCTGCAAGCTCGATATGCTCCATAACAGCAGGAACAAATGCATGCTCGCCATCGCTGATTGCGTCTGCTTCACACTCTAAAGCATGATTTAAGAAACGATCAATCAGAATTGGTCTGTCAGGCGTTACACCTACTGCAGCATTCATATACTCTGTAAGTGCTGTTTCATCATATACTACTTCCATACCACGGCCACCAAGTACGTAAGAAGGACGTACCATAACCGGATATCCAATACGGTTTGCGATTTCTGTAGCTTCTGCTACGTTTACAGCCATGCCTGATTCCGGCATAGGAATTTCTAACTTATCCATCATAGCACGGAATAAGTCACGGTCTTCTGCTAAATCAATAACAGCCGGAGAAGTACCAAGAATCTTTACACCGTTCTTCTCTAAGTCTGCTGCAAGGTTGAGCGGAGTCTGTCCACCAAACTGTGCAATAACACCGAGAGGAATTTCTTTGTTGTAAATACTTAAAACATCTTCTAAGGTAAGAGGCTCAAAGTATAGCTTATCAGAGGTATCGTAGTCTGTAGAAACGGTTTCCGGATTACAGTTTACAATAATGGTCTCAAAGCCAAGCTTCATTAATGCCATGGAAGCATGAACGCAGCAATAGTCAAATTCGATACCTTGACCGATACGGTTTGGACCACCGCCGAGAATCATGATTTTTGGCTTATCTTCGTTTACAGGATTTTTGTCCTCTGCATTATAAGTGGAGTAATAATATGCACTATTCTCTGTACCGGATACGTGAACGCCTTCCCAAGCTTCCTCTACACCAAGTGCAATTCTACGATTGCGAATGTCGTCTTCCGGAATATTTAAAATCTGACTTAAATATTTGTCAGAGAAACCGTTTTTCTTTGCAGAAATAAGTGCTTCATCAGCAGGCATATAGCCTTTCTTTGCAGCAAGTGCTTCTTCTTCTTCCACTAATTCCTTCATCTGTTCGATGAACCAATGCTTAACCTTGGTGATTTCGTGGATTTCCTCTACCGTTGCACCCTTGCGTAGCGCTTCGTACATAAGGAAATGACGTTCACTGGAAGGGGTAATCAATTTCTTTAATAAAGCATCTTTGCCTAAACGGTTGAAGTCCTTGGCATAACCCAAACCATAGCGACCTGTTTCCAAAGAACGAATAGCCTTCTGAAAAGCTTCTTTGTAGGTTTTGCCGATACTCATTACTTCACCAACAGCACGCATCTGTGTACCAAGCTTGTCTTCTACACCTTTGAACTTTTCAAATGCCCAACGAGCAAACTTAATTACCACATAGTCACCGTCCGGAACGTACTTATCAAGGGTACCATACTTACCGCAAGGAATGTCCTTTAAGGTAAGACCGGTTGCCAACATAGCAGAAACAAGGGCAATTGGGAAACCGGTAGCCTTGGAAGCTAATGCAGAAGAACGGCTTGTTCTCGGATTAATTTCAATAACAATAATTCTATCGCTTACAGGGTCATGTGCAAACTGTACGTTGGTACCGCCGATAACCTGTACGGAATCTACAATCTTAAATGCCTGCTCTTTTAAACGATCCTGAACTTCCTGAGAAATGGTAAGCATAGGTGCAGAACAGAAAGAGTCACCGGTATGAACACCTAATGGGTCGATATTTTCAATGAAACATACAGTAATCATGTTACCATCAGCATCACGAACTACTTCTACTTCTAATTCTTCCCAGCCTAAAATAGACTCTTCTACTAAAACCTGTCCTACTAAGGAAGCCTGTAAGCCACGTGCACAAACAGTCTTTAACTCTTCTTTATTATAAACAAGACCGCCGCCTGCTCCACCCATAGTATATGCAGGACGAAGAACAACCGGATAACCAAGCGTATCAGCAATGGCAAGCGCTTCTTCTACCGTGTAAGCAACCTCACTGCGTGCCATTTCAATACCAAGAGAATCCATAGTCTTTTTGAATTCAATACGATCCTCACCACGTTCAATAGCATCTACCTGAACGCCGATTACCTGTACATTATATTTGTCTAAAACACCTGCCTGATGTAATTCAGAACAAAGATTTAAACCGGACTGGCCGCCTAAGTTTGGAAGCAATGCATCCGGACGTTCCTTTGCAATAATCTGCTCTAAACGCTCTACGTTCAAAGGCTCTATATAAGTTACATCTGCAGTCTCAGGGTCTGTCATAATGGTAGCCGGATTGGAGTTAACCAATACAATTTCGTAACCCAACTTACGAAGCGCTTTACAAGCCTGTGTACCTGAATAGTCGAATTCACAAGCCTGACCGATAATAATTGGACCTGAACCGATAATCAACACCTTGTGGATGTCTGTTCTTTTTGGCATATCAATACCCCTCCTTAGTGTTTGTTGAATAAATACTGTAGTTTGTATTTTTTCCTATTATCTATTATATATTTTATGAGAAAAATCACAAGTATTTTTTTGACAAAAATTAGCTTATTTTTAGAACAATTTTTGCTACAATTTATAAAATTTATTTTCTGAGTAATATTCTTACAGAACAATTTGTATAATCCCGGCTAATTTCCTTAAAACTTGTTGCATCAAAGCTTTTTAGCACCTTGTCTAAAACAATATTTTCATCCAGGAAATTTATAACCTCAACCAGAAGATAATCTCCTGCTTCCTGTGCATAATCGGCTGCAAGAATATCCAGATTACTCTCGTAAACCACTCCTACTCTTTTGCACTGTGCCAGAATATTTAATTCCTCAGAGCTTTCGTTGTAGCTTCCGTCCGGAATCACAAACACACAGTCTGTATTGGCCGGCACCTCATATGCTTCCTGCCCACCCGGGTTTAAATATCCAGGAGTATTTAGAACATAATTGTTTGTTCCTACTAAAAGAATAGCAGCTGCAAGTAAAATTCCACATACCGGCTTGTCTGCCCCAAAAGAAAGCTTGTCTGAGAAATGACCGAACACAGCCTTTGCCGCAAAAAAAACAGCACTTACCACCATAATACACCAGAAGGGATAGGTGCACATCACATATCGATCAGATAAAAACGGAGAAATCTGACATACTACATATGTGTACACTACAATAGGTATGCACAATAAAGAAAGTTTTGCAAATGGTACTTTTTTACGAGACAATATGCAACCTATAATGGCTAGTATAACCAATACAACCGGAATCCATTTATGTCCGCCAAATATATTAGAAACAATTTGTCCCCACATATGTTCTGCCTTAAACAGGTAAAATTCGCCGTTTTTTAATACCTCCAAAGAAGAGGTTCCGCGATATCCCCTAAATACATGCTTGATAGCAAAAGGCCAGATAATAATCCCTGTTACTGCTGCACCTGCAAGCGTACATATATAGCGTAGGACGCTTTTAAATTTCTTTTTTAATGCCATAAGGACTACGAAGACCACTGCTATTGCAATAGCATACAGCACAAAATAATATTGGGTATAATATCCACCCAATACACTGAAAACCAGTGCCAGAGTTAATTTTTTATTAAATGTGAAGTCAGCTCTCAAAATTTCTAAATGCACATACAAACACAAAAGCGTCATTAACGTTAAAAGTGCATACATGCGGATAAACATGGCAGTTGACATAAAGCCGGCAGAAAAAGCATAAACCGCTGTTATTGCAAGAGCAACACGGCTTCCACCGAAGTGCCTTTCTGACATCTTATAAAGAACCACTAATGCCGTCAGCAACACCATGACATTGAGTGCCAAACCATACCATTTGGAAAAGCTTCCTTGAAAAATAGAACAAATTGTATGTAAAAGCATGTAGAAAAACGGCGGATGTACATCACCGCGCTGATTATAATATACGGAAGCATAATTAAATGTATTACTCTCACTTACTGCCAGATAATCTACATAATCCTGCCCCGGAACCCAGGTTGTCGTATAGGTATCCGCGCTGTTGGCCTGGGCAATCAAATATGCCTGATAAATTTCACTGCCATAAAAATCAAAATTACATTCCTTTAGTATTTTGAAATCTTTTATCAGATTAGAAAATAAATCTGCAAAACTCTCGCCCGCACCATACTCCTTCATCCAGTCCTTTACATCATAGCCACTGAGACCAAAATGCATAAACGGCAAATATTCACTATTAGCAAGCCCATAAGAATACAGCTCGTCTACATGATAACCTTCCTTCTGATGCCCAAAATATATCATGGCAAATAAACTGGCTATTAAAATAAAAACCAATATGAAAATCGGTATGTGTTTCTTTGGTAGTTTGTTCATAATCAATAAAGTTCCCTGTAATTTTTGGTAAGAAAAATTGCTTTATAAAAGGGATTGGCAAGTAAATACTCGTCAATCCCTTGAGTAGTTGCATAATTCCATGTATGTATATACTCAAATTATACCCCTTTGCTATTTAAAAATCAATCATAAATTTAAATTCTTGCCACACCGGTTTCTTTTGCAGCTTTGATAACTGCTTCTGCAACTACCTTTGCCACTCGCTTATCCAAAGCCGGTGCAATAATATTTTCTTCGCTTAATTCTTCATCAGAAATAAGGGAAGCCAGTGCATAGGAAGTAGCAACTTTCATTTCTTCGTTAATGCAGGTTGCTCTGCAGTCCAATGCGCCACGGAAAATACCCGGGAATGCCAGTACGTTATTGATCTGGTTCGGGAAATCACTTCTACCGGTACCAACCACACGTGCGCCTGCTGCTTTTGCCTTGTCCGGCATGATTTCCGGAGTAGGGTTTGCCATTGGGAACACGATTGCGTCCTTCGCCATGGACTGAATCATTTCCTCGCTTACAATGTTTGGAGCAGAAACACCGATAAATACGTCTGCGCCCTTCATAGCATCTGCCAGATTACCCATTCGGTGTTCTAAGTTGGTAAGCTCGGCCATTTCCTCATGAGCAGGATTTAAGCCTTCCATGCCCTTGCAGATCATACCGAAACGGTCTACCATAGTCAGATGCTTTACACCCATGTGTAACAAGTGCTTGCCGATGGCAATACCGGCACTGCCGGCACCGTTGATAACAACCTTTACATCTCCAATATTTTTCTTTACTACACGAAGAGCATTTAAAAGCGCTGCGGCTACTACGATAGCGGTACCATGCTGGTCATCGTGGAATACCGGAATGTCACAGATTTCCTTCAACTTACGCTCTACTTCAAAGCATCTTGGAGCAGAAATATCTTCCAGGTTAATGCCTCCGAAGGAACCGGAAATCAAATAAATAGTACGAACAAGTTCATCTACATCCTTAGAACGGATACAGATTGGGAAAGCATCTACATCTGCAAAGGTTTTAAACAATGCACACTTACCTTCCATAACAGGCATACCTGCTTCCGGACCGATGTCACCTAAGCCTAAAATTGCGGTACCGTCTGTAATAACAGCTACAAGGTTATTACGACGTGTTAATTCATAAGACTTATCTACGTCTTTATTAATTACCAGGCAAGCTTCTGCAACGCCCGGTGTATATGCTAAGGAAAGGTCATGACGGTCATTTATCTCACAACGGGCAACTACCTCAATCTTACCATTCCATTCATAATGCTTTTGTAAAGATTCCTGTCTGATATCCATTTTCTTATCCTCTCATCATGTGATATGCATGAGCTAATCTACACTTTAGTCTTCAAATGGGAACTTGTACTGTGTAAGACCTAACTCATCACGTACAGCAATCATCTCCTTCTGTACTGCAGGGTTAATCTTTACGCCGGTAACTTTTCTTTCACACCATGTAAGGTATTCCTTCTCACCTGCTGTGTAAATACGTTCACAACCTGGAGCCTTTACAGAACCACGTAAATCACGAAGAATATCACCACAAGTTTTCTTGAAAGATTCCAGACCCATGAATGCTTCCGGATCAATTGCGATAAACCAGTGTCCTAAGTGGAAAGGAACTTTTTCGCCGTTTTCACCAATACCGGAAAGAGCTCGGAGGAAGTTACCCTGCTGAAGTGCTGCAGATAAAACTTCTACAACCGTAGCATAACCATAACCCTTATAACCTGCAAGGTCTTCGCCAATACCGCCAAGAGGAGCAAGTGCTGCCTGTGCAGTATTTAATTCGTTTAAAATAGCAACAGAGTCTGTGTGAGCCTTTCCGTCACGGCCAACAACCATGCCTGCAGGAGTGTCCATACCCATACGAGCATAATATTCAATCTTACCACGCTGTGTAATGGATGTTGCACAGTCTAATACGAATGGGAACTCTTCATCCGTAGGGAAACCAACGGTAAGAGGGTTTGTACCAAGCATATTTTCTACACCAAAAGTAGGTGCGATAGACGGACGTGCGTTTGTTCCGGTCATACCGATTAAGCCTGCCTTAGTAGCCATGGTTGCATAGTAACCTGCGATACCATAATGACAAGAATTACGTACAACAGTCATACCAATACCGTATTTTTTCGCCTTTTCGATTGCCATGCTCATAGCCTTGTGGCTGACAACCTGACCCATACCATCATGACCATCTAAAACAGCGGTTGCTGCAAAATCTTTTACGATTTCAATTTCCGTAACCGGATTCTGGATACCTGCTTTGATACGGTCTAAGTAAATAGGTTTGAAACGGTTTACACCATGAGATTCAATACCTCTCTTATCAGACTCTAATAAAACATCTGCACAAATTTCCGCATCTTCTCTAGGGATACCATAACCTACAAAGGCATCAATTACAAAATTTGTAATCAGTTCCCAATCCACATAATTTCTTCTTTCTTCCATTATTAATACTCCTTTTTGTTTATGTATCTCACCATAGTGATAATATCATGTGCCTTACATTTGTAATCATAAAACAAAATCATTTTATAATCAATATCTTTTCTTTACATT
>JAZQUB010000009.1:0-18596 GCA_045631045.1 Lachnospiraceae bacterium
TTCATAATCATCCAAGCGGTGATGCCACTCCTTCTAAGGAAGACAGGCAGATTACCGGTCAGATGTATGAGTGCGGCAAACTAATGAACATACCATTAATAGACCATATTATTATTGGGGACCATACATATTCAAGTTTTAAAGAGCTTGAATTAATATAGAAAGGCGGGACAGTACTTTGGGAAATAATGTATACGGTATCGATTTGGGTACCTGCAACATCAAAATCTACTCTAAAAATGACGATGGTATTATGATTGAAAAGAACATGATTGCTATCGAAAATAAAAAGAATATTTTTGCGTACGGCGACAGTGCTTACGAGATGTATGAAAAAGCACCGGCGAATATCCAGATTTCCTTTCCGTTAAATAACGGTGTTATTGCGGATATCAAAGATATGGAAGTGCTGGTAAAGTATTTTATTGCAGATATTACAAAGGGCAAAACTGCTCCTGCAGACTACTATGTTGCTGTACCGACGGATGTTACGGAAGTAGAAAAAAGAGCATTTTATGACCTTGTTAAAAATGCAAATGTAAAAGCGAAAAATATTTACGTAGTGGAGAAGGCGGTTGCAGACGGACTTGGGCTTGGTATTGATGTAAAAACCTCCAATGGTGCTTTAGTGGTAAATGTTGGGTTTGATACCACAGAGATATCCATTTTATCTTTAGGTGGTATTGTACTTAGTCGTTTGATTAAGACCGGCGGTCGTAAGTTTGATGAAGCAATTAAGAGTGCGGTACGTAAAGAATTTAATTTAATTATTGGGTCTAAGTCTGCAGAGCAGATTAAGATGCAGCTTAAAAGTTTAGAGGAAAAGGGCGAAGATGCAGTAGTATTTGGCAGGGATATTGTTACCGGCCTTCCAATGCAGAAACAGATTCCGGTAGCATTTGTAAATGAATGTCTTGTTGAGCATTTTTCTACGATTATTGACCAGGTAAAGCTTATCTTAGAGAGAACTCCACCGGAATTAGGCGCAGATATTTATCGTCACGGTATATATCTGACAGGCGGTGCAAGTCAGGTTGCACATCTTGCTGAAAAGATGTCCAGAGAAACCGGACTCAAGGTTCAGCAGATGGATAATCCGGTGACCAGCGTTGCGGCGGGGCTTTCCAAAGTTATTAAGGAAGATTACTACAAGACAGTAGCCCAAAGGAAAGAGTAAATGAGTCCATTAGTAAAGAAAAAAGGAGAAAAATTTACCATTCCAAGTAAATATCTCCTTTTTGTATTAACGAGTGTCTGTGCAGTCATGGTTATACTAAGTCTGTTTACCAACGTTTTTGAAGCTGTTTTAAATCGTGTGGCAGGTAATATGATTATACCGTTTCAAAGAGGTATTACTTATGTTGGCGGCTTTATTACGGATAAAGCAGACAATCTTCGTGACATAGAAGCTTTGTTGGAAGAAAATAGTCTGCTAAAATCAAAGGTGGATGAACTGACATTAGAAATTAACAGACTTCAGCAAGACAAGTATGAGCTTGCTCATCTGCAGGAGCTGTTTAAATTGGATGCCCAATATGAAAGCTACGAAAAAGTAGGTGCTAGAATTGTGGGCAGTGAAAGTGTAAACTGGTATCATTCTTTTTTAATTGATAAAGGGAGTGATGATGGTTTAAAGGTTAACATGAATGTAATCGCAGACGGTGGTCTGGTCGGTATTATTACAGATGTGGGTTCCAACTGGTCCCGCGTCACATCTATTATTTCGGATGAAATAAATCTGATGGGACGTGTCCTTTCTACAGAGGACAATCTGATTGTCAGCGGAAATCTTGCTGCAGTAAAGACAAACGGCACGATTAGTTTTTCACAGCTTTTAGATACGGATGGCCAGGTACATACCGGGGACAAAGTAGTAACCAGTTCCATCAGTGATAAGTACCTGCCCGGGCTGGTAATCGGTTACATTGACAAGGCACAGCTTGATGCCAACAATATGACAAAATCAGGCTCCTTACTTCCGGTGGTAGATTTTAACCATTTGGATGAAGTTTTGATTATTTTAGATTTAAAAGAAAATTACGAAGAATAAATACTATAATACAGAGAAAGGAGACTTCATGAAAAGGATAGTTGGACAAGGTGTAATTGTTATGCTGGCTTTTATACTTCAAAACACTGTTTTTACAACATTATCCTTAAATGGAGTTAAGCCAAATTTACTGTTGATAATTACTGTGTTTTTCGGATATGCCGCCAGTATGAATAACGGCATGTTGACAGGATTTTTCTGCGGACTTTTGTGTGACATTTTTTTTAATTCTTTTATTGGTATTTATTCTTTTCTTTTTATGCTTCTCGGAGCTTTTGGCGGCATGATGGCTAAAATATTTTATCAAGATGATGTGGTTTTCCCATATTTGACGATTGCCATTACGGACAGCTTGTTTGGCTTTACATACTATATAGTGATGTTTTTGCTGCGTGGAAGATTTTCATTTACAGATTATTTAGAGAGTATTATTTTGCCGGAGATTTTATATACCCTTATTCTCAGTCTGTTTATGCTTCCTGTGCTTCGCAAATGTAACATGTTCTTTGAGAGGCTTGAGATAAAGGAGAAAGAATCGGATGTTTAGGGAACTAATTGAAAAATTAAAAGAATCCAGATTGTTTCTTATGAGTGGGATATTTTTTATACTTGCCTGTGTATTAGTTCATCGATTGTTTGTACTGCAGATTATCCGAGGAGAAGAGTATCAGGAAAATTATCAGCTTAGCATAGTAAAAACTAAGGATATTCCTGCAACAAGAGGGAATATTTATGATACAAACGGAACACTATTGGCTTACAATGATTTGGCTTATTCCGTTAAAATCGAGGATGTTTTCGACGGATCTGATGCAAAAAATAACGAAAATATCTACAAGTTGATTAAGATGATTGAAAAAAACGGCGATAGCATTATTAACGACTTTCATATTGTGATAAATGACGCCGGGGAATATGAATTTGATGTACAGGGAACCACATTGTTACGTTTTAAAGCAGATATTTATGGTGAAAGGTACATCGAAAATTTATCGTATGAACAGCAGACTGCAACCGCTGAGGAAATGATGGAGTTTCTGGCGGGAACCAGGCATGTGATAGGAGAGTATGAATATGATGCACAAGGTAACCGTGTGCGAGATGCAGAAGGTAAAGCAATTTTTCATGTAGGAAAAGGATATAGCAAAGAAGAAGTGCTGCAGATTGTAGCTATTCGAGAGGCCATGCGTCTGGTACAGTATCAGGTGCATTTAGGTACTACCGTTGCCAGTGATATCCGTCCGGAAACTGTTGCCGTTATAATGGAAAACATGGAGGAGTTACAAGGCGTATCCATTGTAGAAGATACCGTGCGAAGATATGTTGACAGCACCTATTTTTCTCAGATATTAGGATATACCGGCAAAATTTCCAGTACTGAGTTAGAGCAGTTGAATATGCAGCTAACCGATTCCGGTAAGGAAGCAAAATATACAGCCAGTGATGTGGTTGGTAAAACCGGAATTGAGCAATATATGGAACTGGAGTTGCATGGCACCAATGGTTATGAAAAAGTATATGTAGATAAAATGGGACGATTGCTGGATACGGAGGAACGGATGGAACCGATTTCCGGCAATGATGTGTATTTGTCTATTGATGCAGAGCTGCAAAAAGCGGCCATGAATATTTTGGAGCAAAATATAGCCGGTATTCTGGTAAGCAAAATTAAAAACCAAAAGACCTTCACCTTGGGGGAAGAACAGAGCAGCTCTGACATTATTATACCAATTTATGATGTGTATTATGCACTTTTTGATAATAATGTCATCAGCATTTCTCACATGAGTGCTGAGAATGCCATGGAAACGGAGCGGGAGGTTTATGCGTCTTTCTTGGAATTTTCAGAAAATCGTAAGGAACGATTGCGGGATGAGCTCTATTCCAAACGTACAGCATATAAGTATTTATCTAAAGAAATGCAAACCTATCAGGGGGAAATGATTGAACTTCTAAAGGATTATGACGTATTAAATATGGATAAAGTTGATACGTCCGATGCAACGTATATAAATTGGGTAAAAAACGAAGTGATTTCCATGGCAGAGTTTTTGGAATACTGCATTGCCAAAAACTGGATTGGTGTAAGCAAATTAGATTTAGAAAGTGATTATGCAGACAGCAGCGAAATGTTTGACAAGTTAGTAGCATATCTGTTTGAGATTATGGATGAATCCGGTTCTTTTAGAAAGCTTTACTATAAATATATGCTGCTTACAGATGAGATCACCGGTCGTCAGGTTTGTTTGCTTTTATGTGAACAAAACTGCATTGACACAACCATGGAAGATGTAGATGCTTTGTATAAAGGAACCATTTCAGCGTATGATTTTATGATTCATCGTATTCAGAAGCTGGATATTACTCCGGCTCAGCTTGCACTTGACCCATATGCAGGTTCTATTGTGGTTACGGATGTAGATACCGGCAAAGTTCTTGCTATGGCATCTTATCCAAGCTACGATAATAATTATATGGCAAACTCCGTAGACCCTGAATATTATTCCAAAGTGTGGCAGGACAAGTCCAAACCATTGTACAACTATGCTACCCAGCAGTTGAGTGCACCCGGTTCTACCTTTAAGATGATTTCCACCATTACCGGTTTAGAAGAGGGGGTTGTAACCAGCACAGAAACCATTAATTGCGTAGGTGCATTTACACGATTTGCCCAGGTGTCCAGATGTTGGATTTATCCGGGGGCACATGGACTGTTGTTTTCTTCACAGGCCATTAGACATTCCTGTAACTATTATTTTTATGAGGTCGGGTATCGCCTTAGTTTGGATGAAAATGGAAATTATAATGCAGATTTAGGCCTTAGCAAACTTGCAAAGTATGCAGAGGTTTTTGGCTTGACGGATAAATCAGGTGTGGAAATTGTAGAATCCATGCCAAAGGCTTCAGATGAGCTTCCGGTTCTTTCTGCAATTGGTCAGGGTACCAACTCCTATACCACAGCCGGTCTTGCAAGATATGTAACTACCATTGCCAATAATGGTACTTGCTATAATCTTACGCTTTTGGATAAATTAACAGATCCTGACGGTAATCTATTAAGAGAATTTGAAGCGGAGGTACGTAATGAAGTGGAGCTTGATCAAAATGTGTGGAATGTAGTCCGCAACGGTATGAAGGATGCTGCGGCGTCATATGCATACTTTAACGAGCTCCCGGTGACTGCAGCAGGCAAAACCGGTACCGCACAGGAAAATACCAAAAGAGCAGACCATGCGTTGTTTGTAGGATATGCTCCATTTGATAATCCGAAAATAGCAATTTCCTGTCGTATCTGTTTTGGTTATAGTTCCGGTTTTGCGTCTCAGATGGGTTACAAAGTATTTGAATATTATTTTGCAGAAGACAAGGAAGATGTGATTTCTGATGAGGCAATGGAGATAGATGCTTCTATGATTTCAAACGAGCATTAACGTGAATCATCATCCTAGCCGATGATTTCAATATATTACCACCGATTAAAAAAGTACGACCGATAAAGCTTGGAAAAAAGCAATTTATTTTATCGGAGGAGCTTATGAGCGAAGTGTTAGTGATTACAAGTGGTAAAGGAGGCGTGGGTAAAACCACAACCTGCGCCAATATAGGTACCGGACTTGCGAAGATGGGATATAAGGTGTGTATGATTGATACCGATATCGGACTTCGCAATCTGGATGTGGTAATGGGGTTGGAAAACCGTATTGTTTATAATCTGGTAGATGTTGTGGAAGGCAATTGTCGCGTAAAGCAAGCACTTATTCGTGACAAGCGTCATTCCAGCTTATATTTGATGCCATGTGCTCAGACCAGGGACAAATCCAGCGTAAATCCGGAGCAAATGGTAAAGCTTATCAGACATCTGAGAGACATATTTGACTTTATTCTGTTGGACTGCCCTGCTGGCATTGAACAGGGTTTTCAAAATGCAGTAGCAGGCGCAGATCGTGCCATAGTAGTAACTACACCGGAGGTATCTGCCGTCAGAGATGCAGATCGCATTATCGGTCTATTGGAAGCAAGAGAATTTGACAAAATAGAACTGGTTATTAATCGTATGCGCAACGATATGGTAAAACGAGGCGATATGATGAGTGCTACCGACGTGATGGATATTTTATCTGTTCCGCTCTTGGGGGTAGTACCGGATGATGAAAATGTAGTGATTTCTACCAATCAGGGGGAACCTTTGGTGGGAACCAACACACCTGCCGGCAAGGCGTATCAGAATATTTCCGATAGAGTTTCCGGCAAAGATGTTCCTCTTACCATGGAGCTTGGACAGATTTCTTTTTGGACAAAAATCAGTGGCATTTTCCATAAGAAGTAGGAGGCTCATATGTGGAGAAATATGAAGGTTAAAAACATTTTTAAACGAAAGAGCTCAAAGGAAATTGCAAAAGACAGATTAAAGATTTTACTTATTTCTGACAGAGTAAATTGCTCTGCAGAAACATTAGAAATGATTAAGCATGATATTACAAAGGTTATTTCAAAATACATGAAAATTGATGCAGACAGCATGGAAATTCAAATTAGCAAGACGGGTTCCAGGGAGAAAGGAAATCTAAATCCTGTACTGAATGCAAACATACCGATTTTGGATATGAACAAATAAGCTACAGGGATTATTCCCGGAGAAAGGAGGAGAAGGATGTTTAAAAAATATAGACTTAGAGATTTTGACTTTAGATTGGTTATCCTTGTCTTACTGGCTTCCGGAATAAGTGTTATGGCAGTCGGCAGTGCCAATGAAAATTATGTCAAAACACAAATAATAGGTATTGCTGCAGGCTTTGTTGCTATGCTTGTCATCGCGTTATTTGATTATGCATGGGTACTTAAATTTTACTGGGTAATGTATGTGGGTATTTTGGGCTTGTTGGTACTTACTGCCTATTCTCCGCTGGGGGATACATCGGGTGGTGCACAGCGATGGATTAATTTGGGTGGAATACGTTTTCAACCTTCAGAATTGGCAAAAATAGTATTGATTTTATTCTTTGCACAGTTTATTATGAGAAATAGAAAAACACTCAATAAGCTTACCACGCTTACGGTAAGCTGTATACTTTTTGGTATTCCGGTATACCTGATTTTAGACCAGCCGGACCTTTCTACCACACTGGTTATAGTGACTATTTTTTGTACACTTTTATTTGTGGGGGGACTTAGCTGGAGATACATTCTTACCGTGGCAGGTATTGCCATTCCGGTGTTGTGTGTATTTGTGTTTCTGGCTATACAGCCGGAGGCAAATCTTTTAGAAGAACATCAAAAAGAGCGTATATTGGCCTTTATTGATCCGGAAGAGTATGCAGACAGCACCGCTTATCAGCAGAACAACTCTGTTATAGCTATTGCATCAGGACGACTGCTTGGTAAAGGGTACAAAAATAACGAAGTAACCAGTGTAAAAAACGGTCGATATATTTTAGAGCCTCACACTGATTTTATTTTTGCGGTTATTGGGGAAGAATTAGGTTTCCGTGGAAGTGTTTTTCTTATTGCAGTTTTGTTCTCTATTGTGTTAGAATGTTTATATGTAGCATACAAAGCAAAGGATACCGCCGGGCGGCTTATTGCAGCTGGTGTGGCGGCATGGATTGGCTTCCAGACTTTCTTTAATCTGGGTGTTACTACTTTTATTTTACCAAATACAGGTCTTCCGTTGCCTTTTATCAGTTATGGTCTTACGTCCGTAATGTGTCTGTATATGGCAATCGGATTTGTTTTAAATGTTAAGTTACAACAAAGAAAAAACGGAGAGGTTTTCTTATGAATATTGCACTCATTGCCCACGACAACAAAAAGAAACTGATGCAGAATTTTTGCATTGCTTACCGTACGTTACTTTCCAAACATGAATTATTTGCTACAGGAACTACCGGCAGATTAATTGAAGAAGTTACTAATTTGAATGTCCACAAGCTGTTAGCCGGACACCTTGGTGGTGAGCAGCAGATTTGTGCGCAGATTGAACATAACCAAATTGACCTTGTAATATTCTTAAGAGACCCATTATCTGCAAAAAGCCATGAGCCGGATGTAAATAATGCTGTGCGTTTGTGCGATACACACAATATTCCTTTGGCGACAAATCTGGCTAGTGCAGAGATTATGATTAGAGCAATCGACAGAGGAGACCTAGATTGGCGTGAAGCATTTCGATAAGAAGATTTCATTTATTTTAATATGTTGTTTATGTGTTAGTATGCTTTCGGGCTGTTCCAGTGAGGTGATGATACCATATGGTGGCATGACATACAGCAGCAGCTTCCGATTGCTGAATGATGATGCCGGTAAAGCAAAGCCATTTGCACAGGAACTGTGCGTGGGCGGCAATGATGTGGCATTGGAAGGCTATGCCATAGAGCAGGTGAGTGCAGCTGGACTGTTTGATTTAAATGGCTCTGAGATTGTTTATGCAGAGAACATGCATGAAAAGCTTTATCCGGCCAGTATTACCAAGCTCCTTACGGCATTGATTGCCATTAAATACGGAAGGCTGGATCAGGTATTAACAGCTACAAATGCAGTTAATATTACGGAACCCGGTGCAGCTCTCTGCGGAATTAAAGCCGGGGATACCATGACACTAGAGCAGGCCCTGCATTTGTTGTTGATTAAATCCGGCAATGATGTGGCAAATCTTATTGCTGAAAATATCGCAGGCAACGTAGAAGATTTTATTACGTTGATGAATGAAGAGGCTTTTAAGCTTGGAGCAACGAATTCACATTTTGTGAATGCCCATGGCCTTCATCATACGGACCATTATACTACCGTGTATGATGTATATTTGATTTTTAAGGAAGCAGTAAAATACGAAGCCATTACTCAGATTATCAATATGTCTAACTATTCAACCACTTATAAAGACAAATATGGTAATAACAAGAACATCAGTGTATCTACTACTAATGCTTATTTTAAGCAATTATATGTTGCACCGCAGAATGTTACTATTTTAGGTGGTAAGACCGGCACAACTAATGAAGCCGGAAGCTGTTTAGCACTTTATGTTAAGGATATTTCCGGCAATCCATATATTTCTATTATACTTCATGGTAATAGCAAAGATGATTTATATACGCAAATGAAGCAATTGTTAGAACAAATTCACAGATAATTTTGAAATTTTTCAAATAGTTGTTGATTTTTGTATATATTTTCTTTATAATATTAATAAGTTATATTACTATTTATAACATTTCACTATTAGGAGGGCATACATATGGTTCAGTTAATCGTAGGTGTGAAAGGCAAAGGTAAAACAAAAGTATTATTAGACAAGGTAAACGCTCAGATTCAGATGGCAGAAGGCAATATCGTTTATCTTGACAAAAGTACAAAGCATATGTACGAATTGAATAACAAAATCAGATTAATCGACGTATCTGATTATATGATTGAAAATGCAGATGCATTCTTGGGATTTATTTTAGGTATTGTTTCTCAGGATCATGATTTACAGCAGATGTATTTAGACAGCTTTTTAAAAATCTCTCATTTAGAAGGCGCAGACATTACTGAAACCATTCAGAAGCTTGAAAAAGTTAGTGAAAAGTTTAAAGTTGACTTCACAATCAGCGTTTCTATGGAAGCGGATGATGTACCGGAAGCAATTAAATCTAATATTGAAGTGGCAGTGTAAATATTGTATAATGATGAAGAATGTGTGATATCACACATTCTTCATTGTTTATTTTGTTTAAGAAGGGAGCGGATTATGGCCAAAGATAATGTGATTGTTTTTCCTAAACAGTCAAAATTTAATATTGTTATTCTCATTTTAATGACCGTTTTAGTATATTTGGTCGTATGCGTATATTCTTTCTTTTCCAAAGAGCGGATTGTTGGTTATGAAGTGAGAGAAGGCACTTTGATGGAGGATAATCGTTTTGAAGCAATTATTTTACGCGATGAAAAGCTTGTTCAGAGTGAAGCCACCGGTTATGTGAGTTATTTTGCTGCAGAGAGAGAACGGATTGGGGTTGGGAATCTGGTTTATACATTGGATGAGTCCGGTGCAATTTTAGACTATACACAGACCGTTAATTTGAGTGAAAATTCTTTAAGCAAAAATGAAAAAGAGGATTTTAGAGATACCTTAGACGATTTTGTTCAAAAATACAACCCACAGGACTTAAGAAGCCTGTATCAGTTGGATGGGACATTACAGAACAAAACACAAAAAATTGCAAACAACAATCTTTTAAAGAGCTTGGACAGCATTTCGTCCTTAAATGGCATGGTAAAGTACCATTATGCTAAGAATTCCGGCAATGTGGTGTTTTGGACAGATGGTTTGGAAGAATTGACTGCCACAGAAGTTACCGGTGTATTATTTGACAAATATAAATATGCGGTAAATGAATTGACCGGTAATCGTTTGGTCGCTGCCGGTGATATCGTATACAAGCTTTTTAACAGTGAAAAATGGTCTGTGGCGTTTCCTTTAGCAGACCGTGAGCTTGCTCAAAGATATTTGGAAGAAGAGGTTGTAGAAGTGACCTTTCTTAAAAATGATATTTCTATTTGGGGAACAGTAGCTCTTGTGCCAAATACCGTAGGTGAGACTGTTGTAGTTCTGGATTTTCAAAGTGGCAGCATTAATTTTGCAACAGATCGTTTTTTGGAAATTGAAATTAGCATGGAGGATGAAACGGGGCTTAAGATTCCGGTTTCTGCTATTGCACAGAAAGAGTTTTTTCTTGTTCCGGAGGAATATATCCTTTATGTGGAAGCAGAAGATGCATATTACATTAACGTAGAAAGTTACATGGAGACGGGGGAGAAGAGTATTCGCAAGCTGGAAATCACACCATATTCCCTAAAAGACGGCAAATATTATTTGGATGATATCAATTTGACACTTGGCACAAGATTGGTTACCACAAATTCAACTGAGACTTATGCTGTTAGTGAGAAGGCATCACTTACCGGTGTTTACAATATGAATAAGGGCTATGCTGATTTTAAACAGATTACCGTAAAACAGCAAAATGAGACCTATGCGATTGTAGAATCTAATACCCAATATGGTCTGAATGTATATGATTATATTGTATTAAATGCCAGTGCAGTAAGTGAAGATGATTTTTTATATGAGTAAATATGCAGAGGTTACATATGGTTAGAGAGCAGTATTTAGAAGTAAAGCAGGCTGTTGCTCGCGCATGTGAGGAAAACGGTCGAAAGGAAAAAGCATGTACCTTAATTGCAGTCAGTAAAACCAAGCCGGTGGAAATGCTAAAGGAGGCATATGATGCAGGCTGCAGAGACTTTGGAGAGAACAAAGTTCAAGAGTTGTTGGATAAGTATGAAAAGCTTCCCACCGACATTCGTTGGCATATGATAGGGCATTTGCAGACCAATAAAGTAAAATACATTGTGGACAAGGTAGCACTTATTCACAGCGTAGATTCTGTAAAGCTTGCCCATGAAATCAGCAGACAGGCGGTCAAAAAAAATGTGACAGTGTCGATTTTGCTGGAAGTAAATATTGCAGAGGAAGCATCCAAGTATGGTTTTAAAGCCCGCGAAATAATGGAGTCTGTTGCGGAAATTGCATCACTTCCGGGGATTTTAGTGAAGGGGCTTATGGCAATCGCACCTTTTGTAGAAAATTCAGAGGAAAATCGTATATATTTTCAGCAAATGCGACAATTATCGGTTGACATCTTAAGGAAAAATATAGATAATGTAAGTATGGATATTCTGTCTATGGGTATGACAGGAGATTATTTGGTTGCAGTGAGTGAATGCGCGACCTACGTACGCGTTGGTTCAGGTATTTTTGGCAACAGAATATACAAATAAAGGAGATAGTTATGAGCGCATTAAATAAATTTGTAAATTTTATGTCAATGAGCGGTGGAGATGATGATTTTGAGGATAGCTATGAGGATAACAGCGGTTATTTAGATGATGATTTTGATGATGCACCATCTAATTCAGCACCTTATACTATTGCGCCGGAACCTGAAAAGGAGTATGATGCTCCAAAGCCAGCCAAAAGATACACCAATAATAAAGTTGCTCCTATGAAAAACAGACGCAGCAGTAATATGAATCTGGGCGGTGGGTTAGAAGTATGCGTTATTAAGCCTGTCAGCATTGATGAAGCCAGAACAGTTACAGAGACACTTTTGCAGAATCGTGCGGTGGTACTGAATTTAGAAGGTCTTGATGTAGAGATTGCTCAGCGTATTATTGACTTTACATCCGGTAGCTGCTACGCAATTAATGGTAATTTACAGAAAATATCTAATTATATCTTTATCATCACACCACAGTCAGTAGAAATTTCCGGAGATTTCCAGGATATTTTCGGCGGTGGGGCTTCTGATGTATCTACCATTTAATGAGAATAGGAAAGTAGTTGAGGCTTCCCTTTTGGGAGGCCTTTTTTGGAGGAAATATGGCACAGAGATTACCGATTTTATTAAATAAGAAACCTTGTTATGATATTGTGTTTAGCCAGAATTTTGATGATTTATGGCATGAATTAGAGGAACTTGGCATTGCAAACAGACGTATTATGATTGTTACGGATTCTAATGTACGTTCCTTATACGCAGAAGGATTATTGGAAGCACTGCAGGACAAATGTTTAAAAGCATGTATGTTCAGCTTTGAAGCCGGGGAAGAGCACAAAACCTTGGATACGGTAAAAGAAGCGTATAAAGTATTGATTGAAGAAGGCTTTGACCGCAAGGATTTGCTTCTTGCAGTAGGAGGCGGTGTAGTAGGAGATGTAACCGGATATATCGCAGCTACATATTTGCGTGGAGTGGATTATGTTCAGATTCCGACCACACTTCTTGCACAGGCGGATTCCAGCATTGGAGGCAAGACGGGGGTAGACTTTGATGGGTATAAGAATATGGTCGGTGCATTTAAAATGCCAGTACTTGTTTATATGAATTTAAGTACACTTCACACACTCAGCGAAAGACAGTATTATAATGGTTTTGCAGAAATCATGAAGCATGGTCTTATTAAAGATGCAGGATTTTATGAGTGGTTGATTTCCAACATGTACGAAATTTGTGAAAGAGACCTGGATATTCTTGAAGAGATGATTATGAATAGCTGTACCATAAAGAAACTGGTTGTGGAGAAAGACCCAACCGAACAGGGAGAGAGGGCGCTCTTAAATTTTGGTCATACCATCGGTCATGCTATCGAAAAAGCAAAAGGGTTTGAACTCCTGCATGGGGAGTGCGTGGCTCTTGGATGTGTTGCTGCAGCATATGTATCCTGGAAGAGAGATCTTCTTACCATGGAAGAATATTACGAAATCAGAGATATGTTTGTGCCGTTTAATCTTCCGATTACGGTTGATAATATAGACCCGGAGGAAATCTTAAAGCTTACCAAATCAGATAAGAAAATGGAAGCCGGCAAGGTGAAGTTTGTATTGCTGAAAAGAATTGGTAAGTCCATGATTGATAAGACTGTAAGAGAAACAGAGATTTTGGATGCAATCAAGGAAATTTATTTTAGTGAAGAGGATATGAAGGCATAATGAAACAGTTTTTTCAGAAATATTTTGTTGTGGTTGCTCCCATGTTTTTTATAGCATTGGTTTTGCTCGACCAGTGGACGAAGGGATTAGCTGTTGCAAGCTTAAAGGGTCAGGAGTCTTTTTCTATCTGGGAAGGTGTGTTAGAGTTCCGTTATTTTGAAAATACAGGTGCTGCCTGGGGAATGTTAAAGGGAAAACAGGTGTTTTTCTATGTGCTGACTGTTGTTTTTTTTGGTACGGTTATTTACGAGATATACAGACTTTATAAAGAAGTCCGATTTTTACCTTTTGTATACACACTTGTTTTTATGGTTGCAGGTGCTGCAGGCAATTTTATTGACAGAGTTTATCAGCAATATGTTGTGGACTTTATTTATGTAAAGATTATTAATTTTCCGATTTTCAATGTTGCAGACTGCTATATTACTGTGTCGGTTATTCTAATGCTTTTGTTAATGTTCTTTTATTATACGGATGAGGAATTTGACAAAATTTTACCTGCATTTTCTTTTAAAAAGAAAAAGGATTAATGTATGCATACTTATGTGTTTAAAATAGCAGAGGATTTGGACGGAGAACGTATCGACAAGGCACTTGGAGGACTGATTGATTCTCTTTCACGATCCTTTATTCAAAAATTCATCAAAGACGGTAAAGTTACTGTGAATGGTGAGGTCATAAAGGCGAGTTACAAGGTAAGCACGGATGATGATGTGGTATTTGAATTGCCGGCTGCCGTAGAGCCGGATATTCAGGCAGAGGATATTCCGCTTGATATTTTGTATGAAGATTCGGATGTGATTGTAGTAAATAAGCCCAAGGGGATGGTGGTACATCCGGCTGCCGGACATTACAGCGGCACATTGGTTAATGCTCTGATGTATCATTGTGGCGAGGAGCTTTCCGGGATAAACGGTGTTATGAGACCGGGCATTGTCCACCGAATTGATATGGATACTACCGGTTCTCTGATTGTCTGCAAAAATGATATGGCGCACAATTCTATTGCAGCGCAGCTAAAAGAGCATAGCATAAATCGGGTGTATCATGCTATTTGCTATGGGGATATCAAAGACGACGAAGGAACAATTCATAAACCAATAGGGCGTCATCCATCCGACCGCAAAAAAATGGCAGTGAATATAAATGGCAAAGACGCCATTACCCATTACAAGGTGTTGAAGCGCTTTGGTAAATATACGTATATATCCTGCAAGTTAGAAACCGGCAGAACCCACCAGATTCGTGTGCACATGGCAAGCATTGGTCATCCGCTTTTGGGGGATGAAGTGTATTCTAATCGTAACTGCCCGTTTAAGCTTCAGGGGCAGTGTCTGCATGCTATGACGCTAGGGTTTATGCATCCCAGAAGCGGAGAGTATATCGAAGTTAACGCACCAATTCCGACTTATTTTAACAAACTACTTGATGTATTTTAACTTTTTGTGTCGGAAAATATTAAAAATTGGTTAAATTAGACTAAAGATTTTTGAAATAAAGTGTGATATTATATAAAATGTAGTGATATTACTTTATTGTGATAAGGTAGTAGAGAGGTGTTATGGAAAGAGATACTTATTTAGACAGATTGCTCGCAAAATACAGCGGCTCCTTTGATGTTTATATGCCATACAAAATTAATGGCATAGAATACAAAGCATATGCATATTTTTATACTCATCAGGAAAAATATGTACTCGTACAGTCCGCAAATTTATGGAGCGCAGATAGTTATGAGTATGCTGTTTTTATGGATGCCGAAGAGATAAATGACGAGATGTTTGAACGTGCCAAGGATGTTATTGAAAATTACTTTGAACCCGTGCTTGTGCGCAAGGGAGAGAAGTATCCTGCCAAGAATCATATGTACAGTTTTTTAACTGTAGTTATGATTGGCAATCGTTTTTCTGATAGCAAACTTGCTTCCCGAATCAAAAGGTACCGCTTTGAAAAAGGATACCAGTTCAGCATAAGAGGTTACAGCACAGGGCGTTTGGTGGCTGTGACTTTAGATGATGAAAAGGTATTCTGCAATGGTTCCGCTGCAAAAGCCAAGAAGGTCTTTAAAGATGTTTTCGGGGAAGTGAGAGCTAATAAACCTGGTTTTCTCAAAATATGTGAAAAACAGGGCATTACTCCTTTTAAACAGGAGTAAAATCTAAGAACAAAAGAAAACAAGGAGGAGATTATTGTGAATGCTATTGTTCTTATCTTAGCTGCCATTGCGATTTTTGTTATCGCATACCTTACATATGGTAAATGGCTTGCAAAACAGTGGGGTATCGATCCAACTCGCAAGACCCCTGCTCATGAATTGGAAGATGGTGTGGACTATGTTCCGGCTCCAGCTCCAGTATTATTAGGTCATCACTTTGCATCTATCGCGGGTGCTGGTCCTATCAACGGTCCTATTCAGGCTGCTTTCTTTGGATGGGTTCCGGTATTTTTATGGATTGTAATCGGTGGTATTTTCTTCGGTGCAGTTCATGACTTTGGTGCTCTTTTTGCATCTATCAGACACAAAGGTTTATCTATCGGTGCAGTTATCGAAGAAAACATCGGTAAGAAATGTAAAACCTTGTTTACCATCTTTGCATGGTTAGTATTGTTACTTGTTGTTGCTGCTTTCGGTGACATCGTAGCAAGCTCTTTCACATGTACTGCTGGCAGTACAGCTAATGGTTCTGTTGCTACAGCATCCTTACTGTTCATCCCATTAGCAATCATATTTGGTTTTGTTGTTTACAGAAAGAATGCTCCACTGTTAATTTCTACAATCGCTGGCTGTGTATGCTTAGCAATTGCAATTGCAGTTGGTATTATGTTCCCAATCAACTTACCAAAGACATTCTGGTTAGTATTTGTAATCGTTTACATCTGTATTGCTTCTGTAGCTCCTGTATGGATTTTATTACAGCCTAGAGATTACCTTAACTCTTTCCTGTTATATGTTATGATTGGTGCTGCAGTTCTTGGTATCATTGTTGCTAACCCAACAATCCAGACACCTGCATTCATTGGCTTCAATGTAAACGGACAGAGCTTATTCCCAGTATTGTTCATCACCGTTGCTTGTGGTGCTATCTCCGGTTTCCACTCTTTAGTAGGTTCCGGTACTACCTCTAAGCAGTTAGATAACGAAAAAGATACTTTAATGATTGGTTACGGCGGTATGTTAATTGAGTGTGTACTTGCAGTTATTTCCTTAATTGCTATCGGTACATTATCTGCAGATGGTTCTATTGCTGCAACAGGTGCTACAGCTCCTGCAGTTGTATTTGCTACAGCAATTTCTAACTTCTTAGCTGTTATCGGTTTGCCATCAAGCATTACCTTTACCATTATTTCTTTAGCAGTATCTGCATTTGCTTTAACAAGCTTAGATACCGCTACACGTTTAGGACGTTTCTTATTCCAGGAATTATTCCCATCCAATAAGACTCTTTCTAACATGTATGTTGCTACCGCTATTACAGCAGGTATCGGTTACATTTTCTGTCTTGCTGGTTACCAGAACGTATGGCCATTATTTGGTGCATGTAACCAGTTAGTTGCTGTTCCTGCATTCCTTTGCTTAGCAGTATACTTAAAGAGAAAAGGCCGCAACGAAAAGATGTTATACATCCCTATGGTATTCATGCTTTGTGCTACCTTAACAAGCTTAGTTAAATCTTTCATTGTAAACGTTGGCAAGTTCTCTGCCGGCACAGCTACTATGATGAAGGAAGGTTTACAGTGTATCGTTATGGTACCAATCTTCGTATTGGCTGTTATCCTTGTAATTGAAGGTGCTAAGACTTTAACATCTCTTTACAAGAAAAACTAATACATATTTAGTAATTTTGAGGCTCTCGTATGAGGGCCTCTTTTTTCGTGCGCAAAGCGGACATTTCACTTTGTTCTGTGTATAATTTGTAACAAATTTATAAATATTTAATAGAAAATATTGAAATTGTTGTACAAAACGTGTATAATTACATAAAATGAATAGTCGATGATAAAGAAAAAGACATCATGATAAATATAGGAGGAATACAAAAATGAAGACTATTATTACAATTGGAAGACAATATGGCTCAGGTGGACGTGAAATTGGTAAGAAGGTTGCAGAGAAATTAGGTATTCCGTATTTTGATAAAGAATTACTCGCCAGGGTAGCGAAGGAGAGTGGTTTTTGCGAAGAAATGATTAAAAATCATGATGAAAGACCTACTAATTCCTTCTTGTATAACGTAGTTATGGATACATATTCATTTGGATATAATACTGCATTTGTAGATATGCCTATGAGTCAGAAGGTATTTCTTGCTCAGTTTGATACAGTGAAAAAGATTGCAAACGAAGGTTCCTGTGTTATTGTTGGAAGATGTGCAGATTATGCACTTAGTGATTATCCGAATTGCCTGAATTTGTTTATTTACGGCAAGGAAGAAGCAAAAGCGCAGAGAATCAGCGAGCGACAGAATGTAACCTTTTCTCAGGCAAAGGATATGTGTGTAAAGCGTGATAAGCAGCGTCAAAGCTATTATAATTATTATTCCAACAAAAAGTGGGGCAGAGCAGACAGTTACGATTTATGTATTGACAGCGGTAAGCTTGGTATTGACGGCACGGTAGATTTTATTATTGACTTTGTGAAGAGATTAGAAGAAAATAATTTGTGATTTTTTGGAAAAATATAAAAATTTATATTGACAAATGAAAGGCGCCTTGTTATTATATTTGAGTATGCCGCTTAACTAGGTAGAAGTATGCCCAGTGCATCACCAAAGTTAGCGAGTAAATATTTAGGAGGTGCCTTATGTACGCAATTATTGCAACAGGTGGAAAACAGTACAAAGTAGCGGAAGGCGACGTAATCAAAGTTGAAAAGCTTGATGTAGAAGTTGGAAGTGAAGTTACTTTTGACCAGGTAATCGCAGTAAGCGGTGACAGCCTTAAAGTTGGTGCAGATGTAGCTGGTGCTACTGTAACAGCTTCTGTTATGGAACAGGGTAGAGGTAAGAAGGTTAT
>JAZQUB010000010.1:0-49933 GCA_045631045.1 Lachnospiraceae bacterium
GATAAAAAAACCATATTTTAAGGAGGATTTTTTGATGATTTTACCAAAAAAATGGGGCCAAGGCCAGTTATTTGCATTCTCTGCCCTTGATGGTCCTTCTTATTTCAGTGATGACTTTACAGGTATATTAAGCGGCGACAAAATTGGTATTCGTTTTTTCTCCAAGATTAAGCGTGAACTTGCTCTTGTAAATGTATACGGACGCAATTTAGAATTTGATGCTGTTACAAGTGACTACATCCGTTTTCACTTTCCTGCACAGGATTGCATGCGTATTATTTATGCAAAGCAGCACCTTGTAATCGGTAATGTATCCGGTGTTACGGTTCCTGTTGCCTTCACAGAAGGCAGACACCTGACAGAAGTTGTAGATGGTGCTGAAATTCACGATACACAGGACGGTGATTTTACTGCTATTAAGTGTGAAGACAATCGTTTTGCTTTTGCCTTTGCTCATTCCAAAGAAGAGGTTCTTGCATTAGTAAACGAAGGTCTTACTATAGACTTAGACAAAGCAGAAGCAGCTAAGCTTGCATTCTATGAAGAACACGCTGTCAAGGAAGAGGTTCTTTATGCGGACCTTTATGCCAAGTGCTTATCTGTTATGAAGACACAGTTATATTCTCCGGAAGGTGGTTTTGATACAATCTGGTCTACTCCGGACAGATTACCACACAGACATTTATGGTTGTGGGATTCTGTTTTCCACGCATTAGGTCACAGACACATCGGTGCTGACCATGCTGAGAATTTAATTCGTGCCATTTGGGTAAATCAGGCAGACAATGGTTTTGTTCCTCACAGAGCTGACCCTCACGAAATTACCGATATTACCCAGCCACCTATTATTGGTTGGGGTATTTGGCAGTTATATCAGACTTCCGGCAATAAAGATTTCTTAAAAACTTCTTACGAAAACAACAAGGCATTCTTAAACTGGTGCCGCGAAAACCGCCGTGTTTCTGACAAAGAGCTTTACACCTGGGAAACCACCAACGATGTAAACTGCAGATGTGACGAATGTGGTATGGACAACTCCCCACGTTTCGATACACGTGACCCATTATTTGCAATCGATTTCTCCTGCTTCATGGCAAATGATGTAAAATGTATGAAGAACATTGCAGAAGAATTAAGTCTTACCGAAGATGCAATCTTCTACCAGAACTGGTTTGATGCTATTAAAGCAGATGTAAACGAAATGCTCTGGTCCGGAGAAGATGGTTTCTATTTTGACTTTAATATTCCTAAGCAGGAATTACATAAAGTATGGAGCGTAGCAAGCTTCTTGCCAATCTTCGCAGGACTTTGTTCCGAAGAACAGGCCAAGTGCTTAGTATCTCATTTACAGGATCCGGAAAGCTTTGCTACACCGTTCCCGATTCCAAGTATTTCCATGAAAGATGCTACGTTTGGTTCTGATATGTGGCGTGGTCCTGTATGGATTAACTACAACTACATGATTGCTCAAGGTCTTACGGCTTACGGCTACGGTGACTTCGGCGACGAAATCATTGACAAGACTATCCGCTTCATGAACCATTGGTATCAGCTTACCGGTACTATCAACGAATTTTATGACTGCAACCACGTAAAGGCACCAAGTCAGTTAAATCGTAAGGGTCTTCCTTTCGAACCATACAATCTTAACGTACGCTTACAGTCCATTCGTGATTATGGTTGGAGCTGTACACTTCTCTGTGACTTATTAAACAAAAAATTTAAATAAATTTAAAGGAGATTTTAACTATGGAATATGTAAACAACACAGTAAATGGTATTAAAATTGCTTACATCGGCGGTGGCTCCCGTGGTTGGGCATGGGGTCTTATGTCTGACCTTGCTGCTTGTGATGATATTAGCGGTGATGTTTATCTTTATGACATCGATTTAGAAGCTGCAAAGAACAACGAAATCATTGGTAACAAATTTAACAACGCTGAAGGAGCTAAATCTGTTTGGAATTACCATGCTACCGAAACAATTGAAGAAGCACTTACAGGTGCTAACTTCATCGTTATCTCTATCCTTCCGGGCACCTTCGATGAAATGGATTCTGACGTTCATACTCCTGAAAAATACGGCATTTACCAGTCCGTAGGTGATACTTCCGGTCCTGGCGGTATCGTGCGTGCTATGCGTACCATCCCAATGTATGAATATATTGCAGAAAAGATCAAAGAATGCTGTCCTGACGCTTGGGTTATCAACTATACAAACCCAATGACTCTTTGTGTTAAGACTCTTTACAGAGTATTCCCTGAAATCAAAGCTTTTGGTTGCTGCCACGAAGTATTTGGTACACAGAAGTTCTTAGCAAGAATGATAGAAGAAACCTTCGGCGAAAAGGACGTATACAGAGGCGACATCAAAGTTAACCCTCTTGGTATCAACCACTTTACATGGGTTACAAAAGCTACCTGGAAAAACATCGATTTATATCCATACTATGACGAATTCGTAAAGAAATATGCAGATGGCTACCAGACATACGCAGGTGTTGATGGTAACTGGATGAACTCCAGCTTCCGCAGCGACGAAAAAGTTAAGATGGATTTATACAAGAAGACTGGCGTTATCGCAGCAGCCGGTGACCGTCACCTTGCAGAGTTCTGCGAAGGAAAGTGGTACTTAGCAAGTCCGGAACGTGTAAGAGAAATGCACTTTGGTCTTACAACCGTTGATTGGAGAAGAAAGAACTTAGTAGAACGTCTTGAAAAGAGCGCTCGTTTATTAAGCGGCGAAGAAGAAGTTAAGATTAAAGGTACCGGTGAAGAAGGTGTTAACCAGATTCGTGCATTACTCGGTCTCATCGACTTAGTAACAAACGTAAACATTCCAAACCAGGGCCAGATTCCAAACCTTCCATTAGGCGCTGTAGTTGAAACAAACGCTGTGTTCCGTGCAAACAGCTTAGAGCCTGTATGTGCAGGACCTATCCCACAGGCAATCTACCCAATGATTTCCCGTATCTGCGGCGAGCAGGAAATGGTTTCTGAAGGTATTGCAGAAAGAGATTTGGATAAGATTTTTATTGCATTTGCTAATGATCCATTAGTAACATGCGGTCTTGAAGATGCTAAGAAGCTCTTCAAAGAAATGGTATTAAATACAAAAGAATACCTTACCATGTTTGATTTAAGCAAATTGGCTTAATAAACATAAGAGTTCTTCACACTCTACAAAAGCCCCATAATCGATTCTTACCGACCGTGTAAGTCAAGCAAGAACCGATTATAGGGCTTTATTTCTTTATATATTACATTATGTCCCTAATATTACCCTGTAAACCTCATCTCGAATCTGCTGATGCAGTTCTTTATATAAATACTCTCCATGACCGCATACGTGGGTTGCGTAAAAAATACCTATATGATTGTCTGGGTCAATCATCACATAAGAACCAGCTGCACCATCCCAACCAAATTCTCCTTTATGAGCATATCTGCCAAAAGCATCTGTTCTGACTCCCAGTCCATATGTATAGCCTTTCTTACATGACTGAAAATCCTGATATGCCTGCTCTCCCAGCTGATTTGCACGCATCACATCTATACTCCCAGCCTTTAACAGCCTATTACCATTAGACATCTCAATAACAAATTTGATATAATCTTCCACACAAGAAATCAATCCGGCACCACCACTTTGATAAACGGGTGTTAGAATAAACTGGTTCCATTTTCCTTTGAGAGATGCCTTTCCAATCTGACCGTCAAATATATATTGACTGCACATTTTTGCTTTGGTTTCTTCGTTTAGGTTAAATCTGGTTTGCTTCATGCCGCAAACATCAAAAATATGTTTCTGCAGGTATTCTCCAAAAGACATGCCGGATACTACCTCTACAACTGCAGCCAACACATCATGGCTAAGACTGTATTTAAAATGCTCGCCCGGCTCAAATTCCAATGGTTCTCCTGCCATGGCACGCACCATTTCCAAAGTAGTGGAATCCGGTTTTTGGTCACGTTGCTTTAGTATACTGGCATTATTCAGGTCATAATTCATCCCGGAAGTCATGCTAAACAAATTCTGTATGGTAATAGACTTTTCAGCTTTCCTTAAACCATTCTCTGACTTTACCCACATTTCCTTAAATTCCGGTATATAATCTGAAACCTTGTCCTCCAGGTTTATTTTGCCTGCCTCTACCAACTGCATTGCTGCGGTACAAGTAATAGGCTTCGTTGCTGAATACAGGAAATACAACTCATCCCCCCGAATTGGAACTTTCCTTTCATCATCGATGGTCCCATTCATGTAACGGTAAATCACCTGACCTTTATATACAATCATAATATCAGAGCATGGAACCTCATGCTCTGTTACTGCCTCATCCATTAAGTGTTTTATTTTATCAAAGTTCATAATGACTCCCTAAATGTGAAAAAATGTTTGTTAATTTCATACTAGCACTTTTCTCAAATTTGTCAATTCAATATCATGATGCCCTCTTCTTTATCGCTTCTTATAGAAATAAATCTTTGCTGTCCGCTTTTTCGGGATGGTAATTGCAAAACCTTTCTTAGCAAGTTCTGCTCCATTCATCACAAATGCTGAATCATCATCCGCATCCGTGAAAATATAATCACAGGTTTCATCTATCGCATATAACTCAAAACTTGCACTTTCATACGGAGATTGCTGGCGGCGGAACACTTGCACCATGCCATCACTCTTAGAAGGACGGTCAAACTGTGCTGCCGCCCATGCATCCGTTCTATCTGTAACTTGAGTAAGCGGATAGAAATCCTCTTCCATCAAAGGACGCACTTTGAGATATTCTTCCAATGTATGCTTCATCCATAGCATCTTCTCAGCATCATCACCAAAAGGCTCTCTCTCGCTAAAAGAATGTGCTGTCATAAACGCCGGACTATATGCGCTTCTTGCACGATACGTATCGTAGTCTCTTCCACTTCCGGTCCCTGAGAATGGCACCCATTGATTAAAGGCAAGATGATGACTCTGTCCGCCCTCCAAGCAGAAATTTGCGGTACACTGATAATCACTTCTCCATAACGGAATGCTACGCCGTAAAGTCTCAATATCAATACGTCTTCCACCGGATGCACAGTTATCTATCAATAAATGAGGGAACCTCTCAAGCAACGCATCCCACAAGCGATACAAACCATTAATATGCTTAATCTCTGTAATACCCAATCGATCTTCTGCATCATTCTGACACCAACACTCTAATGGGTCGGTATTAAAATCTTGACGATAACAGTCAATACCAATCTCTTCTATCATACCGGAAATCGTTTCAAAACAATAGTTCCACGCTTCTTCTTTTCCTAAATTTAACAAAAGATTTTCTTTCCCCGGAATTTCTAAGAAATACTCCGGATGCTTTAATGCGACAGGAGTATTTGGTCTTACATGCTCCGGCTCAAACCAGAGCAAAAATTTCATTCCTGCTTCGTGAACCGCATTGGATACATCTTTTAAATTATTGGAATGAATCAACGGACTCACACGCCAATCACCGGTGTACTGTGGCCAATCACCTTCAAACTCATCCGGTGTAGGCTTCGTATTTGCACCATACCAACCGGCATCCATCCAGATATATTCATATGGCAATTCATACTTGCGAATGGTTTCTATTCTCTCTAACACAGAAGACGTTCTCATGCCTCCCCAAACAGATGCACACAATGGGCCTTGCTTGTCGCGTCCTTCCTGTCCGATAAGCGAAAAATGCTCTTTCACCAGGCGACGCCACTTATTCTGAGACTCCATTACGGTTCCTTCATAAGGCATTAGCACAAAGGAAGAGGTACGAATCTTCTCTCCGAGAAGAAGTTTGAAGTTGGTATTCTGAATTTTAGTCTTAATAATAATCTCTTCTTCGGTACGATTTGCAAAACACTGCCACTGTCCGGTCCATCCAATAGCAAATATGTACCCCTTGCCTTGTTTGTGTACATTGAAAAACGGCGCACTTTTATTGCTTGAACGGCCTCCGGACGTAGTGTACCATCTGCGTTTCCCCGGCGTCAAATGTCCTGCATAACGGTTATCTGCGCTTCTGTCCGGGAAGGCACAAAACTCATCAAAGCTCCAGGTAGAACCACTAGGGGCATACACCGTAGTCAACTCTTCAAATTCCGGCTGATATGCCGTCCATCGAAGTGGCTCCTCATGAGGAAGCTTAAGCGTAACACAAGCATCCCAAAGTTCGGAAATTACCTGTGTATCTTTGTCGCCGGTATTTTCTAACCAATTTACCCATTCATAGGCATTTCCGTACTTGGTGGCTATATTGGTAATTTTCAAACCATCCGTTAGAAGATATGTGGTAGTAAGAACATTGCCCTCTTCTTTTTGACACACCTCATATTCCAACTCTTCAAAAGCTCTTCCACCATATAAAAAATCCAAGCGCTTTTGTTCTTTCAAAAAGTCCATACTTCCCCCTATTTATCGGTCTTTGTCAGCATCCATGCCGCCATCTTGCTTTCCTCATTATAAAGCTTTCCTGCAGAGGCATAGTCCGTCACATGCATTTTGCCTCCATCGCTCAAAGGCACTTCCAACTCTAATATGTTTTCATATGGAGCAATTTGGTTTTCCGGAAAGGTTACATCCACATATCCATCCTCTGCAATCAGAATATCTACCGGTTCATCCACACTGTAACCCAGTCTGTTTTCCTGAGCAAGAACAATCGGTCCTCGGCGCAATGCCAGGTGATATTTTGCCATAGGATCTTCTTCATCGTATGTAGGAATCAGCATATTGGCTCCCCAAATAACATGGTTCATAAGAATCTGGCTGCCATAAGGAATCGGTCTGATAGCTTCCGTACGCATATCTAGCAACAATTCAACCTTATCACCATTTGTCCATTCTCTATCCAGGCTCACATACCCATTATTGACCTCAACCAATTCTCCATTCACCGCAAGACCGGTACGTTTGCTCCATGCCGGAATTCTAATCTTCAAATTAAACTTCTCCGCCTGTTCCAGCTCTACTTCCACCTTCACTCTGCCGCTTACAGGGTAAGTTGTATCTACCTTCAAAGTCAGCGGATTGCCGGAAGGTGTAGAAACCTTCATCACGCCGTCCACAAAAAGATTGAGGTTGACAGACTTTTCATCTGTTATAACCGCCATCTTTGCAGCCAAACCAAGTCCTGCCGGACCAATACACACGCAGCACCCATAGTAATGCATATCAGACATAATTTTAAGACCACCGATACCTTTGCCTCTTACATCTGCTGTCAATGGACTGTAGCTGTCAAATGCCAAAGCTTCTGCCTTCCAATCGGGATGTACAACATACATCCCCGGGTCAATAACAGATTCTGTATTGATTGCACCCAGATACGCATTGTACAACGATGTTTCAAATGCATCTACATACTTACTCTCACCAGTCAGCAATGCAAGACGATAGAAGAACTTCATCAGTGTAACAGTTATACAAGTTTCCTGTTGAATTCTGCCATTGGTTGTATTGGCTTGTCTAACGGTGGAATGATCAAATAATTCATGTGTACATCCGGAACATCCGATGATGGTAAAATCACTTTCCAAAACCTTATTTGCAAAATTCACAATACTGGTTTTGTATTTTTCTTCTCCGGTCACATAATAGTATTCCAATAACCCTTCAAAGCAAGAAGTCATTTCATATGCCTTCGTTACCGGATACTGATACGGATAGAACTTGTCTTCATAAGCAAGGTCAAAAATGTTAACTACGTCGGTACCTCCGCAATTTACAATATATGTAGCAAAATCAAAATATTTCTGCTCTTTTGTTAATTTATAAAGTCTGACGATAGGCTCCAAAATAGAAGAAGAATTTAAGCCTCTCCAATGGCGAGTAGCACGAGTAATCAGAGTCTTACCCTCTTCCGGCAAACCGATTTTACTCATTATATAATCCACCTGCCGGCACATACTTTCAATAATTTTCTGCACCAACGCTTCATCCTTACAGATTTCCAGATAATACTGCATGCCTAAAAGGACATATTTACGTCCCCACATGTCCCATGCTTCCAATTCATGATTTACTGCATAACTGCTGATTCTTCCCAATTCATCCTCTGCGGTAAGTATATCTTTTATCGTATCGGTTAACACCTGATATAATTTTGGATTTTGAGAATATTCGTAAACGAAACATGCTCCTCGCATCATCTTGCCCCAATACTCGCCTCTCCATCCGCCCTCATAATCTGCATCTTCTTCTTTGAACTGATTTACAAATCTGCGCCAGAGATCTTCTCTCAAAAGCTGCACTTCTTCAATAAACTTCACAGACTGGTCAAGAATTCCATTAAATTTATAACTATTTGTCATGACTTCTGCGTCCTTTCCATATCTTCCACGTTGTAAGTCACACCATCTATATAATGCTCACACTTTCCGCTTGCCACCAAAACCACATCTACATAATCTCACACAAATTCCGCCAGCATGCACACCGGATGATGGTCGGACAAACATGGTTTTCCTTCTCTATCCTCCCAAATATAACAAGCTTTACTCTCCATCAACTTGTTTATAAATATATAATCTATCTTCTTGGTACACACAAAAAAGCCATGGAATGTAACCGGTATATCCTTAGAAACGTCTGTATATTCCGGATTTTTGCTAATTGGACTTAATTCTTCCCCCTCTGGGAAGGCATTAAGGTCTCCCAGAATGACAGACGGCATATAGTCCTTTTGATTCAACTTTTCGGCATAATCTACAACCAGTTGAATTCCCTTTTCTCGCGCAACTTCACTTGCATGATCCAAATGTACGTTGTACACACGGAAAGACTTCTTATCCTCTATACTATACAGCGTAAGCACGTTACATATTCTCAAGCTACGTCCTTGCTCCTCATATCTGGACCCAGGAACTTGTGGCGTAGGTGAAATCCAAAAACACACGAACCCACGCATTTTTAATTTGTCCTTACGGAATGCAATAGGAATAGATTCTCCATTAAAATCTGCATCTCGTCCGTGTCCCACAAAATAATACTCTGGCATCCGAGGTTCCATCCACTCCTGCATATCTGCTCGCATTTCCTGAAAAGCAATGACATCCGGCAACTCTTCTCTAATACGGCTCATCACTTCTTCTTTTCGATTGGAAAAGCGAAATTCTCCGTCTTCCGGATTGTCCCATCGAAGATTATATGTCACGATTTTAATCATTTTCCTGCTCCTTAACAAATAAATTTTTTATACTATATATGGTGTAACTCGCAGCTCACTATCCCCAGGTAATCAGCAGAAACTGTCCTATGGGATAAAAAATCCAGACAAACTTGTATGCAGCCTTCATACCGGCTACTCGATTTAAGCCCAGACATACATCGGAAATCAAAAAAAGACTTACTCCTACCGCTGCTCCCAGTGCCGTGTTATAGGCCCAGGCACAACTAAATACCACCGTGCAATTCACCCCTATCAGACATACATAAGCGATAATGATCCATAGATAGCGATAGTCCTTTCTATACACACAAATCCCCCAAAACAGCAACAGGCATGTAACGCACATCAAAATTGCTATCACCGTCCCGGTATTTATATATCTCATAGGAATAGGATTCTTCTTCATCTTAACTACATAGGCGAGAGCATATATAAGATGCGCCGCTCCAAAAGCCGCGGCTCCAAAAGTAAAATCAGATACTCCGCGCTTTTTTAACGTAAATACATGTCCCAAAAACAAATCTCCTACAGCAGACACAAACATGGCAACTGCACACAACATCCTGTCTGCACTAGGCATATAAGCAAACATCACCAAAGAATAGAGACAAAGCACACCCACTATTATAGATTTCCATGGCACTCTTACACGGCTTCCCTTCACAGACATACCCCCATGAGCATTTATTCCTTCTTATATAATAATCCAATCTTCTCCTTCGTACAATCCTATAAATTGGTAAATACTAAAAATATCAACACCCAGGCACGCTTTCCTCGATATGCTCTCCTGCTATTTCCAAAATATCTTCCAATGGTATCTTCGTCTGAACTACTTTCAGCACTCTTGCCGTTACATCTATCCTCGAAACTACTCCCTGAACCTTTATATATTCTCCTTTACGAAAATAAACCACCGTAATGGTATCTAACCTTCGCACCTGTCTAAGCCTTCGGTCCAACTCTTCCGCATAATCCTCTGACACCTGCACTTTGTCAACGACTACCTTCTCTTTCCTGCGCAGTGCCTCCGGATAGCCCTTTAACGCTGCAAAAGGCATAAACTGCTTGGCACGTTCTTCCCGCGCCATCCTTGCCCTAATCGCCACTTCTATGCCCTCCTATCTGCCGGTTACGCTCCATGGTAGTAGCCCCCTCATGCAGGTTCATCCCCTTCAAAATTGCATTCTTACCATACTTGTCCTTGATATCTAACATGGCCTGCTGCAGTTTATGCTCTTTCTCCATCTCTACCGGATCCGTAAACAAATCATACTGTCTATATGCTTCATCCACCACATTATTAAAAGAAATATTAAATCGACGTATAGGGGTAAACGGGTCCACAATACGCTCATATAAACTCACTGCATAGGAGATAATCCTTCGTGCAGAACTGGTTGTCACCGTCATAGCCACCGTACCATGGGCAGACTTCATATTGTAACGATTATTATACCCCACATGAACGGTAACAGAATCTGTTACAAGCCCCTTATCCACTAATTCCAAACAAAGTAAGTCCACCATTTCCTTTAAAATCAACCTGCCCCTTTCAAAATCGCAGTCACATCCAAGAACCTGCCCACTGCTGATAGAATTGGCTCTGGAACGATAGTTTTTAATATCTGACATCCGTGTCGTTTCTCGTCCCCAGGCATGATCTATCAAAAGCTCTGCATCCACGCCAAACAAACGATATAACGTCTCTTCGCTGGCCCGGGCAATTCCTTCCATGTTAAAAATACCTACCGTCTGAAGCCGCTTTGCAGTACCCGCGCCCACTCGCCAAAAGTCTGTCAGTGGCTTGTGCTTCCATAAAGTGGCACAATAGGAAGCCTCATCCAGCTCACCAATATGATTCAGGGAATGCTTTGCCGTAATATCCAGTGCCACTTTAGCCAGATACAAATTCGTACCCACACCACAGCTGGCAGTAATACCGGTTTGCTCATAAACATCCTGCATAATCATCTGCCCCAGCTGGACGGGAGTCATCTGATACATATCCAGATAGTCAGTCACATCCATAAATACTTCGTCAATGGAATATACATGAATGTCATCCTTATCAATATATTTCAAGTAAATACCGTAAATCTCGGCCGCATAATCAATATAAAGCTGCATCCTCGGCGTGGCCATAATGTACTCGATATGTTTTGGTATCTCAAATACACGGCACCTGCCCGGAACTCCAAGCGCCTTCATAGCAGGAGACACCGCCAGACAAATGGTTTTCTCCGTGCGTTCCGGGTCTGCCACCACTAAATTCGTCTTCATAGGGTCCAACCCACGCTCCCTGCACTCTACCGATGCATAAAAAGACTTTAAATCTATGCAGATGTAAGCATTACTCTTCATCTCGTGCCTTTCCATACTATCACACCTCTTTTCAAACTCATTATATCGAATATATGTTCGATTGTAAAGAGGTGATTTTGTACATTGTTTGCCATTACCGAAAAAACGCTGTAGACACCAGCGTGTACTTACAGCGTTTTTTTACTTTATCTTTATTTTGCTTTACCTTCCTTAAATACCAATGCAGTACGTGCCGGAATATAAATCTCAATGTAATTCCGGCCATCAAACTTCTTAACCGGATAAGTCATGTGGGCGGCCAGTTCCTGTCCGCCATACTTGGCATCATCACTGGAAAGTACCAGCTCATAGTCCACTTCGTTTGGAATAGGCACTAATACATTTGTCAAGGACTCTGATGTATGGAAGTTAAATACAAACAATAAACCACTTCTATAAAAGCAGATAGTCTGTTCCGGTGCTTTTAACAGCATCAAATCTGCCATACGCTGGTCAAAAATCTTGTGCTTCTTTACAAGATGAATCGTATCATGGTCGAATTCGCCAAGCCACTGATACTTAAGAAATCCATTGTCCAAAAGACTCCACTGACGTCGACAGTAGTGGAAGCTCCAGCCATTACCCTCTCTCGGAAAGTCAATCCACTCCGGATGACCGAATTCATTACCCATAAAGTTCAGATAGGCTTCACCGCCACCTGCAAGTGTAAACAGACGAATCATTTTATGCAGCGCAATAGCTCTGTCAATAACCGGATTATGACACTCCTTGTCCATGTCCGTGTACATATTGGCATCTGCAAGGCGGAAAATCATAGTCTTGTCACCAACCAATGCCTGGTCATGACTTTCCACATAAGCTACCGTATCTTCTCCCGGTCGACGCAGACACATATTGTCCCACATCTGACCGATTTCCCATTCTTCGTCTTTTTTCTCCTTAACCGTGCGAATCCACATGTCCGGAAGGCCCATTGCCAAACGATAATCAAAGCCCATACCGCCATCTTTAATTGGCAGACACATACCCGGCATACCGGACATATCCTCAGACACCGTAATTGCTTTTGGATTTACCTCGCGGATTAGTTCGTTTGCAAGCTGAAGATAGGTAATTGCTTCGGTATCTGTATTCATGGAGAAATATTTGTCATTACTGTTAAAGTCCGTACCAAGTCCATGGTCATGATACAGCATAGACGTAACACCATCAAAACGGAATCCATCAAAATGATACTCTGTCATCCAGAATTTCAGGTTAGAAAGAAGGAAGTGAATCACCTCCGTCTTTCCATAGTTGAAACATTTTGTTCCCCATGTCGGGTGGTTCCCCTTCTCACCGTCATGGAAGAACTGCCATGTAGTGCCGTCAAACATATTAATGCCTTCCGTAGTATTTTTTACTGCGTGAGAATGTACCACATCCAACAAGACACGAATACCCATTTCGTGGGCTTTATTTACTAAATATTTTAAATCTTCCGGCTTACCAAACCAACTGGAAGCCGCGAAAAAATTAGATACCTGATAACCAAAGCTTCCGTAATATGGATGCTCCATAATTGCCATAAGCTGAATGGTATTGTAACCAGCAGTCTTTACCCTTGGAAGCACGTAGTCTGCAAATTCACGATATGTGCCTACCTTGCCCTCTTCCTGTGCCATGCCTACGTGTGCTTCATAAATAAACAGGGAATCTTCTGCCTTAAAGTCTGCATCGGTCCACGGAAATACTTTCCAGTCGTCTACCACTTCCGCACACCAGGTAATGGTCACCTTATCCTGCACCACACGGCGCGCATATAACGGAATATGCTCCGTACGTTGTAAATTGGCATCTACAATGGTCTTTACCTTGCAGCCGTCCCACAAAGTGTCTTCCCCTTCCAAATACAACTCCCATACCCCATTATCCAGCTTCTTTAATGGGTACTGGGTCTGATTCCAATGATTAAATTCACCGGTTAAATAAAGCTGGTAGGCACTAGGCGCCCACTCACGATATACCCAGCCGCCCTCCACGCGGTGAATCCCAAAATATTCATGTGCATTGGCAAAGTCCTTTAAGGTGCCTCCCTGAGGCATCAGACGATGCTTTGTGTTGTAATAGTTAAACATACGTAACTCAATATCGCCTGCAAATGGCTGCAACTGTGGATTCAGTTCTAATACTCGATACATTATGTCACCTATAACAGAGATAACCTCCGTTCCTTTCTCCCCGGTTGGGATGATTATACTATTAATTATAGCTAACAATTACCACCCTTGTCAATTAGCGCTTCTACCTCGGCCCTTCCGGCAAAATTCTCCGAAAATGCGCTGGCGCTTCCGGCACACACTCCCATTCGAAAAGCAAACTCATAATCTTTCTTTTCCAGCCAGCCGGTAAGAAAACCTGCCACCATACTGTCCCCTGCACCTACTGCATTTTTCACCTCGCCCTTAGGTGCATCCAACTCAAATACACGACCATCCTCTGCCACCAGCACAGCGCCTTTCCCAGCCAGAGAAACCAGTACGTTTCGAGCTCCTTGTGCCTGAAGCTGCTTGGCATATGGTATGACCTCGCTGCGATCCTTAATCTCTACACCGAACAATTCTCCCAGTTCATGATGATTTGGCTTAATCAGGAACGGACCATATTGCAGCACCTGACGAAGCAGACTCCCTGCCGCATCCACGATTACTTCCACACCTTTGCCTGCTACAGCTGCCATTAGCCTTTCGTAAATATGCTTCGGCACGCTGGCCGGTATACTTCCCGCAAGCACAAGGACATCGCCGTTTTTCATCTGACACACTTGCGCAAAAAGCTTGTCCATCTCCTCTGCGGGAATGTCAGGCCCTATTCCGTTTATTTCCGTGCCTTCCATATTTTTTATTTTTACATTAATTCGGGAGTTTCCTTCCCTCAGCCAAATGAAACCATTATGTATGCCTTGTACTTCCATTCTGTGGATAATTTCCTTGCCTGCAAAGCCGGCAGTAAAGCCCAACGCCGTACTGTCCATGCCCAAATTCTTTAACATTACCGATACATTCAGCCCTTTTCCACCCGGCAATATGTGTTCGGATACCGCGCGGTTTGTTCTTCCTACTTCAAAATGCTCCACCGTCACAAAATAATCCAGCGATGGATTTAACGTTATGGTATATATCATACCCATATTCTCCTATTCATTATGCTTTCCTCCGTGTATTTTCTTTTATTACGGGTGCCGCATTACGCCCGCACCCCTTTTTTCTCTCGTAGATATTTGTCTCTGGTAGCAAGCCCGCCTCTGATATGTCTCTCACACTTGTTTTGCTCCAACACCTTTCTCACATCCTTTGCCAATGCCGGATTAATATACCCGATTCGTTCTCCGGCATCCTTGTGCACCGTGGACTTACTTACTCCAAATTGTTTTGCCGCCTGTCTTACGGTAGCATTATTTTCAATAATATATGTAGCGATATTCATAGCACGCTGTGCGATATAATCCTTCAAAGGGCTCTCCCTTATAAACTCTTTCTATCACTATATGCTAAATTTCTTGCTGCTATACTTATTTCTTTTGCTTGCGCTCAAAAACCACACAGATTAAAAATGCTGCAATGGCAAGCATACTAACCATCATCCCGGGTACAAGTCCCGGTGTCTTGTATTCTAACATGATATCATATGCGCCCGCTTCCAGCGTCACTGCCAGAAACATATCCTTAAAAGTTTCCGGCTCGGTTTCTTTCCCATTCACATAAATGTGCCAGCCTTCGTCCATTGGTATCGGAACCATCAGCTTCCCCGGCTCTGTTAAGGTTACTGCCCCCTTAATAAAACCTTCGCCGTGTGAGCTGATATGCAAAGATTCCTTACCTAATTCTGTCAAAATTCGTTCCAAAACATCCAAATTTACTTCATAAGCTTCAAAAGTGGAAAAGCCCTTTTCTGTGTCAACCTCTTCTACCGTTGCTGTTTCTCCTGCCGGAATAAGACCTACCGGAACCAAATAATCAAAACTTACCTGGCTATAGGTTTTACTCTTTCCGCCTACTGTTGTTTTTACTTTATTTACATTATTTTGCCCTAAATATATGTATACATAGGCATCTTCCTTTGCAGTAATCGTATACTTCTGTTTGCTTTCTTTTATACTTTCCACCGGTGTAAACAAATCCTCTTCTATGCCCAGTAAATGTCCCAGATTATTTTGCGTAGCAATGGAGTTTATATCCCCAATCTCCCAGGCATCTTCCAAAAACAGGTCAACCACATATCCCATCGGCAAGGTATAATTGCACTCATACAAATAGCCGTTTCCGTCTGAATATACCAGCTTGTATAAATCATTTTCCATGGCATCGTCTTCACCAATCATATACTTCACACCCAGCATGGCACTGGTTAAAGGTGTGGCACCATCATACCAATAAGTTCCCTTTGCGGCACCCATACCCATGGCCTCATAAAAGCTTCTGGTACGACTGTCTGCAGAAGATGCAAAAATGGTGGTGGTATTAACATTCCACATCATACCGTCGTTTTTGGTCTTGCGATTAAATACCTCTGTACGGAACAAGCTTTCATCCTGCCCCCTCAGCCAGTTCATGGCCTCATAATGTCTAAAATAAAACCGATTATAGGACGTGCGATTACTGGTACGAATACTGGTTTCATACATATTGGCCGACAGTTCAGCCACCACCATTAAAAGGAGCACCAGTTTTACTACGCCCCGGTATTTTTCGACCCATACGAACCACCTTCTTTCCGCCAGATACTCCTGCATCTGCGGTATACGGCAAATACAGTATGTCACAAGCACTGCAAAATACATGCGGAACAGCCCCAGAGTCAACTGATAAGACCAGGTATCGGTACCATCCACCGCAAATTTTATCCCGGCCAAAGCAACCACACCATACCCAATGGCTCCTGCCAAAAAAAGCTGCCAGAACCGAATCTCTTCCAAATTATGATATAATTCATATCCAATTACCAAAATCAGAAATATGTATAAATACCCTTGCCTGCCCGGCATACTGTTTGGATAATTCAAACCGTGCCATATAAAATCCGGAATGTTACACATAAAACTAATCCAGAATACCACCACTAACACCAGCTTACCCACTTTTTCTTTCAGAGAAATTCTGCGGTTTAGTGCATACAGGGGTACCAACAGAAAAATCGCCGCACCGCAGTAAATATTCGGCCAATGTTTGTCACTCATTTCCATGGACACTTTCACGCATTGACGTCCAATCATTTCAAAGAAATTCATGTACCATTCGATTTTCTTTGGAAATGCCGTGCTGGTTCTTTCCGTATTACTCATGGCATAATATGCCGGAAGAAGCAGCCCCGCACTCATCCCTCCGGATATTAAAGAATATACCCCAAACTGCAGGCTTCTGCGCCAAATCATGCTCCATGGCTTCCAAAATATCAACGTTACAAAATAAAGTACCAGAAAAATACAAAGCATAATGCTGAGATAGAAGTTTGTAAAAATACTAAGCGCCAGCAAAATACAATATTTCGTACCTTTTCCTTCTGAAACCAATTCTTCCAAAGCGCCTATTACCAATGGGGCAAGAACGATTACATCCAGCCACATCACATTCCACTGATATGCTGCCATATATCCGGACAATGCATAGGCACAACTAAACCATAAAATACCCACATCCAGGGTATTAAAATGTGTTCTAAGATAATACGCAAAAGAAGCACCGCAAAGGCCCATCTTTACAATAACCAAAAGCATCAAAAACTCTGCAATATAATCCCTTGGAAACAAAAATACCAAAAAATTCAATGGACTGGATAAGTAATATGCATAGACAGATGCGGTATTGGAGCCCAAGCCCAACTGCATACTGTACGCCAGAGCATCTCCTGCTTTTACTTTATCGTACATAGAAGTAAAAAACTGAAGATACTGATGGTACATATCATTTCTCAGAAAGGTTCGATTCCCAAACGGCCAAATCTCCGCTTTGATACAGCCCACTGTCATCACAAGCACCGGCATCAGAAATGCCAACATATATATAATCCATGTATTACTTTTTTGTTTTTTTATTATATTCATTTATATGGTATATCCTTTGTATAATCTTATAATCTTATTATATACTTCTTGGAAATAAAGTCAATTTTGCTTTGACTCTTAATTTTTTATTTATATTAAACTTTCTACTATCTTTTTCTTATTAAAAATAGTAGAATAAAGATAACTTTTAAATATGCAGGAGGGCATATTCATGTTATTTAAATCCCCGGCAACAAAACCCGGCTTACACATCATCTTAGTAGGCTGCGGTAAAGTTGGTGCTACTATTATAGAACAGCTTTCCAAGGAAGGACATGACATCACTGTCATTGATCGGGACTCGCAACGCATTTTGGAAATTACTAATGCCTATGACGTTATGGGTCTGACCGGTAATGGTGCCAGCTACAGTGTTCAGATGGAAGCAGGCATCGAACAGGCAGACTTACTTATTGCCGTTACCGATTCCGACGAATTGAATTTATTGTGCTGTACTCTTGCCAGACAGGTGGGTCGCTGTGCAGCCATTGCCCGCGTACGCACCCCGGACTATAGCAAGGAAGTAAACTACCTGCGTGAGAAGCTGGGACTTGCCATGATTATCAATCCGGAGCTGGAAGCGGCCAATGAAGCTGCCCGAATACTGGGTCTTCCAACGGCGTTGGAGGTCAACTCATTTGCACATGGTCAGGCTGAAATGATTAAATTTAAGATTCCAAAGGATAATATACTGGACGGCCTTACGGTTGCAGAATTGGGCAGCAATATTACCAACAGTATTTTGATGTGCGCTGTAGAACGTGATGGTGAAGTATTTATTCCAAAGGGACACTTTATCTTAAAGCACGATGATATTGTAAGCTTTGTATCCTCCCGTGATGACTCCCGTGACTTTTTCGAGAAAATCGGCTTTGAAACCAATCAAGTACGTAACGCTATGATTATCGGCGGTGGTAAAGGCACTTACTACCTTGCCCATCAGCTTCTGCACATGGGCATCGAAGTAAAGATTATCGAAAAAGACCGTACTCGCTGCGATGAACTTTCTATCCTGCTTCCCGACGCAATTATCATTAACGGCGACGGAACAGACCAGGATTTACTCATAGAAGAAGGAATCCGCTATATCGAAAGCTTTATTCCGTTGACCGGAATCGATGAGGAAAATATTCTTTTGACTCTTTTTGCAAAGCAGAACTCTAATGCCAAGGTTGTTACCAAAATTAATCGCATTAACTTCCATGATGTGGTAAGCAGCTTGGATTTAGGCAGTGTGATTTATCCTAGGTATATTACTTCTGAAGCTATTATTGCATACGTTCGTGCTAAGACAGACTCCATGCATAGTAATATTGAAACACTGTATCATATGTTTGACCATCGGGTAGAAGCCATTGAATTTAAAGTAGAACACGATTCTCCTGTTACAAATATTCCTTTAAAGGATTTAAAAATCAAGGGCAATCTTCTGATTTCCTGCATTAACCGTGATGGTGATATCATCATTCCATCCGGTCAGGACTGCATTAAGCGGGGCGATACTGCTATCATTGTAACCACTCACGCAGGCTTTACAGACATTCAGGATATTTTAGCTTAGTAGGAGGCGGTACTATGAATACTTCGATTATTCGTTATATTTTAGGGCAGGTGCTCCGACTGGAAGGCTTATTTCTGGTTCTGCCTTGCATCGTCGCACTTATATATTGGGAATCCAGCGGCTTTGCCTTTTTGGGCACTGCACTTCTTTGCATCCTGTTTGGCACCTTAATGACCTCCAAAAAGCCTGCAAACCACACCTTTTACTTAAAAGAGGGCTGTGTCACTACGGCCTTAAGCTGGATAGTACTTAGTGCCTTTGGTGCGTTGCCATTCTGTATCAGTGGTGAGATTCCTTCCTTTACGGATGCAATGTTTGAAACGGTATCCGGCTTTACTACTACCGGTGCCAGTATTTTAGATGATGTGGAAGCCATGTCACATGCCGGACTTATCTGGCGAAGCTTTACACACTGGATTGGCGGTATGGGCGTTCTGGTGTTCTTACTTGCCATTATACCTTTAAGCGGTGGATCCAACATCAACCTGATGCGCGCAGAGAGTCCCGGTCCTTCTGTGGGCAAGCTTGTCCCAAAGATGAAACTGACGGCACGTATTTTATATGCTATTTACTTTGTCATGACCGTCATCATGCTTCTTCTGCTTTTGATTGGCAAGATGCCTTTATTTGAAGCACTTTGTACTGCTTTTGGTACTGCCGGAACCGGCGGATTCGGTTTCTTAAACGATAGTATGGCATCCTTTTCACCTTATATTCAATGGGTAATTACAATCTTTATGATATTATTTGGTGTAAACTTTAATGCTTACTATTATATTTTGTTTCGTCAATTTGACAAGGCATTTGCCATGGAAGAAGTTCGTTATTACTTCTTAATTATTTTAAGTGCCGTTTCCATTATCTTTCTTGATATTTTAGATATGTTCTCTACTGCCTTTGAGGCACTGACTCATGCAGCATTCCAGGTTGGTTCTATTATTACCACTACCGGTTATTCTACCACAGACTTCAACCTGTGGCCGCAAACCAGCAAATGTATTCTGGTTCTATTAATGTTTATCGGTGCCTGTGCCGGCAGTACCGGAGGTGGTATAAAAGTTTCCCGCTTTGTGATTTTATTTAAAAATATCGGCAAAGAATTTCACTCCTATATTCACCCACGCAGTGTCAAGAAGATTCAGCTGGACGGCAAGCCGGTGGAACATGACGTTGTTCGCTCCATCAATGTATATTGCTTTACATTTGCCGCTATTTTCTGTGCTTCTGTACTGCTGATTTCTCTGGAGAGATACGATTTTACCACAACCTTTACTGCAGTTGCTGCTACGTTTAATAATATCGGTCCCGGTCTGGAACTGGTAGGTCCTATGTCAAACTATGGGCATCTTAGTGATTTTTCCACCTGGGTACTCATCTTTGATATGCTGGCCGGACGATTAGAGCTTTTCCCACTGCTCTTACTATTCCATCCAACCATTTGGAGCGACTACTTTAGACAACGACGCAAAAAGAAATAACTTCATCAAAAAAGGTATGGTTTTTATCCAATGTCATTTAGTTAAGCCCTTATCAAATCATTACACTTGATAAGGGCTTGCTTTTTTTCTTGTTCTAAATTTCTATTTATGTATACCTGTCTCAATAAAAGAAATCAGTTCTTCTACATCATCAAAAGAGTCATAGTCGCCATTTATTCCTTCTCGATGATAAACAACACCATTTAATTCGTTCTTTTCGAGACAATCTAATAATCGTTGTATGCCGTATCGTTTAATAAATAAGTTAAATGCATACGGCTTAATTTTGCTTAACAGCCCTTTTTTACAGTCTTTTTCACACAAATAGCAGTGACTAATTCCCTGTTCGATTGAGCATTTCTTATTTTCACACCAATCATTATCAGGACATTCGCCTGAATTGCATCCATTACATTTTGCATTCTCTGAACATAGACAACAAGCAAGACCACATCTTGCAATTCCCAATTCTCTTTTCATATATCTTCTCCAAATGTATGCTTTATTTATTGACTGTTTTTATTATATTAAATTCGTGATACCCCAATTCAGGACGAAATTTTTCAGATATAACAAACCCTAAATTTTCCAACCATTTTATTCTTTCTGGGGTATTTGCAGTCTTTACTTTTATACTTCCAATTCCAAAATCCTCTGAAAATCTGCTAATAGCAAGTCTAACAATTTCGGTAATACTATTCTTGGTATCATATTCTTTTGCTAAATCAATTCTAAGAACACCAGCTTCGCCACCAAATATTTCTACAGTTCCTACCGCTTGGCTTTCTGCTTTAGGAATGACTGCAAAACGAACATAGTATTTCTTTTCGTATTCGTCCAACCAAAATTTAATGCACTGTTCCATTTCTTCTTTTGTGGTATAAAAGAAATCGCTTGTGCAATAATCAGAATTCAATTTTGCTACAGTCTCTTGATTCGAATAACACTTTAACAAAGCTTCTGCATCTTCTAACTTAACCAAACGAAAAAGAAACGATTCTGTTTCATAAACTGGACAGCGTTCATATACGTCAATCATAATACATATCTCCTCTATTGTATTAGCAATGTTCATTCAAATTATTCATATTTTCCGGTTATCTCAAGTGTGTTTCCATCGGGGTCAATAATATTAAAATACCAATAGGGCATATGTACATTAACATACATCATCTCAGAAACTACTCCTATGTTTAGCTCTTTTAAGCGGATATATTCACTTTTTAAGTCATCTACATCGAAATTGAAAACAACAAGATTGTTTTTCATATCACCTGTATCTTTGAAAAACTCATCAATATACGCCTTATTAAATCTTTCATTGGGTTCTTTGCCTATTATTCTGGCATCATACGATTTATTATATAAAGCTATTTTATTGCTAAATTGTACCCATCTATCGTCATTTGCTTTCAGTGGCTTTTCTTGTAGCAATTTACTATAAAAATCTACAGACTTCTTTATATCACTTACATATATATAGGTTGTTCCAAGTCTCATGAATAATCCTCCTTACAAGCTCGAACATATGTTTGTATATATCTTATCATATATTAGCCACTATTTCAAGTGCAAATATCTAATTTTCTGTTAGTCAGTTACTTGCTATATGAGCGGCTCATATGTTTCCATATAATCAATGCATAATGTCATTTATAAACTAGCCTGTGCAACGTATAAATAATATGCTTCAAACTGTAAAAACCACAAAACCTTAAAATTTTAACTAGTCGCAATCACGTCATAAAAATTGCCGTACTTTTCTGAAAACAGTAATAATCCCGATTTTTTGCTGTTTTCTCACTAGTCGGCATAATGTATCAGAAATTCGCCCATTTTTCAAAAAAGGGCAATATCTGAAAAAACTCATTCTCTTAACTTAATACAGATTTTTTATTGTGCAATCCGCTAAAGAGAGGGGGTATGCAAAAATGCAAATTACATTTTCTTATACCTTTTCGATACTAGTTGCTATTTTTGTCACATCCTCATGTATCATATAAAATTGAATAAACCATTTGATTTCTGCTACGTTTCTATGACTAGTTGGAAATTTATTATATGCATTGTCTATTTCTACATTTTTTGCCCTTGTTTAGTTGGGGCAGAACATTATTTTTTGAAAAACCTTGTTTTTCAGCTCGAAAAGGTACTTTTTGAGAAAAATAGAAATACGGAGCAGATTTTTCTAACTTCCGCCCCGTATTTTTCTTGTGCAACTTTTCGTATTATGCAGATACTCGGTAAACAAATCCAACGAATGATTTTGCTTTTACATTTCTCGTATCTCGTCTGTCCGGACGAACCGGTTCAAGGTATTTGGCAATATCCTTTATCAGTTTTTTCTCGTCTGCATTTTTCGTGCGGAAGAATTGCCGGCATAAATACATAGCCATTTTCATATTGACCTTGTATTCGTGGATATTTTCCTGCCTTTGCTTAATCACAATTTCATTCACGATACGATTGCAGAAATTCATCATCAGCATTGCAGAAAATATTTCCTGCTTCACAAAATCGTCTTTCTTTCCGTGTAAATTTACAAGCCCTATTCCGTATTTTAATTCACGGAATGATGTTTCTATGCCCCAACGTGAGTGGTAAAGCTCTTTAATTTCTGCCGGTGTAAAAGTACGTGGAAGGCTCGTTGCAAGCGTCTCATATTCTCCAGTATCAAGAAGTACCCTAACTACACGAAACTTCATAGGGTATGGGGAAGGGAAGTCCCAACGTCCTGCTCTTGTCTTGTTACTGTAAACCCTATCCTCGTTCTTTCTGGTCTGCACTAAAATGTATCCATTTTCCTTATCAACCTTCGTCTGCGTGGTAGTAATCGTGAATGATACATCTACATCAAGCTCTGTCATAGGCAATTTGCCAATCTCACGCATGGCGGTGCGGTCTTGCTTCACTCTGATTAAAAAATCTACATTCGGATGCTCCAAGAAATGAGCGAAGGCATTATATGATTCGTATCCACGGTCTGCTACAATTAATGTCTTTTCTTTGAAATCATACCATGATAGGTAGAAGGCAAGGCAACCCACCTCGTCCATTTTAGGTTGTGGTTGAATAATACAATGTGTGTACGTCTTATTTAACACATCATACAACGGATTGACGTGCAGTTGGTTATAGCCTTTGGGATTGCTGTCGTTCTGCACGAAACTGTCTGATTTCGGGTTTCTTGCCATGTTTACTGTAGTTCCGTCAATCGCAAGAACACGATAGCCTTTATACTTCTTTACATCATTACAATTCGCATTAAAATATTCAAAAGCATCCTCAAAAACAGTCCATGATAACTTGTTACGCTGCTGCACAAATGCGGATGCAGTAACATCAATGCCTGCATCATATAATTCCTTTTTGAGACTTCCGCCCTGCATAGATAGCAAAAGATTTACCATTGTTTCCATGTTTAGAACACACTTGCGTGTAAAGCCTGTATTGTTTGGATAATCTTTTCTATAATCTGCAACCGCCTTTGCGATTGCTTCTTCGATTTGGTGCTTTAGCACCATTGGAGTAGTATTTACTATTTTCATCATTAAGACCTCATTTCATTACAGAATTTAATGATGTGCATAAAAAAACAAGACGAAAAACCCTACTATGTAGGGAATGCCAGTCTTGTGTGCGTAGTTTTCCTATTCTCACTTTTCTCGCTAATCTAAAATATCTCTGCTATAAAATCGTTCTCTCTGTTTACTGTAATAAAATAATCTCTCTTAATCTCTCAAAATCGTTTTTACTCTCTACTGTGTTCTCTCTGTTTCTGTTATTGCCACGCATAAACTAAACACATCACTTTTCTATATTATACCTCCGAAACGCATTGAAGTCCATAGATTTTCTATAAATTCCCACTTTTTAAATTTGCTTAACTTAATGGCAAATTTATTCACCAAAATGTTTTTAAGAGGTAAATCCGAAGATTTACCCCTTAACTTAACAAAATTTTGTCTAACTAAATGACATTGGGTTTTTATCGCCATACCTTTCTTTGTTTTCTCAGAAACTTTTTATTTTCTTTTTCTTTTCTCTATACACCAACTTATGGCAAACAATGCGGCACTTACAGCACTCAGTGCAAGCCCTACACCCACGCCCGGTGTCTTAAATTCCAATTCTATTTCGTAGATGCCTGCATCCAGCGTGACCGCCAACAAGGCGTCTTTAAAGGCTTCTAACGGCCTTTCCTCGCCGTTTACAAAAAGCCTCCAACCTTTTTCTACCGGAATGGAAAACACAAGCTTTCCGGCTTCCTCCAGGGTTATATCCCCTTTCACATAGCCATCCTTGTGCTCGGTGATATTTAACGTAGACCGCGACAAAATGTCGATGGTTTCCTCCAACACCTCTAAGTTTAATTTATATGCCTTAAAGGTCTTAAACTTCTGGTCTTCCTTCACGGTCTTAAGAGAAACCTCTTCGCCTTCTGTCAAACAGCCCAAATCCAGCAAATAATCAAAGGACACCTGCGTAAATCTATTAGCCCTTTCTCCTACGGTCATTTTGACTTCTGACAGTCCATTATTGCCCAGGTATACATACACGTAAGAATCGGAATTTACCGTCATGGTATAATTCTGCTCATCCACCTTGGTACTCTCCAACGGAACCAGTAAATCACCACCGGCCCCAAGAAGACGACATAATTTATTTTGTGCCTTTACCGGATTATAAGAAGATATATTCCAGTTTTCTTCTATTTCTGCATCCAGCACATACCCCATTGGCAACGAATAATTACACCGGTATAAATATCCGGTCTCATCCGAATACACCAGATCATACAAATCATTGTCCATGGTGTCATCCTCACCAATCATATACTTTACACCAAGCATGGCACTTACAAGAGGTGTGGCTCCCTGATACCAATATGACACTCGTGTCGTTCCCAGTCCCAGTGCCTTATACAAATCTACAATCCCTGCATTTGCCGTAGAAGAAAATACTGTAGCTGTTTTTATGTCCCACATCATACTGTCGTTTTTGGTCAGACGGTCAAAAATCTCCGTTCGATACAGGCCGGCATCCGAAGCCTTCATCCATTCTACCGCTGCCTCTGCATTATTAAAATGCCGCATATAGCTGGTACGATTTACGGTACGAATACTGGTCATATACGTGTTACACGCCAGCTCCACTACCACCAACACAAGCACCAACCCCTGCACGCCCAGATAGCGATTCTGAAACAATGGTGCAAACTTCTTTGTGCGAATCTCTCTTCTAAACTGCGGCTTCTTCCACCAACAACGTAAAACAAAAAGCATCAGATATAAAGTCAGAAATACCAAGGTCAGCACATATGTCCAAATATCCGTCCCTTCCACATCTGTAAATACCCATGCAGAAATCACAACACCATACCCCAATATAGCAGAGACAATGACCTGCCATAAGCGTACATAGCGAAGGTTTAAATATACTTCATAAGCGATCACCAGTAATAACCACGTGTACAAATAAGCCTGTCTGCCTGGAAGGCTATCCGGATAATTCAATCCATGCCAGATAAAATCCAACACGTTGCAAGCATAACTTACCAGAAAAAATGCTGCCAATGCCAGCTTGGTAAGCTTCTGCTTCCAGGAAATCCTGCGATTAAACACAAACAATGGTACAAAGAAAAAGATTGCTACACCACAGTAAATATTAGGCCAGTGATCTGCCTGCACCTTCATGGACACTCCCAAACAATGCCTTGTCAAAACCTCCAAGCCATTCATATACCATTTTATTTGGTCCGGAAAATTAAATTCATGAAATTCCGTACCACTTAATGCAAAATATACCGGAATAAGCAACACTCCGGTCATGCCGCCGGCCAGCAAAGAATACCAACCAAGCTGAACGCTTCTGCGCCAGACTACACGCCAAGGCTTCCAAATAATCAGTGACAAGAAATACAGTACCAAAAAGATACAAAGCATAATGCTTAAATAAAAATTAGTAAAAATAGAGCCTGCCAAAAGCAAACCATACTTCCAACCGATTCCCTTTTCTACCAGTTCCTCCAATGCCCACAATACAAGCGGTGCCAAAGCCACAACATCCAGCCACATAATATTCCACTGATATGCCGCCATGAAGCCGCTAAGCGCATATGCACTTGAAAAAAACACCAAACCCATATTGTCCTTGCCAAAATGTTTGCGTAAATAATAAGCAAAGCTCATTCCGGACAAACCAATCTTCACCAGAATGACAATGGTAATAAATTCAGCAATAAGCGGGCGCGGGCAAAGTGCTACCAGCCAATTTACCGGGCTGGATAAATAGTACCCATAAAGTGCGGCAAAGCCAGAGCCCAGCCCCAATTCAAAACTGTAGGACAGACCCTCGCCTTGCCAAATTCTATCATGCAATGCCTGAAAAAAAGGCATATATTGATTGTATAAATCGTTTCTTAGAAAACTCTGATTACCAAACGGAAAGATACCGCTTCCGATACAGCCCGCTACCATTACAAGCAACGGAACTGCAAATGCATGCCAATAGGAAAAAGTATAGGTATAATCTTCTCTTTTTGTTAATTTCATATCTTTACTCCGCAGAATTTGTATTATCCAAAGATTCTATAGTATTGTAACATATTATACTCTAAAAGGGCATCCTCTACTTCCTTAAATTCTACAAATTTTCCGTTTTTATCCATAACCGTGCGACCTGTAATTGCAGAAAACTCCTCGTTCAGCTCCAAAAGATAATTTTGATAACCACTGTTTGGAATATTGCACCACTCAAACACCTGTGCTCCCAGGAAATTAGCACTGGTCATTACGTCGCTCTGTTCCTCAATGTCATAATTTGCCCAAACTACAAAAGGAACCTGATACCGCAGACACTCCTGCTCCTCCGTCAGATTATAAGAATCTACTCCATTAAGCTTCCAGACATCACGCACTACAGAGTCTGTAGGCTGATGGTCTCCAAAAAACACCACCACAGTATCCTCTTCTACCTGTGAAAAATACTCCAACAATCTGCCAAGAGATGCGTCACTTAACTTCATCAAAGACAAATAGGTACTAAGCTGAAAAGAAGTACTGCCTTCCACCATAATATCCGGTGTAAAATTGTCGTACTCTGCTGTATACGGACTGTGATTCTGCATGGTTACATTAAAAATAAAGCAAGGCTCCTTTGCCTTTTCATATTCCTTAATAATACGGTCTACGCAGCTATCATCATCCACATACTCGCGCACCTTGGTAACTCCATAAAAATTTTTCAGAGAATAAAACACATCAAATCCCATAAAAGGATAAGCAATATTTCGTTCCCAACCACCCGCATTATATGGATGCATGGCAATGGTCTTGTAACCCATTTCCTTTAAATATGAAGCCATGCTGTTTACCGGTTCATCAATGTACTGTTGATATGGCACGCTGCCATCCGGCAAAAAGGCCATGGTGGAACCGGTTAAAAACTCAAACTCCGTATTAGCAGTATTACCACCCATGACAGATACATTCATAATTCCGGTGATAGTATTTTCCTGCCCATCTTGCAAACCATGCAGCACCGGCATATAATCTTCATTGGTCTCAAAATCTCCAAGTACCGCCGGATCGGAAAATGCTTCATTCATTACCACAATAATGTTGGGCTTGCGTTCTTTTGCAACTACCACATCCTCTGACAGCGCCTCATAAGCCTCTGCCACCATAGATTCATTGTAATTATCCGGCTTCTCTACCTCCATATACTGCAATTCCAGCATAAATGCCAATGCAATACCATCTCTTTTAATCATGGAATACGGTGTGAAAAGCTTGTCGTAAATTTGCATATTCAAAATAAATTCCGGACTTTTCAGTAACTGATATTCACCAAACAGCACAAAAAAAGCACACAGACCGCCTACCAGACGTACCTTCCAAAGCTTTCGGTCAATCTTTTGGTCTTTTCCCATGCTTTCCAACACAATAAGCCCAAGAAATGCCAGCACACTCCATACCGCTGCGCTATCCAGTGCATAACTATAATCTGCACTTACGCTTGCCGCCGTCTTTATGGAATAAACATCCCATGGCAAAATAGGAACCCCGCGAAACTCAATAACGTAATAATCTGCCAGACCAATAATCAGTGCAATTACACTTTCTATGCGAAGTGCCCACTTTCTGCTGCCGGTCACCATCCACAAAAGCAGTGCAAGCGCCACAAAAATAATGATATTGAGTGCCTGAACATATTCATTCATGTTTTCAAACGGATTGTGATGGAAAGTCTCCATCAAATAAAAGCTGACACATGGAAACACCACCCATGGAAAAGCCCTGTCTAACATATGTAATATCTTCTTCCAGTTAACCTTCATTGCCTAAATCCTCTTCTTCCCCTTTATATGCATGAGTTTATTATAAACTTATTTTTTTTAGAGTCAATAAAGATAATCTTAAGATTTATTAAAGAATACAGCGCAGAATAAAATATTCTGCGCCGCACCACTAAAGCTCCAATTGTTTTCCAATAAAACCTGTTGCTGTTTGTATTAATTTTTTTTCAATTTCGCCAAATTCCACGTGCCCCTTTGTACCCACCAGACATACACTGCCTGCTACGTCACCTGCTGCCAAAATGGTACCGATTGCCACATCACTGATGTCATCCTTGTTTTCATCTGTAATTGGCGTAAAACCGCGCTGTCCTTTAGATGCTACTACCAGTTCTCGGCTCTGCATACATTCTTCAAGGCCTTTGCTGACACGCTTGCCTACGCAGCCCTTCATTCCACCGGACGCTGCTACTATAGTATCTCTGTCTGTTATAATGGCAATATGCCCGGAAGCCTGGGCCAGACTATCCGTGTACTGTTTTGCAAAAGAAGACATCTCGCCCATTGGAGAGTACTTTTTTAAAATAATTTCACCTTCGCCATTTATAAAAATTTCCATTGGGTCACTTTCTTTTATATGAAAGGTCTTTCGTATTTCCTTTGGAATAACGATTCGACCGAGGTCATCAATTCTTCTCACAATTCCTGTAGCTTTCATAATCATTCCTCCATTTACAGTACTCTTTCATCAAATGCTTTGCATTTCATTTCCATTTCTAGAGGTAGTATCTGTAAATGAACATATTTTATGCATTTGACACTTGACTCTTTTTTGATACTGACCTAAAATGATGTGTATATGTCGTTTTAGGAGGAATTATGAATACAAAATCAAGTTTTTCCAGCAGAATCGGTTTTGTTCTTGCAACAGCCGGATCTGCTGTAGGTTTAGGAAACCTTTGGCGTTTCCCTTATCTTGCTGCCAAATATGGTGGCGGTACTTTCTTATTTATATATTTAATCTTGGTTGTGACCTTTGGTTTTTCTATGATGATTACCGAAATCGCTATCGGACGTAAGACAGGCATGAGTGTTATTGGCGCCTTCAAGAAGCTGGATAAACGCTTTTCTTTTCTCGGTTATCTGGCTGCCGTGGTACCTATGATTATTTTTCCGTACTACTGTGTCATTGGCGGTTGGGTTTTAAAGTACGGTGTATTATTTGCAACCGGACAGACATCTCATGCGGCCACCGATGGTTCCTTTAGTGCTTTTATCGAAAGCACCACGGAACCACTGGGCTACTTTTTCCTATTTATTGCGGTAACGGCACTTATTGTAGTTTTAGGTGTAGAAAAAGGGATTGAAAAATTCAGCAAACTGCTGATGCCACTACTTATTCTTTTAACGATTGGTATTGCCATCTATGGCTTGACAGTAGACGGTGCTATGGAAGGTGTAAAGTATTATCTCACACCGGACTTATCCAAGATTTCCATGAATGCCATTTGTGCCGCACTCAGCCAGTTGTTTTACTCTATGTCTATTGCCATGGGCATCCTGATTACGTATGGTTCTTACATGAGCAAGGAGGATGACCTTGCCAAGAGTGCTGTTCAGGTCGAATTTTTTGATACCGGCATTGCATTCCTTGCCGCGTTGATTATTATTCCGGCAGTATTTGCGTTTTCCGGCGGTGACCCTGCTACATTAGGAGCCGGTCCATCCCTGATGTTTATTGCATTACCAAAGGTATTTGCCAACATGCAGTTTGGCACCGTAATAGGAACTGCTTTTTTTATTCTGGTATTTTTTGCAGCACTGACATCTTCTATTTCATTATTAGAAACTATTGTATCCATTTTTATGGAAAAACTGCACTTTAGCCGTAAAAAAGCCTGCCTTATCATCTTCATTATTTCTCTTGCTTTAGGTGTTCCTTCTGCTCTGGGTTATGGTGCGCTTGGCTCTATCAAACTTTTAGGCATGCAGTTTTTAGACTTCTTTGACTTTATCAGTAACAGCGTGATTATGCCAATTGTTGCATTCTTCACCTGCATCTTAGTTGGACATATCATCAAACCCGAAGCAATTCGTGATGAGGTGAATATCTCCGGTAAATTCAAACGCTACGCTATGTACCGCGTTATGATGAAGTACATCGGACCGATTATGTTAATTACGATTTTAGTATCATCTATATTAAATACATTTGGAATCATCAGTTTATAAACTATTCTTGACCAAAAACCAAAAAGGCAGTAAATGGAATTCACATCACATTCCATCTACTGCCCTTTATATTATTTATTATATTTCATTCTCTAAAATATCTTTCCCCGCCATGTAGTTAATAAACTGCTGTGCAGTACGTCCGGAAATACCGCCATGGAAAAGCTCCCATTTATTGGCTTCTGCAATTAACTCCTCATCAGAATATGGCAAATTCATGCGATGAGCCAGTCCCAGTACAATCTCATAATATTCTTTATGAGTCGGTTTAGAGTAATTAATGGTCACACCAAAACGATTTACCAAGGACAGCTTCTCTTCCATAGTATCGGAACGATGCATTCCTTCGCTTTGCTCTACGTCATTTCTGTCCTTCCATGTCTCCTTAATCAGATGACGACGATTGGATGTGGCGTAAATCAAAATATTGTCCGGCTTGGTTTCCACACCGCCCTCAATGACAGCCTTTAAGAATTTATACTCAATTTCAAATTCTTCAAAGGATAAATCATCCATGTATATAATAAACTTGTAATTGCGGTTTTTGAGTTGTGCAATCACTGCTGACAAATCCTTGAACTGGTGCTTGTAAATTTCCACCATGCGCAGACCATCCGGATAAAATTCATTGACAATGGCCTTAATACTGGTAGACTTTCCGGTACCACTGTCGCCAAATAAGAGCACATTATTGGCCTTTTTACCCTCCACAAATGCCTTGGTATTCTCCACCAGCTTCTTTTTCTGAAGCTCGTAACCAATCAAGTCGTCCAACATCACCTTTTCCATGTTGTTAATTGGTAAAAACTCAATATCTCCGGCACGCTCCCCTGACAAAATACGGAATGCTTTATTCAGGCCAAACATGCCCACACCAAAAGCCTTGTAGAACCCTGTCACATAGTCAAAAAATTCATCCTCATCCTTAGCCGTTTCCAACTGCTCAGAAAGGGCCTGCACCTTCTCACTGACATTTTTATTGTACATCAGTTCTTTTTTGCTAATGGCCTTATATTGGTTAATGCGGGTAAAGCAGTCAATGCCTAGCTTCTCCTCAATGCCGGAAAAATCATAGTCAAATAACGCCTTAAAGGCCTTAAAATCGCCCTTGGCAAAATAATTGACACTACCGTCATTTGCACCCACCTTTTCGCAGGTAATACTAAATGGATTCTCATTGGTAATGAGTAAAAAGGTTAAATAATTGTGCCACAAATTCTTGTCAAAGCCAAAATTCGTTGCAACTTCTAAAATTCGTTTGATTTCTCTATGTATTCTTGTAATCAGGATGTCCCTGCGCTCTACTCCCAACTCTGCCTGTGCAAAAATATCACACAGCTCCATCAGAATAGAATCCTTTGGCATATCCCCATATAATAATAACTGCGGTACTATATTATGCATAAAATAATCCTCGTCGTTTTCTTTTAATATCCTAACGTGCCAAGCACGGACTCATCATGGTCAATCCATTCCTGCACCATAATCATACGATAATCATCCTTGTTATCGCGAATATATACACGCTCAATGCCTGCGTTAATAATCATTCGTTTACACATGGAACAGCTGCAGGAATTGGACACATACTCACCGGTTGCCACTTCTGTGCCTACCAAGTACAAACTGCTGCCCAACATCTTATCACGGCTGGCAGAAATAATCGCATTAGCCTCTGCATGTACACTGCGGCAAAGCTCATAACGCTCTCCTCTCGGCACACCCAACTTCATGCGAACGCACTCACCCAGGTCAGAGCAATTTGCACGACCTCTTGGCGCCCCTACATAACCTGTAGAAATAACCTCGTCATCCTTTACAATAACGGCTCCGTATAACCTTCGCAGGCAGGTTCCTCTCTGAGCAACCGCTTCTGCCAGATCCAAATAATAGTTTACCTTATCTCGTCTCATATGTGCTCCTATCTGCCTAACGATCCATTTCTGAAACCCGGCCTGTTGTCTGGTGGTCTTTTATCATTGCATCAATTTCTTTTAAATCAGAAACTAACAAGTCCCCAAGTACGGTGTTTTTCATGGCACCGCATGCATTACCATATTCCAATGCTTTCTCGCAATCCATATTATACTTTAACAACCCATACAGTGCACCGGAAATATATGCGTCTCCGGAACCAATACGGTCTACTACATCAATATTGTGATACGGCTCCTCTTCGTAATACTTGTCCTCTTCTGCATTGTAAATAATAGAGCCAAAGGTGTGACTCTTTGGACTATGTACAATGCGCTGGGTAGAAGCAACAATCTTCAAGTCATATTCCTCTGCAAACTCTTTCATAATAGACTTTACATCGCCTTCCTTCAAGAACGTAAGACGTGCCGTATCTTCGGAACAGAAGAAAATATCAATATACGGTAAAATAGCTTCAATACATTCCTTTGCCTCTGCACCGGTCCACAAATTACCACGGAAGTTTACATCAAAAGAAATCAGTGTTCCCTGGGCCTTGAAACGCTTAATCATCTCAATAGCTGTTTCACGGCAAGCCTGACTGAGTGCCAGAGTGATACCGCTGGTATGGAAGCATCTTGCTTGTGTATATAAAGAATCATCAAAATCATCTACGGAAATCTTATTTATGGAGCTATTCTTTCTGTCATAAATAATACGTGGCTTACGCGGATATGCCCCGTACTCGTAGAAATACACACCCATGCGGGCATCTTCCGTTCTGTCAAATACAATGTATTGGTCGTTTACGTTACCAAAACGAATACGATTTCTTGCAAAGGTGGTCAAATCGTTGTCCGGCAATTTGGAAATAACTGCTGTCTTTAATCCAAGCGCTGCGGCACCTGCAGCGGTATTTAATTCCGCACCACCGGTTCTTTTACGCAGATTATCATGACGCTGCAATCTTTCATTTTCGCTGGTAGACAAACGCAGCATGATTTCGCCCAATGCGATTAAATCAAATGTCCTATTTTCTTTCATTTTCTCTCTATCCTTTCATGCCCATAAACATTCTAGTTATTTATACAAAAATTGTATCACAATTTCCATTCTTTGCAACTGATAATTTATATCTTAATTCCCTCATACCCTACAAACTTAAAGCACCAAAATTTTTTTAGCCAAAAACGTACCTCTTCTTCATATTGCAGCGGAAATGGCGGAAGCAACACCTCGCCCACTTCCGTCTCGCGACCTCGATAACGCTTTTTTTCTTTAAAAAAACCGGCCTGTTTATCATCCGCCAAATATACGTGCAGCTCCGAAATCTCAATATCAGAGGTATCTGCTGTGACAAGCTCCACCACAATATTTTTCTTGCCCACACGCTCCATATGCTCCTTTAATGTATCTTCAATAATAAAATTCATTTTCTTCCTCTGTTACCACTTCATCCAATAACTTTCACCACATACCAATCGTACAAAAAACAGCAGGCCGCAATACAAATGCCAACCGTACAATGCACCAAGCCCAGCATAGATGCATTTCTGAAAAATCGTTTTCCTTGGATACCTCAGCCATTTCAAGGAAGTATACAGGAAAAGAACAAACAGACAGAAACTATAACCCCAAAGGAAATTGCCATCCACGGAACGTTTTCCACTCTCCACCAGACAAAGTGCCTCCAAAAAGCCAAGCATAGCCATACCAATTATAAAGATATATTTTTTGTCCTTAAATACATCCTTTAAGGTAGCTAAAATCGCTGCACCGCAAAATGCCGCTGACAGTATTACCGCAAGCTTCGGCTTGTCTGCATGTAGAGAAAAAGTATACCATGGATTTACGGTCATCCCATTGCCTGTATCGGAACCAAACAGCACCGCATTCTGCCAAAGCACTACTGCACCACTTGGCAATAAGGCTGATCCAAATATAAGAATACGCTTAAAAGATACCCTCTTAAATAAATCCACCAGCAAAAACATACCCATAATCGGTGAAAATGCCACCAAAAAGCTTGGTTTGATACCGGTAGTAATCACATTTAATGCTGCAAAGGAAAGCCACTCCTTCCAAGTAATGCCCTCACGATACTTTGCCTCCAGCTTAAAGTAGTACAAAAAGGTCATTAACGCAAATAGTTTCATGCAAATATAAGTGGAATTATGCCAAATATTGGCTGCTTGATAACTGACATAACGATATACCCCTGCATACTCCACATAGAGGGGCATTACCAGATTTATGCTCAACGCAAATAACAGGGTGTGCCAGCTTTTATCTGACATATTACTAAAATAACAAACCGCTCTCTCGGTCACATAAACCGTCAGCACACTGGCTACCGCAAGCAGCAGAGCAATGCCTATCGTAGTGCCTCCAAACAGTATGTGCAGTGCCTTATACGCATAGGCCGTAAAACTATAGTACCAGCCATCTTCCACAATCATACTAATATGTAATGGCAAATCGGACTGATACGGAATTGCCCCTTCTACAGACAGGTCTGCAACAGACTGATGATAAAACAGCCACAGACATGCCAAACCATACAAGAGTACCACAATATGCATAATGCTTCGAAAACTATCTTTTTTTATCGATGTCATAAAAACTCCCATCCATTCGAATGTTGCTTTGCATTACCATGCAATACATTGCAATGCACATTTTCTTTATTATACAGTATTTCCCACCTTCTTTTCAACTACTTCTGTTACTACAGAATCTCAATTTCTACCGGTTCCTGCCTTTCTTTTTTCTCATCTTTTGGTATCATACATTTTAATAGTCCATTATGAAATGCAGCCCTGATATTTTCTTGTGCAACGCTTCGTCCAACATAAAATGCCTGACGCATATATTTCCCCTGAATTTCTTCGCTCTCTGCTACAACAACCAGATAACCGTCGTTAAAATACATCTTGATTTCTTCCTTTTTGAAACCATCCATTTCCAACTCCACCACATAGATATTATCGCGTTCTTTCACATCGCCGCCTACTGCTTCTTCCCTTTTTTCCTTTTCTATTTCCACGCTCTGTTCCTCGCAATACAAAATCCTTCGCGTGTAGTGTTCCCGCTATTTTCAAAAATATGCAAAAAACGGAAGATGCTTTCACATCTTCCGCTCTCTTCAAATTCATTTTTATAATCTGCAAAACGCCTCAATATCCTTGGCAATCAGCGCTAAACTGCTTTCCCAGAACTTCTTGTCCGTTAAATCCACGCCCATCATAGCACCGGCTTCTTCAATGGTACAGGTTGGGGTTGCCTTTAACATGGCTTTGTACTTTGGAACAAAGCTTTCACCCTCTTCCAAGAACATATTGTAAAGACCTACTGCAAACAAATTACCAAATGCATATGGGAAGTTGTAGAAACTAAGACCGGAGCTGTAGTAATGCCCCTTACATGCCCACATGTATGGATGTAAGTAGTTTTCATCTAAACCTTCCCCATAAGCCTGTCGCTGAGCATCTAACATCATGGCCTTTAAATCGTCTGCCATTAAGAACTTAGACTGGCTCTGCTCAAATACAGCACTTTCAAATAAAAATCTGGAATAAATATCCACAATACACTGTGTCTTTTCCATTAAATCATTTTCCAAAAGAGCCAACTTTTCTTCCGGTGTAGCGGTTGCTAAAGCAAAATGTCCTAAATGAGTTTCGTTAAAGGTAGATGCGGTTTCTGCTACCGGCATAGAATAATCCTGATTTAATGCACGGTTATCCTGTGTCTGACGGTTGTGGAATGCATGTCCCAACTCATGAGCCAGTGTGCTCACGGCACCAAAATTTCCATCATAATTTGTAAGGATTCTGCTTTCCTTCATACCCGGTACGCCTGCACAGAATGCTCCACCCCTTTTTCCCTTGCGAGGAAAGAAATCAATCCATTCGTTATTAAAAGCCTCCTGCATCATATCAGACATATCCGGTGTGAACGTTTTAAAGCAATTCACCAGATAGTCCCTTGCTTCCTCTACGCTAAACTTCTTGTCGGACTTGCCAAGAGGCGCAAACAACTCATAAAATGGAAGACCATTTTCATGCCCCAACATCTCAGCCTTTTTACGGAGATACTTACGGAAAGTCGGTAAATACTCCTTAATAGCCTCTAACATGGCATCCAAGGTTTCTTTTGTCATTCTGGACTGCTTTAAAGTCATGGCAAGTGGTGATTCATAACCGCGCTTATGACACAAAAACGTTACCTGGTTTTTAATATTATTCAAAGCAAATGCAATAGAGTCCTGAATTTTTTCGTAACATGCCAGCTCTGCCTCGTATGCAGCTTTTCTTACTGCCTGGTCAGCATCGTATGCCATATTACGAATTTCAGACAAGGTTACTACCTTTCCATCGTAATCTACTTTTACGGTAGATGTTAAGAAGGACTGCAACTGATCCCATGCAGAACCACCGGTCATATCCATAGCAGAAATAATTTCCTCCACATCATCACTAAGCAAATACTTTGCATTCTCCTTGGCCTGTTTTAAAAGGAACGTATATTCCTTCACTACTTCACTTGTTTTAGCCAGTGCGTCAATATCCTCGATTTTTGCAAATATTTTGTCTGCAGCAGCTGTAAACGGCATAAGCTGTGAATACATCTTCATAAGACGGCTGTCCTGTGCCATTACTTCCCCATTCTCTGCTTCCACAGACTGACGAAGGCTAAGATACAGCCCCAGCCTGCTAATCTTTAATACCAGCTCCTCTTCCAAAAGCAATAATTTTTCTGTGCATACTTCTGCTGCGCCTGCTTCTTTTACCGCTTTTGCAAACTCTGCAATTAATTTCTCCACTGCCTGCATATCCGCTTCATATGCAGGGTCGTCCAATCCCTTGTAAATCGGGTCAAGTGCCCATTCTGTTTTCATATTCTGCCTCCTTTAAAATACGGCTGAGCAATTTCTTACTCAGCCGGTTCATGTTATTTGAATATTAACTTACGCAAACCATACTTTTGTACAGAACAAAATAAACAATGCAAATACAATCAAAAAAATTGCTACCACTACAAGTCCTGCACCAATGGCACCACCAATCAAACGCAGCTTTTCAGAAAAAGACAACTCTTCCTCTGCAATCTGAGCTCTCTGAACATAATCTGGTGAATCCACTTGCTCTGTGGGTTCTTTGCGGAGTTCTTCCAGTTCTTTTCTCTGCGCTTCTAACACTTGATCAATATATTGGTCCTGCGCACTATAGAAAAACGGCCTTCTTTTATTAGTCATATAAGTGACACCTTACAACATGTCCATTACCCATGTCTTTTGCATCCGGAGCTTTGTTCTTACAAATTTCCATGCATTCAGAACAACGAGTGTGGAATTTACAACCGCTTGGTGGATTTGCAGGAGAAGGAATGCTTCCTTCTAAGATAATACGTTCTGTCTTCAAATCCGGATCCGGCATTGGAATTGCACTAAACAGAGCCTTTGTATAAGGATGTAAAGGATTTGCAAAAATATCCTCTGTCTTACCGGTTTCTACTAAACCACCAAGGTACATAACACCTACTGTATCAGAAATATGCTCTACCACAGAAAGGTCGTGTGAGATAAACAAATAAGTTAAGCCTAATTCATCCTGTAAATCTTTTAACAGGTTAATTACCTGCGCCTGAATAGATACATCGAGTGCAGATACTGGCTCATCACAAACGATGAAATCCGGATTTAGAGCGATTGCTCTTGCAATACAGATACGTTGTCTCTGACCACCAGAGAACTCATGCGGATAACGGTCCTTATGGTATGGCTGTAGGCCACAAGAAAGCATTACTTTTGTAATATAATCATCTAATTCTTCCTTTGGTACAAGACCGTGCTCTCTTACTGCTTCACCAATAATTTCACCAATTGGAAGTCTTGGAGAAAGAGAAGAATATGGATCCTGAAAAATAATCTGCATCTTTGTACGAAGTGCACGCAATTCCTTCTTGGATAATTTATTTACGTCAACACCATCGAAGTAAACATCACCATCGGTCTTCTCGATAAGGCGAAGAATCGTACGACCTGTTGTAGACTTACCACAACCGGACTCACCTACAAGCCCCATGGTAGTACCCTTCCTAATGCTGAAAGTTACATCATCAACTGCCTTTACAGCGCCTTTCTTGGTACCGAGTGCGCCCTTAATAGGAAAGTATTTCTTTAAATTTCTGATTTCCAGAATATTTCCCGGGTCATGAACAAAAACATCTTCGTTTTTTAACTGTTCTGCCATATTACTTTTCCTCCTTCTGCGCGTCATCATAATGTCTGTAGCAGCTTACATAATGTGTATCGGAAAGCTTTACTTCTACAGGATATGCCCCCTTACAGCCCTCTACACACATTTCACAACGGTCTTTAAAGAAGCAGTAGTCAGGCATATCAATTGGGTTTGGAACTTTACCTGGAATACTGTAAAGTCTGTCTACTTTCTTGCCAACTACCGGCTTAGAATTCATAAGACCAATGGTATATGGATGGCAAGGATTCTTGAAGATTTCAGTCGCAGTACCTTTTTCTACTACACGACCTGCATACATAACAACTACATAATCAGCCATTTCTGCTATAACACCAAGGTCATGCGTGATAAGCATGATAGAGCTGTTAATCTTATCTTTCAGGTCACGCAGCAAATCAAGAATCTGAGCCTGAATAGTAACATCAAGTGCTGTAGTAGGCTCATCTGCAATAATAAGCTTTGGATTACATGCAAGACCCATAGCAATACAGATACGCTGACGCATACCACCAGATAATTCATGTGGAAACATCTTAGCAACACCTTCACTGTTAGCAATGCCTACTAATTCAATCATTTCGATTGTTTTCTTACGTACATCTTCAGCACTCATTTCAGGATTGTGAAGTGCAATAACTTCATCAACCTGGTCACCAATACGGAATACAGGGTTTAAGGATGTCATTGGTTCCTGGAAAATCATGGAAACATAGTTGCCGCGAATACCCTGCATTTTGTAATTTGGAGTATTTACAATATTATATGCGCTGCCATCGCCCATATTTAAACGAATCTCGCCTTCAACGGTCTGACCCTGTGGACGCTGCACTAACTGCATAATAGATAAACTTGTAACAGACTTACCACAACCGGATTCGCCTACTACGCCAACTGTTTTACCAACCGGAACTTCAAAGCTTACACCATTTACACTCTTTACAATACCTGCGTCTGTAAAGAAGTAAGTGTGTAAATTCTCAATTTCAAGAACGTTGTTTGTATCCTTCATAGTAGTAACATACTCTTCTTCCGGAACATTTTTACGTTTTCTCTTCTTTTCATATTCGTTTGTAATTTTACGGTTCTCTCTGGAGATTTTACGTGCTTCTTTCGCGGAGAGATAACCTTCTGGTTTTTTCTTAGCCATTTAAAGTACCTCCTCCTTATCTCTTCATCTTCGGGTCAAATGCATCTCGCAAACCATCACCCAAAATATTGAATGCCAATACTGTCAACAGCAACAACACACCGGCAGGAATCCAAACAAACCAGTATGTGGTCAATACAAAAGTATCATTTACATCATTAATAATATTCCCCCAGGAAGCAAATGGGAACTTTACACCCAAACCTAAGAAAGACAAGGTTGCTTCTGTAATAATGGTAGAACCCAAACTCATTGTACATATAACAATAAGCTGCGGAATAACATTTGGTATCAAATGTTTGAAGATACGATTACGTACCTTAATACCTGTAGCTTCTGCTGCAGTCATAAACTCCTGCTCGCGGAGGGAAAGAATCTGACCTCTTACCAAACGGGCAATACCTGGCCATCCAAGGAAGCCTAGAAGCAACATCAGGTATAACATTCGCACCTGCGGATCCACACGCATACCGTCCATAACCGCACCAAGGATAATAATGATCGGCATGGAAGGAATACAGTAAAAAATATCTACAATACGCATGATCAGCATGTCCACCCATTTGCCGAAGTATCCTGCAATACCTCCGAGAATAACACCAAGTACTGTCTCAATAACCACAACGATAAAACCGATTACCAGAGATACACGTCCACCGTACATCAAACGGGTCATCATGTCCATACCATTGGTGTCGGTACCAAGCCAGTGTTCCTTGCTCGGAGCAGAATAACGGTCAAACACACTGGTGGATTTTTCCTGTCTAACAGACCAAGTTGTCTTACTCGCATCATAGGTCAGTCTATATTCATAGATTTCACCGTTTGCATCCTTGTATGCAAATAAATCTTTGCCTTCTCCGATTGTTCTTAACAGTTGCTCTTTAAAATCACGGCCTAAAAATACATCGCCCATTACAGCCTGAATAATATATTCACTTACAAAAGCATAGTCTTCTCCATTTTGGGTCACATTACCTTCTTCGTCCAACTGATAGGTTTCTCCAGCTACTTTAAAAGAATACTCGTTATTTGTGAAAGCCTTTAATGCATTGAATTGGAAGTCAAAATCCAGTTTGTTTCCCTCCTGGCTCAGACTTACAATATCTTTAAAGGCAATACCGATCATTTTACCACCGGTGGAAACACTGTAAAATAATTCCCCTTCTTCGGTTACCTTGTATTCCACATCTTTCCACTTGAAACTATCCTTACCCTGCTGCATAGCCAATACGGTCTGGGCCTGAATAATACTGTCAAAACCTGCGTCCTTATCAGCACTTGCAAAACGGTATTCTTTATTTTGGATTACTGCTGCAAATTCCTTAAACTGTGTATCTGTCCGATAAAAAATCTGATCCTCTTCATATGGTGAAATCACTCCACCTACGAAAGAAAACAAAAACATAAAGATCAAAATTCCCAAACCAGTTACAGCCAAACGGTTACGAAAAAATCTCTTAGCAACCATAGCCCCTGGGGAAAGTACCTTTACACGACGGTCATCATTTAAATTATATTGCTCCTTAGAGGAGTTTTCTTCGGTAATTTTTTCTAATTTATCGCTCATATCTGCTCCTCCTTTAAGAAATGCGTACACGCGGGTCAACTACCGCATACAAAATATCCGTAATTAAGTTACCGGTCAAGGTCAATACCGCCATAAAGGTTAAATAAAACATAGAGAACGGAATATCACCTGCAATCATGGAATGGTAAGATGCATAACCGATACCCGGGATACCAAATAAGGTTTCAGTGATCAATGCACCGGAAAAAAGGCCAGGCAAAGAACCACCCAAAATGGTAACCATCGGAATCATGGTATTGCGGAATGCATGATAATAAACAACCTTCTTCTCACTAAGTCCCTTTGCACGGGCAGTTCTAATATAGTCAGCATTTAAAACTTCCAACATATTGGTACGGGTATGACGCATCAGACCACCAATACTAATAACAGTAAGAACCGTCACCGGCATAACCAAATGATGTGCCTTGTCCATAAATTTACCGAACGCATCTAACTGTTCGTAATTTCTGCCCACCAGACCATAAAGATCAAACCAGCCAAGATGTACAGAAAATACCAGTTTCATCAATGATGCAAAAAAGAAAGTAGGTAAAGAAATACCCGCCAAAGCAATTACAGAAATGGTATAATCAGTCTTGCTGTACTGCTTGGTTGCCGCAATGATACCCAAAGGAATTGCAATTAACACCTGCAATACCAAAGAGACCGCACCCATTACAAAAGATACCCATACAGTATCACTAAATTTATCTACAACCGGTACTGTCCACTTCCAGCTGTCGCCGAATTCTCCCCGGAACATACTGCCAAGCCAGTAAATATAGCCTTCCGGGATACTCTTGTCCATATTATACATGGCAGTTAACTGTTCCATCCATTCCTCAAAGCTCTTACTGCCCGGCTGCATGGACTTTTCACGTGCTACCTGCTGAATATAAGAAGTCGGCAGACAACGCATCAATGAATAAATAATTAAGGCAACAAAGAACAAAATGATGACGGAAATCAGGATTCTCTTCAAAATGTACTTTGCCAATTGATTATCTTTCAAAAGTTTTTCCTCCGTTTCAGTTATTTTATATTATACTATCAAAGCCCGCCCTTTTTGCAGGCCCACTGCGTATCAAGCAGCGGTTTCACAGCTTCTTGAAGCCGTTGCCAGGTACGTAGTTAGGCTGCCTCACAACTTTCGCCGTGAGGCAGCCGGTTGTACCGGTATTTCTACCTCAAACGATTACTTTTGGTATTCGTTAATTAGTTTAATTCAATATTCTGAACTTCAGCCATCCAGCCGTAGAAGGTTGTAATGTCCGGAGTAACCGTGTCCATCTTAACACGCTCGGTAGAGAATGTAATAGCGTTCTGTCTCTGGTAAACAGGAATTTCAACAGCCCAGTCAATAATAATATCCAGACAAGCCTTGTACATAGCCTTTCTGTAAGTTTGGTCTGTAGTTGCACGTGCATCCATAATCAGCTGAGTTAACTCATCATCATTGATTGCATACATATAGTTAGAACCACCTTCCGGATGGTAAATCTGGTACATATCTGGATCAATAGTTGCACCCCAAGCTGCTGCCCACATAGCACAGGTTTGAGCCTCTAATGCAGTCCAAAGGTCAGAAGAGTTGGTTAAGTCAGTTACAATCAACTTCATGCCAATTTTTGCTAATGCTTCAGAAGCCAAAGTACAAATCATGAAGGATGGATGATCACCGATACCGTCACCAGGAATCAATAACTCATACTCAAGAGCTGCACCCTTAGGAGCTTCTGTTAACTTGCCGTTAGCAACTTTGTAGCCTGCTGCTTCAAAATATCCAAGAGCTGCATCTAATGCTGCTGCATACTTGTCATCATCAGACATACCGGACGTGAAAATATCATTTCCTTTTACATCCACAGAAAATGCCAACTTATAACCTTCATCTGTAACCTGAGGCGCTGCCCATGAAGTGTTGGAGATCGGGTAGTTGATTACAGATGCCATTTCACCATAGTAAGAGTCAATAGCAACGTCACGGTATACAGAGAAGATAGTACCGAATGCCTTACGCAAGTTCTTGGATGCATCAGAATCCGGATCGCCTGCAACGCTCATAACGTTTGCATTCATACCAAGGTAACCGTAACCCAAGTTGTCAACTGTGCTTACGGTAATTACAGAGCCATTTAATTCACCGCCGTTAGCCTTCTGAATTGCTGCAACAGCATCCTTGTTGAAGGATGGATCTGTAATATCAATAGTACCTGTTGTAATACCGTTTAGCTTATCAGCTTCCTGAGTTTCAAGGAAATTTACATATTTGGTCTTAGGAGTACCTAAGTAATAGTGCTTATTTGCTTCATAATTAATAACACCATTTTCAAACTTGATAAACTTGTAAGGACCTGCACCCATCGGCTGAGTTGTCTTAGCACGAACAGAGCTTAAATCACCCTTTACAAAACCAAACTGGTTCTTGTCAATATCAAACAACTTTTCATCGCCATAGTAATGCATAGGAGCAATGGAAATGCCCAACTGGTAAATAGCGGTAGCATCAACCTGAGTCATTACAACTCGCATGTTGTAATCATCGATCTTCTGGATACCGGTAATGCTGTCAGCAGAGTCACCGGTCTTGATACCCGTGGTGTAATTGCTGTAGCCTTCCATTAAATCAAACAGAGAAGAACCTGCAGATTCTGTACTGCTTAAAGCAGCATAGTCGCCACCATAAGCTTCGCTCATAGCTGCAAAGAAATCAGCTGCGGTGGCATCTTTTGCAAGACCTCCAAATCCCCACAATGCAGCACCTTCTGCTACGGTTGTTGCGCCATAATCCTTGCAGTAATCAACAATTTCCTGTGCAAACTTTTCACCTGCCTGGTTTAAGTCAGCCCAGAAAGCGGTCTGGGTATCTGCGTTCCAGTAAGTGTAGTCTGTGTTGTTCGGGCCTGCTGCTGCGATCAAATTGAACAGTGTGTCCATACCTGCACGATATTCTTCCATACCTTGAATCGGCTGAGCAAATAAAGTAGAGCTGCCATCGTAAGTAGGGTCGCAGAGTACATACATACTGAAGATAACATCATCGATTGTCATCTTCTTGCCGTCGGAGAACTTAATGTCCTTACGAAGCTGAATATCGTAATAAACAGTTCCGTCAGCATTTTCGGTTACTACTACATTTGCAGGACCATAATATGTATAGTCTGTGCCATTGTAGTTGTGAGTTTCGCCTTCAATACCGTTGTAAATGATAGCACCCTGACGGTCATTACCAAGCAAAGAAATCTGGGTCAGCGCCTGAGCATCCTGATCATAAGCGGTTTCACTGAAGAACGGAGAGAATTTACTGGAGAATGGTGCATAACCTACTACCAGCGGATCCTCTGCTGCACCACCGCAAGCGGTCAGACATCCAAGTGCCATTAATGCAGCCATAAGAAGTGAGAGTAATCTTTTTCTCATGTTTTCCTCCTTTTGGATCGGTTTCTTCTTTACCGAACCTATTTGTATTATAATATATATTAAAGCTACACCCTATGAAATACCATCTCCAAAGGAAAGGTTCCTCATAAAATGTAAATCCCCAATATCAAATTATTTTTTTTCCTGTCTTATCTGCTTTACTCGCTCAAAGAGCATTCTCTGATGATTCCACATTATAATATGTAATATCAAAAGTATAATCAACATCGCAAGCAGAGCATAATCCCCATATCCATTCAGTACGGATGCTTTGCGAATAATTAAAACGCTCTGTCCTATACAGGAAACAATATTGAGAATAACAGCAACCAGTGCAATTTGAACCGGATTCTCTATTACTCTTTCATAATCTTTCTGTTCCATTTTGTCTTCACTGCGCCATAATGTATATGCTCCAATCACATAATACAGTGAACAAAACAATATGCATTCTAATGGAATAATAACGTAAATTGTGCGAGTTCCCACAGAATTCAAAGAAATTGCAGAAAATATAAGCATCATTTGTACAATGCCAGCCAGTATCTGGAGCAAACCATTTTTGCGTCGTTCCTCAGCAGACATATCCGTAGTGTAGTATATACCTACATAACGAACTCCTCTTTTAGAGCCTTTATCCACTTCATAATTTTTGAGATTGTTTTTCTTCATTTATCCCCCATTGCACAAGCACGTTGCTGCTTTATCGCTCCACCTCGCTAAATTATTTTTGTACAACCAAATAAAGAGCAAATAGGCCCATTGCCTACTACGCTCTCATCGTACAAAAATATTAAAAAATTTGCATACCATATTTTACACGATTTTTACCACGTTGTAAAGTAAATTCTCTAAAAAAAGACCAATAACGTAAAAGTTATTGGTCATTCTTTAAAGTCTTATACGTCTTATTCAGCTACGTATGGCATAAGAGCAACGTGACGTGCTCTCTTGATAGCTGTTGTAAGAGCTCTCTGATGCTTAGCGCAGTTGCCGGTAATTCTTCTAGGAAGAATTTTACCTCTTTCGGATACGTATCTCTTTAACTTAGCTGTATCCTTGTAATCGATTACATTATCTTTACCGCAGAAAACACAAACTTTCTTTCTTCTGCGCATACCGCCTTTTCTCTTCATTGGAGCATCAGCTTTTTCTGTCTTATTGTAAGCCATTGTTATTGCCTCCTTGTCATTGCAAATTAATTAAACGGTAATTCTTCATCAATACCATCAGGGATATTCATAAAACCATCGCTGATAGAGGTGTTTGGAGTACGAACAGGCGCGCCGTATCCGCCTTCATTTGAACCGGAAGAATTTTTACTTTCTGCAAATTCCTGCTCTTCCACTACTACATCCGTTGTATAAACACGGGCACCATCTCTGTTGGTATAGCTGCCTGTCTGAATACGACCTGTAATAGCAATCTTTGTACCCTTACGGAAATACTTCTCCGCAAATTCAGCCTGACGGCCAAATGCCACACAGCCAATAAAATCTGTGTTACTATCATCACCATTATTACGATTAAATCTACGATCTACTGCTAATGTAAATCTTGCAACTGCTGTTGCGTTTTCACCCTGAGAATAACGAACTTCCGGATCTCTAACCAGACGTCCCATAAGAATTACTTTGTTCATGAAAATCTCTCTTTCTATTAAGCTTCCTGCTTAACGATTAAGTATCTGAGTACGCTGTCCATAATGCGAACACGGCTCTCGATTTCAGCCGGAGCACTTGTTGGTGCTTCAAACTGGATGAAGTAGTAGTAACCTTCTCTCATCTTCTGAATTTCGTAAGCTAATTTCTTCTTACCCCATTCATCAACGTTAGATACTGTACCACCGAATCTTTCGATGAGATGCTTAGCTCTAGCTACCGCTTTTTCTCTCTCTTCATCTTCGATTTTTGCATTGACAACAAAACATAATTCATACTTTGTCATGTCGTTTACCTCCTTTTGGTCTCTGGCCCTTGTCTAGCAAGAGCAAGGAATGAATATATCACAGAAAATTATGATAGCACAACTCTCCCGATAAATCAAGCTTTTTCTATAGATTTGTCCAAATTTTTCCGTACAATTTTTCCGTACAAATTTCAGCGCAGACCACGGAGATTTTTCTCTACCATGGTTCTTGGCACCATAATCAAATGCTCACATCCAATACACTTTAGTTTAAAATCTGCTCCAACACGGAGCACCTCCCATTCAAAGCTACCGCATGGATGCTTTTTCTTCAATTTAACAATATCTCCAACCTGTATATTCATGCTCATATATTTTTACCTTCACACGAAATTATTACACAATACATCTTATCTTTACAAAAGCTTCTTCCATTCCTGCAATACTCCATCTTCCGTATAACTAGGAATAATACCATTGGCAGCCTCTTTTACTTTTGGGTGTGCCGTTGCTACCGCCAGCCCCATTCCTGCAAGTTGAATCATCTCTAAATCGTTAGGGTTATCTCCTGTAGCAAGCACTTCCTCCGGCGTTATGCCAAGATAGTCCATAATCTTCTGTAAAGCAGTCCCTTTATTCACCCCAGGCATCACGCAGTCCAGCCACCACTCCCCTGCAATAGACATGTGAAGCTTACCTTCCCACCTTGGGATAAAATATTTGTCCGCATATCGCTCAATTTCCGTAGCACGATATAATGAAATTTTGCTGATTGGTTCCTCCGGAAGATTGTTCCAGCCATTCAGGCATTCTACATTAAATTTATAATCATATACAAGACACTTATATAGATCAGTATCTTTCATCGGCACATAACTCTTGGTTGGTGAACCAAGCGCAGCGTCCATGCCCGGAATATTGTAGATATCCTGCCAACACTTCTTAATCCAAGCCTTAGGAATCTCCGCAACAGCCTCCAGTCCTTTATCCATTTTAATCGTAGCACCACCATCTGCAATATACCAAACCAAATCCTGAACCGGCTCAATCAGTTTCCGAATACTTTCATACTGACGCCCGCTGGCCAGAACAACCCTGATTCCTTTTTCATGAAGCGCACGAACGACATCATAATATTCCGGATTAATATTCAAGGTACTTTCTTTTACCAGAGTACCATCTACATCCGTTACAACCAGCTTTATCATATTCTTCATCACCTTTCAGAACTCGAATAAAATTGCACGCGCATGGTAATTTTAACATACTTTTATTACATATGCTACTTTATTTTTCAAATTCCAAAATCATATCATACCACACAGCGCCACCATGCTGAGACTCGGAAACACCTTTGTTCACATAGCCAAACTTACTATAATAAGGCATCAGACGTTCCTTACATGTTAAAATACAGCCCTTACGCCCTTCTTTCCGGGCTTTAGCAATAAATGTTCGCATCAATTCTGCAGCAACACCCCTGCACCGATATTCCGGAAGAACATCCAATCCAAATATACTTTGCCACATTCCGTTTTCTTTATGCAAAGAAGCATCTTCAAACATTTCATCGGCAATTGTTTCCCTGTCCGTAATCATCCCATTGATAAAACCAATCACTTTCCCATCCACTTCCGCTATCAGAAAACAATTGCCAAAGCTTTTTAACCTTGCCTCAAAAGATGCCAGCCCCGCCGCTTCCGACTTTGGAAAACAAACCTCCTCAATTTGAGAAAGCATTTGTGCATCTTGAAATTTTGCTGCCCTAATCGTAACATCTAAACTTTGGTTCTTCATCCTATAACACCTTACTATTTCAATATCATAAAACTGGGGGGGGCTATTTCTTTATTACATAGAAAAGTACACTTTCCTATGTAATAAAGAAATAGCTCTGGAATATCCAGAGCTATCAGAGGCGTGAACCGGATTCGAACCGGTGGATAACGGTGTTGCAGACCGGGGCCTTACCGCTTGGCTATCACGCCTTATTACAATAAAATTGTAAGTGACCCGTACGAGAATCGAACTCGTGTTACCGCCGTGAAAGGGCGATGTCTTGACCGCTTGACCAACGGGCCATAATATGTGCTTTACGCAAGTATGTAAAGCTATTGCTCTACCTGGCTACTAAACTCAGTCATCGTCTACGACTCGACTTCGTTAAGGGCCAGGCAGGCTTCGCACTAAATTCGTGCTTCGCCTACGGCTCGCTCTCATTAAGTGCTGTCGCTCCCCGAGCAGGGCTCGAACCTGCAACAACTCGGTTAACAGCCGAGTGCTCTACCATTGAGCTATCGAGGAATACTGAAACAGTATAACAGATAAATTAACTTCTTGCAATATCTATTTTATACAAATTACAAAAATTTATACCAAACGGTATAAATTTTTTATCACTTATCTCTTATACCTTCAAAACCGAACACTGAAATCTTCATCCGTTACCTACCTTCGATAACATTTCCTTCTCTCTTCCAACTTAGGTTAAGCCCTCGACCGATTAGTGACTGTCAGCTGAACATATTACTATGCTTACACCTCAGC
>JAZQUB010000011.1:0-65365 GCA_045631045.1 Lachnospiraceae bacterium
TGTCGCTTTCAGCGGCAACTCGCTTACTATATCATAAGCATTTCCGCTTGTCAACAACTTTTTTGAAATATCTTTTAAACTTTTTCAGTTCCAAATATTTCGCCGTACTCTCGTGAGCACTTTTGGTATCTTATCAGACCTGTTTCTGTTTGTCAACAGTTTTTTTCAAAAATCTTTTGTTCTAATTAAAATACAATTTTGACCTTTAGTGTTTCTAGTAACACACCCAGCAAATTATATTGATACAATGCTGTCAAGAGCTCGCTCTCGCCAATCATAATAAAAATCTGCTCGTTCAGTGTTCCAAATTCTATGTTCATTATTGCATAGCACATTCCCCAGAAACCAAGAAGCGTCTCCACCATTCCCAATATCAGCCCACAAAACTTATCCATGCTGCTAAGCACAGGAAGCTTGAGCAACACTTTTGCCGGAAAGAACACTATTTTTATAATACTGTAGACAATACTAAGCACAACAATAACTACAAGCATAACAGCAATAGCAATATAATTGCTCTCATGGTATGCACTGGTAATCATACTCACGATACCAACGATTAATACGACAAACAATACACTCACAAGGGAAAGGATTTCTCGCACAATCCCCTTTTTCATCCCTGCCGCAATCCGCCAAACCATTATTATCGCTAATGCAATCAAAAGTATATTCATATTTTACTCCAATTCTATCACTTTAAACGTATTTTCAAAAAGTATGAGATATTTGTACTTGGTCGAAGTAGAAACCATTTTGCGAATACTTCCACCCAAACTCCCCTTATATCGTTCTCTGCCGTCCAGTGTCACCACCAAAACTTCATCACTATTGTATATAGTAATAACACCGTTTTGCGACTGAATATCCGTATATTCTATATCAAAGCCCTTTTCTAACACCAGTGTTCCTGTCAAATCATACACTTTCATAAGGTATCTGCCTTCATCCGCAGCTCCGTTATGAATTAAAATCGCGTTTTCATCCCCCCAATATACTGCCTGTACTGTATTATTCAAAAGAATTCCCTTAGATTCTGTAGGCTTTTCACTGCCGGAATAAACCATCAATCGGCCATTGGAAATTGCCATGGCGGTACTTTCATTCATATAATGAAGCTCCGGAACAATTTCCTGATAAATATAACCGCTCATGTATTGGTCTGTATAATTTTGTCCAACCTCACCTAAATTGTAAAATGCCACGTTATTTTTCACTGTACCGGCATCCAGATACAAATAGGAAACACCTAATAACTTACCATTTGGTGACAGTTCAATAGCCATCGGATAACCACTCTGTTCCATAGAAGTTCTGGCTCTGGTAATTTCTTCTCCGCTGACATCATAAATATAAATCCAATACACCTCATTATCATCCAGCACAGCACCCACATAACCCGCTTCTGCTACACAAAGGTTACGTATCGGTAGATTTGTATCAATTTCACCAATTCTACCGCTTTCGTCCATCACATAAATCAAGTGGTCTCCATAACCTGCCACTGCCACGGTCCCACCATCTACGGAAACGCAAGGCTCCTGAATCTGATATGTAATATCCCAGATAGTCTTGCCTTTGGCATCCATGCAGCGAATACCATCTTTATTATATATAAGAAGATTATTTGCCATCTTGGCTGTTTTACAGCCTTCTTCTAAAATCACTTCCGTTTCACGAACCACCCTATAGGTATTAAAGGTTCGCGAAATGTACTCTACCACAACCAACCCGGCCAGCAAGCCAACGCACAAAAGTGTCACTGCAATTTTTATGAATAAATGTCTGCGTTCTGTATTCTTCTCGTTCATAATTTCCCTTTTCTATGACAACAAAGGGGGACAAGCCTTGCACTTGCCCTCCCATTTTATAGTTTGCCTTATTATAGTAACACATTTTTTTACGGAAGTAAAATTGTTTGTCCTACTTGTATGTTATTTGGATCAATTATTTTATTCAAATCAATAACTTCCTGCAGCTTATTTTCATTTCCATAGTGAGCCCGTAAAATTTTGAGAAGATTATCACCTTTTTTAATATAATATTCTTGCGGAACACTTTCACTTACTACTTCCGTGCTCGGAGTGGTGTCAGATGCCGGCGGTGTAACCTGAGATTCTACCGGTTGTTCCTGCACCTGCTCAGAAGACGCATTCTCCCGCTGAACCTCACTACCCACAGTCTCCAAATCCGGAATGACTACCACATCCAACTCTGCCGGCTGCTGTACATTTGTAGAAACAACAAGTAATTCTTTCGGTTCCGTACCTTCTGTCGTCGCTGCTGCTTCGGTGGTTTCATTTTCTACCAATAAATTATCCTTTTCATCTCCACTCAAATAACTATTACTGAAAACAGCCACTTTTTCCTTCATATCTGCAAAATAGGATGGAATTTGCTCCAGCCCAAAATCAGGATAATATGTTCTTACTCCGTATGCGCCACAAATAGCCAAAAGCATAATACACGCCACTGCCGGAAACGGACTTCTATTTTTGTGTGGCTCCGGTCTTTTTATCTTCTCTGCTTCCTGTACTTTTTTGCGATATTTTCCACTCTTCTGCTGTGCTTCCAATTTTTCCCGGTCTGCCCTCTCGCGCTTTTCTCTATCCATGTCTGCTTTTTTAATAATTACCGGATCCAAATCAATTTCTCGTTCTTCTTTTTGATTTTCCATCATAAAATTAAGCATAGCTTCGTTTGTATCGTAAAATATGTAATAACCGTCCATAGGAATAGACTTGTTACCGTAGCCCAGCCAGAAAACATTTTCATTGACTGCATCCGTAGAAATCACAACCCCTACAAGCTGATAGTCTGAGAAATATTCCTCACGAATACTTTCCGCTTCCTCTTTTTGACTATTTGTGAGCGAATCCGTGCGTCCCCTTCCTTTTCCAATCAATGCCGCACCATAAACAAAAGCATATTCTACACTCTTTTCTTTTTCTACCGTACCATATAGCGCAATTTGTTTTCTATCCTGAGGAAATTCCTCGGTGAGCTGCTTCATATAAGAAATGCAGTAATCCTCTAAATACAATTTTTTATTTGTCGCAATTGTGCCTACTTGTGTTGTGTGTTTTGGTAATTCCATATCGTTGCCTCCTTTTTTTAAGGAAAATATAACACCCCAAGACAGAGAAATATGTCAAAATCAGACTGTGAAACACTATTTTTCTTCGACAAAAAAGGTCGCAACAAAAAGACCCGGTTGGTACGTGCTGTACCAGCCGGGAGATTTGTTTACGTATAAAATTATTTTACAGCACCGATTAATGTATTAATATCTTCAATACCATAGCGCTTCATATAAGCCTCGATGCCATCCACAGTTTCCACCGTTGTGTAAGGATTTACAAAATTCATAGCTCCGATACTTACTGCGGTTGCACCTGCAAGCATAAATTCCAGTGCATCCTCTGCATTGGCAATACCGCCCATACCGATAATCGGAATCCGAACCGCATTTGCCACCTGATATACCATGCGAACTGCTACCGGTTTAATAGCCGGACCGGACAGGCCTCCTGTTTTATTGGCGATAGCAAATTTGCGACGATGTACGTCAATTTTCATACCGGTAATGGTATTAATAAGAGACAATGCATCTGCACCAGCTGCCTCTGCAGCTTTTGCCATCTCCGTAATATCTGTAACGTTCGGACTGAGCTTCATGATAACCGGCTGCTTTGCATATTTTTTGATTTCTTTTGTAATATTGTATAAAGCATCTGCCTTCTGTCCAAATGCAATAGCACCTTCTTTAACGTTTGGACAGGAAACATTGATTTCCAGCATATCCACCGGCTGGTCACCTAACTTTTCCACAACTTCACAGTAATCTTCCACGCTTTTTCCACATACATTCACAATAATCTTGGTGTCGTACTGCTTTAAGAAAGGAATGTCGCGCTCTATAAATACATCAATACCCGGATTCTGTAAACCGATAGCATTTAACATACCGCCATAAGTTTCTGCAACTCGTGGAGTTGGATTTCCAGGCCATGGTACATTTGCCACGCCCTTAGTCACAACCGCGCCAAGGCGGTTCAAATCAACAAATTCACCGTATTCCATTCCGGATCCAAAGGTTCCGGATGCTGTCATAACCGGATTTTTAAATTCCACACCGGCAATCGTAACTTTTGTATTCATTAAATTTCAACCTCCTTTGCCTCAAACACAGGTCCGTCTGTACAAATGCGGGCATTGTGTACATGGGAGTGATGATCTTTTTCTTTGGTCTTACAAACACATCCAAGACACGCTCCTACGCCGCATGCCATGTGCTCTTCCAAAGAAATATATGCAGGAATGTCTAATTCTTCTGCACATTTCTTAATGGCACGAAGCATTGGCATTGGTCCGCAGGCCATAATCACATCCGGCTTGATACCGCTTTCCTTTAATGCATCCAAAACATTTCCCTTCGTTCCTACACTGCCGTCTTCCGTTGCAACATGAAGTGTCGCATATTGCTTAAATTCTTCTGCCAAGAATAACTGATTGTCGCGGTAGCCCAAAAACGCATGCACATCGCCTTTTATTTCTTTGGCAGTTTGGAGCATCGGAGGAATACCGATACCACCTCCAAACAACACAACGGTCTTATCCTGACCCGCTTCAATTGGAAAGCCATTTCCAAGAGTACCTAAAATTTCTACACTGGTTCCGGCTGTATAACTGCTGAATTCTGTAGTTCCTGCACCAACCACACGGTAAACTACACGAAGAGCCGTACGTTCTGCATTTACCTCACAAATACTGATTGGTCTTGGAAGCAGTGTGCTTCTTTCTTTTGTATATATGCAGATAAACTGACCTGCCTTTGCGCCTAACGCAAGCTCGGTTTCTATCCACATATCATAAATATCCGGAGCAATATTTACTTGAGATATTACTTTTGCTGTAAGCTTTTTCTTTTGAGCCATGTTTTGTTCCTCTTTTCTTGTATCTATTTGACGCGCCCTTTTGTATTGCATGGACGCATTATCGCCTTTATGCCTGATATACTACTTTGCCACCGCAGATTGTGTATCGCACCTTTCCCGTAAGGGTCTCCCCCACAAATGGTGTATTCACTGCCTTGGATTCAAACTTCGTACCAACGGTCCAAACCTCCTTCGGGTCATAGAGCACTAAATCGGCGTCTGCCCCTACAGAAATATGTCCGCGGCTTTCTTCTAAATGATATAACTTAGCAGGATTGTAAGACATTTTCTCCATCAGCTTGGCATGATTCATATATCCCGGTTCCACCAGATGTGTAATGCAAAGTGCAAGACTGGTTTCCAAACCTATGATACCGCTTGGTGCCTGGGTAATATCTTTTGCTTTTTCCTCTATACTATGAGGCGCATGGTCCGTAGCAATCAAATCAATGGTACCATCTACCAAGCCCCCAATAATTGCCAATCTATCAGACTCCGTACGAAGTGGCGGATTCATCTTTGCCAAGGTGCCGTGAGCAATTACTGCATCTTCCGTCAACGCAATATGATGCGGAGTTGCCTCAGCCCAAATATCACCGCCCTGTGCCTTGCCTCCTCGCACCAAATCAACCGCCTCACTGCTGCTGATATGCTGCACATTCATAGAGGCGCCTGTTTCCAGTGCAAGCTGTACATCTCGCTCCACCATACTGATTTCCGCCTGACGGTCGCTGCCTCCAATACCAAAATGCATAGATGCTTTGCCACGATTTACACCATTATTGGAAATAAACATCGGATGTTCCTCGTGAAAACTAATCGGCACCTGAAGTCTGGCGGTTTCTGCCATAGCTGCCCTTGCCAGTTGCTCTTCTAAAATCGGCACACCATCATCCGTAAACCCAATGGCACCGGCCGCCTTCAGAGCTTCCATGTCAACCATCTCCTTGCCCTGCATACCCACGGTAACTGTAGCACAGCTTTCTACGTGAATACCGGTTTCGCGACCTTTTTCCAATACATAGGTCAACGTCTCCACACTGTCAATAGCCGGCTTGGTATTGGCCATCATGACAACCGTAGTAAAACCGCCTGCTGCCGCCGCCTTTGCACCGGTATAAATATCCTCTTTATACGTAAGCCCCGGATCCCTGAAATGTACATGTACATCCATAAGCCCCGGTCCTGCCACTAAGCCGGTACCGTCAATTACTTCTGCACCTTCCCCGTTCCGGCTTTTATTCGGTCCGGAAATTTCAATAATCTTTCCGTCTTTTAATAAAATATCACCAAGAACCTCTGTCATACTCTTTGGGTCTGCAATGGTTACATTTTTTATCAGTAGCATAGTAAACCTCTCTTCGTTGTACTCAATCTTCTATTTATTATCTTAACATTAACCGCGATAAATGTACAGTATCATTTGGCAAACAACGGAACATCCTCTATCAGCTCTGTCTTCAACACCACAATCGGAAACTGCACCGTATTAATTTTCTCCTTTCCTGCTTCCGGTCCCAGCAAAGATGTATCCACTAAAATTCCGTTTTCTCCGAGAAACAAATCATTCACCACAATACTGTGCCCGCTATACTCCTGCCTGCCATATCCAATACAAATATACAAATATTCCTTATCGCTGTACGTCATCTCAAAAGGCTCTTCTTTTCGTTCTTCCAACAGTGGGGCCAGCTCTTTTGGAATACGTTCCTCACTTAAAATGGTATACTCCAACTCACGTACCTTTTCTCCGGCCCCCTTATGCACGTCGTTTAGCTTAATCCCCATATCACAGGCGGTTAACGTAATCATCAAAACAATCGTTGCTGCCAAACTGATTATTTTCTTCATATACTGCTCCAATAACTTTTTGTAAAAATATATGTGACTACCACTCCTCATTATGACACAATAGCAGTTGCTTTTCTTTTTCAAACACGTTATACTAATTATAATTATATGCAAAAATATATTTCTCAGCAAAGGACAACCTCTATGATAAGATTTCTTGTAATCATTACATTTATATTTATATTTTTAGTATGTACTCTGCCACTTTTACTGGTTTTTTGGCTTTTACACAAGCGTTATCCCGAAAAAATCGACCGTTTAAGCTTTGCCATTGTTCAGTGGGCGCTGCGTGGCGTTACGTGGCTTGCCGGCACAGAAGTTACCGTTCTCGGCAAAGAAAACATCCCTCAGGGCAAACCGGTGTTGTATATTGGAAATCATACCAGCTTCTTTGACATCATCATTCCATACACCCTGGTTCCGGACCTGACCGGCTATGTTTCCAAAATTAGTATGAAAAAATTTGTCGGCTTAAACTTCTGGATGGTTCGTATGCACTGCCTCTTTTTAGACCGCAGCAATGTAAAAGAAGGACTTAAAACCATTCTTTCCGCCATCGACAAAGTAAAAAACGGCATTTCCATCTTTATTTTCCCGGAAGGCACCCGCAACAAAACCCCGGAAACCCTTATGGAATTCAAGGGCGGCAGCTTTAAGATTGCCGAGAAAAGCGGTTGTCCTATTATTCCGGTTACCATGGTAAATATGTCTGATATTTTTGAAGACCACTTGCCACGCGTCAAAAAGACACGCGTTGTCATTGAATTCGGTGCTCCGATTGACATGAACACCCTTGACCGCGAAGATAAAAAGCACATTGGTGCTTATGTGCAGAATGTGATTGCAGAAACGTATAAGAAGAATAAAGAATCTTATTTTAAGTAAAATTTAAGCGTATGCAAAAGCCTGATATTCAACCAAACTGATTGAATATCAGGCTTTACTTTTTTACCTTAAATTAAATTTTCTTCAGCTGCTTCGTAATCAGCTTTATCTATCTTCAACAATTCACAAGCTTTTTCTGCAGTGATATCCATCGACTGCATAAGGTTCTTCACCATTTCCAATCGTCCCAACTCTATTCCTTCCGCTTTACTCGCATCCAACATCTCACCAATCGTCATATACCTGTCCCTCACTTCCGAAGCCTGCTTTACCATTTCCACATAATCATGTATATGTGAAAGTTTTTCGTTTGTTACATTCTCTATTTTACTATGTTTCAAATAAGAAAGCAATTGCTTTATGGATTCTGTGCCACCTTTTGTTCCAGTGGTATTAAAGTATATGTACTTAAGACCGTCTTTATTTTCTATATCAGGATATTCCTTGCAGGTGTTTTCGAAGGTATAAATCATGCCGCCTTTCCCAAAGGGATCAAACGTAGTAATCATAATCATGTACAAATTCGGCAGCTTTTCCCAGTTTTTTCACCACTTTTTAATCCTTTGCTATCTTTTTTTGCCTGATAATACCGATTTCGTTTTTGTAAGTTTTCTCCCATATATGTTTGTGCTTCCATGTTATACAGACGACATTTTGCCGGTGAATTATCCCGTTCCTGAATTTCTACATCCAACCGAATTCCTCGAAGTTCGGGTGTATCTCCGGGAATAACCGATTGCGCCCTTACCATAATCTCCCCAATGTCACGATCAAGTAGCACGGAAAGTACCTCGCGAAAAAATGCTTCGCCCACATCTGGGTCATTTGCAATTGCATTTAACATGAAATCATCCAGTACATTCAAATCCTCTAATCTTTGTCTCTTTCCCATAGAAAAAACCTCACTTTGCATTTTTATTTAAGTTCTAAATTTATCCCTCATTACATATATGCATAAGCAAGGCCTTTCGTCGCACTTTTTTGTGTTAAATTTTTATAAAGTGTTTATTTCACTTCCTCTTCCGCTTCCATCTCCTCGATCAGTCTCATACCTGCGGTATCCGTCACCGGCAGGGAGAATACGATAGAGCGCGCTTTGGACTCCAGTCCTGCCTGTTCCATAATGGCACGCATAATATCGTTCTTTTGATTTTTGCGCACAACGATAAATACCATTTCCTTTTCCGGCACCAACGTTACACCCAAGAACTTCTCTGCCTTCTGGGCACCGGTACCTTTTGCATGAATTACCGTTCCGCCTGCCGCATGAACGCTTCTTGCAGCATCCATAATCAGTTCGGTATATCCATGATTTGCTATGACTACCAATAATTCATATTTTGTATCCTTCAATGTTGATTCCTCTCCCTTAACAAAATTCTGTCCGTCTGTTAAATAACCAAGTGCCTTTTTCCCACCGATACTGCTAATAGGTATCAGGAAGGCTATACCGATTCCCGGTACATCTATCTGCATTTTCCGTCGAAGTCCGGCTTTAAGGTTCTTCCAGACCGCTCCGGTTACCACATGAAAAAGAACGCTTTTTTCTGCACCGTCTAAGCCAAAGTAGTCCAGGATTTCACTTGCTGCCGTGCCTCGTCCACCGGTTGTTACGGAGATGTCCACACCATTTTCTTCATAAAAGTTTGTAAATTTTTTGGTAAGATTACGATTGGTAATCGTCACCATCATATATAATTTGTTCATGTTTTATCCCTCACTACAGCTCGATAATTGCATCTTCATCCAGTGCCGCAAACGCATATTCCACTTCTGTCTTTTTGCCAAAATGCTGCTTCAACTGATATACCACACCCAAAATCTGTATGGTAATCAAAGGAGTCATTGCTACCATCGCTACTACACCAAAGGAATCCGCAACCAGATTACCGCCTACTGCAATACACGCTCCCTGCGCTAACGGAAGAAGGAAGGTGGCAGTCATAGGACCGGAAGCAACACCACCGGAGTCAAACGCAATGGCAGTAAAAATCTTTGGAACAAAAAATGACAGGATAATTGCTATCGCATAACCCGGAATTGTAAAATACAATATCGGAATTCCTGTTAACACGCGGACCATTGCCAATGCTACAGAAGCGGCCACACCCACAGATAAGCTGATTCCCATTGCACTTGCTGAAATAGCACCATCCGTAATTTCTTCTACCTGATGATTCAAAACATAAACTGCCGGCTCTGCTTTTACTATAAAATAACCTATAAGAGCGCCTAACGGGATAAGTAAAACTTTAAATTCATTTGATGCAAGCACTCTTCCAAGATAACTACCGGCCGGCATAAAGCCCACATTGGCACCGGTCAAAAACAGCACCAGCCCAATATATGTATAAACAAGGCCGATTACAATCTTGCCCAGTCTTCTATGTGACAATTTCAATGCAAAAATCTGGAACAATCCGAAAATTAAAATAATCGGTAATAAGGAAACGGCTATTTCCTTCATATATTCGGGAATACCGTGTGCAAACATTTCCCACAATTCCACAGAGTCCTGCACCTGCGGAATCTGTGCCGCCGTATAGCTACTTTCTGTAGGCTTATAAATCATACCCAAGATAAGCACCGCTAAAATCGGACCGATAGAACACAAGGATACCAAACCGAAGCTGTCGTCCGCCGCATGCTTATCATTACGAATTGCGGAAACACCGACACCAAGTGCCATAATAAACGGAACCGTCATTGGGCCGGTAGTAACACCACCGGAGTCAAATGCAACTGCTCTAAAATCCGATGGTACAAAAAATGCCAATATAAATACGATAATATAAAAAATCACCAAAAGATTCCTTAGTGCAACGCCAAGCAACATTCGAAGCATTGCAAATACAAGAAATACACCTACGCCGATTGCTACGGCAAGAATAAGCGTCATATTCGGTACAGACGGAACCTGGCTTGCTAAAACCTGCAAATCCGGCTCGGATATGGTAATAATGACACCCAGTATAAAGGACATAATACCAATCAACCAGATGTTTTTAGATTGGGTCATTTTAGTACCAACCGCTTCACCCATAGGTGTCATGGAGGTTTCTGCGCCCAATGTAAAAAACATCATTCCCACAATTACCATCAATGCTCCCATCAAAAAACAGAGCAATATACTCGGCGTAATCGGTGCAATGGTAAAACTCAGCACCAGTACAATGGCTATGATGGGAAGCACCGCCGTCATTGCTTCTTTAAATTTTTCCTGCAGTTTTTTATTCCAAAATTTCAAGCTTTTACCTCTAATTCTTTTTATTCTTTCAGCCACTCCACAATTTCTTTAAACTGCATACCATTGGATGCCTTTACCAGAACAGTTGTGCCTGCAAAATCCTCCGGTTTATGAGCCTTAAAGAAAGCGGTTTTGTCGGGATAATATTCCGGCATCGCACGAAGCTTCCTTGCGCCTTCATACATTTCTTTGGCCATAGTACCAATATAAATCATTTTGTCCAAAGGTGCAAGGGCTGCATACTGCCCCACTTCACGATGTAAGAAAATTTCATCGGCACCAAGTTCAAACATATCGCCTAAAATTACTACCTTTGCGCCCTGTGCCATCATCAGTAAATCCATGGCACTCTTCATAGACACCGGGTTTGCATTGTAACAGTCATCAATAATAGTTTTATCCGACAGTCTTATAATATTGCTACGGCCACCGGTTGCCTGTACGGAAGCAATTCCGGCCAGCACCTCCTCGTTGGTCATGCCGAGGATACGTCCTACACAAGCGGCTGCCAGTGCATTTACTACCATATGCTGCCCCGGAAGCGGAACGGATGCATCCACATCATCCCCCATAAGCTGCATCTGAAAATCACTTCCAAAAAGTCCCTTACTTTGAATCTCTACCGCAAACGCATCCTTTGCTACCGCCCCTTGCGGACCAATGCCAAAGAAATACGGTTTGCGTCCATGTACCTCTTTTATGGTTGCCAATTTATCATCATCACCATTTAAAACCACAAAACCATCATTATTCATAAAATCAAAAATCTCTGATTTTGCTCGAAGCACACCGTCTCTGTCAATTAAATTTTCTAAATGGCACTGCCCAATATTGGTAATGACACAAATGTCAGGTTTGGCAACCTCACTCAGTCTGTACATTTCACCAAAATGATTAATACCCATTTCCACAACCGCCGCCTCATGCTCCTGACGAATGCTCAAAATCGTCAGCGGTAAACCTACTTCATTATTAAAATTGCCTTGGGTCTTTAATACGTTAAATTTTGTGCTAAGTCCGGCTGCAATCATTTCCTTGGTGCTGGTCTTACCTACACTACCTGTCACGCCAATTACCGGGATAGTCAACTGCTCTCTGTAAAATGCAGCCACCTTCTTTAACGCTGCAAAAGTGTCTTCCACCTGGATAAACGGCACCTCTGCCTCCGGTGCATCCTCACATATCACCAGCGCTGCGCCTTTTTCCACTACCTGTGGGATAAAGCTATGACCGTCCACACGCTCTCCCCTGGTTGCAAAAAATAAAAATCCGGGCTCCACTTTGCGGGAATCCAGTACCGCACCTGTTATTTCAAATGTTTCCCTGCCCTCACCCCGGCAAAGCGGACGGTTTAGACAGGCTGCAATATTTGCCAACGTCATATTTTGCATATATGTACTCCCTCTATCCTTGAAACAAATGCTTATTCCATATCTCTTAAAGAAATCTCAATCAACCACTCACACAAATCTCCATAAGAAATACCAATAGCCTGGGCTTCTTGCGGAAGCAGAGAAGTTGGTGTCATTCCCGGAAGCGTATTTGCCTCCAAACAGTACATGCTGCCATCCTTTGCAAGCATAAAATCCATACGGGCATAGTTTCTAAGACGAAGTGCCTTAAATACATCCTCTGCATAGCCTTGCATGCGCTTGGTAAGCGTCTCACTTAATTCTGCAGGACAGGTCTCTACCGTAGAGCCTGCCTGATATTTATTTTTGTAATCGTAAAAACCACTGATAGGCGCAATTTCAATAACAGGCAAAGCCTTACCATCAATTACACCAATGCTAAACTCTCGCCCCTTGATATACTGCTCGATAATGATTTCTTCGTCATAGCCAAAGGCCTCTGCTTTGGCAGCTTCATAGTCCTCTTCCTTTTCTACGATAAAGGTACCCACACTGGAGCCGCCATTGCAGCATTTTACTACCAATGGAAATGGTACCGTCTTTGGGTCGCACTCTTGCTTCTTTAAATGAATGCCTTCCGGAGTAGGAATCCCATTCTGGCGAAACAGCTCTTTTGCAATAGACTTATCCATGGCAATGGCACTGCTTACATGAGTGGTACCGGTATAGCGAATCCCCATCAAATCAAAGTACGCCTGAATCTTGCCGTTTTCCCCTTCAGCCCCATGAAGCGCCATGAATACCACATCTGCCTGCTGGCAAAGTTCAATCACATTTGGGCCAAAGAAGTTTTTCTTATAATCCGGACGCATAGCAAGAATCTCAGAAATGTCGCTGATTTCCGTAGACACACCACGCATATCTGCCGCCCAATCCTTATCCAGTGCAAACACGTCCCCGGACATATCTCCTGTGTATCCTAAAAAAACGTCCACCAAAATCGTCTGATGACCTTTTTCCTTCAGTGCCTTATATATTCCTGTCCCTGAAGACAAGGACACGTCTCTTTCTGTGCTGATGCCTCCTGCCAGTACCACAATTTTCATAATTTACCTCCAAGGCAATTATTCTGCCTGTTTTTTCTCTTGATGGGAATAAACCACCTCCCCATCTATTATAGTATATAGCGTTTCCGTCATAATTTCCATAGGATTTGCATGAAAAATACTAATATCCGCATCTTTTCCGACTTCTAAGCTTCCCACACGGTCACTTACCCCTGCAATCTGTGCCGCTTCCGCAGTAATTGCACGGAGAGCTGTTATAAACGGAAGCCCTGCCTTCACTGCCATTCCGGCACACAATGGCAAAGCCTGAATCAAAGACACAGGATGGTCGGTAGTAATAGCCACCTGCACACCTGCGCGATGCAAAATACCTGCGGTCTTAAATGCCGCATTTTGCACCTCAATTTTACTTCTGCTGGCAAAATCCGGTCCTACAATGGCAGGATATCCGGCTCCCACCAATTCCTCCGCTACCAAATGCCCCTCACTGCAATGGTCCAAGGTCATAGAAAGACCATACTCCTTGGCAATACGAATGGCCGTAAAAATATCATCCACGCGATGAACGTGAGCCTTCAACGGAATTTCTCCCTCAAAAACCGGAACCCAACACTCCTTGGTAAAATCCGTTTCAAATTCCTCTCCCTGTTCCAATGCCCTTTTTCTTCTTAAACAGTACGCCTTTGCATCATGCAATTCCTGACGAAGCATTCCTGCAATAGCCATACGGGTAGCAGGAGACTGATTTTGTCCGCTATAATTTACTTTTGGATTTTCACCAAATGCAATCTTCATGGCAGAAGGCTCCTTTATTACCATTTGGTCGATACATCGTCCAAAGGTCTTCATAACTAAAAACTGACCTCCCACCACATTGGCACTGCCAGGTCCTACCTGTACACAGGTCACACCCGCACATACTGCATCCTTAAAAGCAGCATCCATAGGATTAATGGCATCCATAGCCCTTAACCAGGGAGTCACCGGATTAACGGTTTCATTACAGTCGTTACCTTCCATCCCCTTTTTTTCTTCCTGAATACCGATATGGCAATGTGCTTCCACAAATCCCGGCAAAATCCAGCCACCCAAAGCGTCTATTACTTCTTCATTTGCTTCCGGCTCTATGGGAGTATCCCCTATATCAACAAGAATGCCATCCCGAATCCGGATGGCACCTTTTTCTATAATCGTATTTTGCGAATCCATGGTATAAATGGTTCCATTTACAATATACATGCTTATTCTCCCATATAGTTTTCCGGGCAAACCGGCTGACCATTTTGTGTCATTGCAAAATAAAGATTACTTCCTTCTTCTGCAAAATATTTGGTAGGAGCTGCCACATAACCAAGCACATCACCTGCTACAACGTAGGTATCTTCCGCTTTTTGTAAATAATCCAATTGTCCGTAATAAGCTTTGAAACCGCCGCCCAAATCCATTTCATAGGTCCATCCGGTCTCGTAATCCCAGTATCTTCTGGTAATTTTACCTGCGGAAACTGCACAAACCGGTGTGCCTTCTTCTGCTGCAATAATCATTGCCGGACTATACTTGTACTGGTCTAAGGTTTCAAAATAAACAGCCTTGTCCATACTATATGGTATTAAAATATCATTTCCTTCCGGAACCGGCCAAACCATGTTCATGCCATCAAAGCTAAGCATCATGTTTTCCACAATACCGGACATAGCTGCCTCTGTCAATTCCTCTGAGGTTAGTGTGGCATCCGCCTTTTCATGAACCAACGTATTGCTGGATTTCGTTGCAGAGATTTTGGTTTCACTTTCCTGTTCGGAAACAATGCCTGTACGTCCCGGATTTTCCACTGTGGTAGAGTCCACGCTCTGCATATCAATATTCTCTACGCCCGGAGCCTGCAAAACATCACCGGACATATCCCCGCTAATACCTGTATTATTTTCCTGAATAGGCGTTTTCTCAGAAGCATTATTGTTAATGTACATTCCTGTTATAGTCAACGCAGTAAGCACAAACACTGCAGAAGCAGTTACAATTAATTTTTCTTTGCTTTTTGCCTTTGCCTGACTTCTTTTTTCAAATTCTGTAACTTTATTATTGGTATTTTTATTATCCATAGATTTCCCTCCTGTACCTTACGGGTACTTTTAGCACCTTATCTACGGATAGTATTAACCTGTTAACCAATTTTATACATTTAATTTTTTATTGTGTTGCAACTAAAATACCATGCACTACCAGACGCTGGTCGGTGTAGTTTGCACCATAACATGTTGAAAGTGTAACAATCGGTGCAGAATCCGGAATACCTTCCACACCTTTATACACTGCATTGCTCAAAATTCTGCTCTTGTATTCCTGATATGTCTCTTCTGTATTCGGAATTACATAAGTATCAGAAGTCGCTGTCGTAACATAATAGCTGCAAATCAAATACTTGTAAGTCTTTCCTTCTGTATATATGTAGAAATATGGATTGTTTGCATATGTTTTGGTATCGTTATAAAAATATTTCAAACGGGCAAACATACTGCCATCCTTCATATTATGACCATGTACAATGGTATTATAGTCTTCAAATGGATTTGCAGTAACCTGATCTAAGAAAATAGAACCACCTTTGTTTTCCTCATGCTTAAACGTATGGGTCAAATAATAGTCATTGTCACTTCCAAGAACCATTGGATAATTGATAGATGCACCCGGTATGTACAACCATCCCACGAAATCAGAATTCACCGCCTCTAACGCCGTGAAATCCACTGACATGTTTACAAAACCATCATGGTAGCGCATTACGATTTCTTCCTCTTTGGACTCTGTGGTCGCGCTTGTACTGTTATTGCTTTCCTTTGCAGGCTCTGTCTGCTCTGTTGCCATCAGTATCTCCGGCTCATCTTCAATCTGCACGAAATTTTCTAATTCCTTATACTCATCCCTGCTGGCCTTGTACTCCATAGTGATGTTCACCACTTTATAAAGGCTGAACAAAAAAACCACTATAACGATAACAAATAATACAATCTGTACCGCACGAAAAACTTTATCACTCATAATTCCCTCCTACTATTTCTTTATAATAGATTTTGATTTTATAAATTAACACATATTATAACAAAATTCCACGGTAATATCCAGTAGTTATTTTAAGGTTTCCAAGACCTTTTCCGGAACCATAAAGCTTTCATAGGTTTCTGTCCCGGTTAAATCAAGCTCTGCTGAAAAAGCAACTGCCACATTTGTCACCAAAATGTCTACATTTCCGTCGCAGGCAAATCGGATACTTTGTATCTTATTATCCTGTATGCGTACCTGCATGCTGCCATTCTCAAACTTAATTGCCATTTTTGTGCTTTCCTTTGCAATCGCAGCCGCAATCTCTGACATGGCATCTTCCTCCAACGCCAGACTATAAATGTACATATCATCCACTTCCGTACAGCTAAAGGTACCATGCAAAAATAATTCGTAAGCCAGTCCCAAAAGCATGGCTGGCTCTATGCTCTCTGCGCTCTTGGTGGTCACAGAGTACCCCTTTTCATTGCAAATTTTATCTTCCGTAAAATACACAGAAACATCATTTTTCCGAATGCAGTTCACCTGCAAATCATCCTGTTTCTTTGTTATAAACGTTATATCCTCTCCAACGGACAACGGACCGCAGTCTGCGTTCAAATAAATCTGCATGCCCAAAGGATTTCTGTCATCTAAGTCTTTCCATCCGGCATACAAACGGAACACATCTTCCGTCATAATTTCTTCCACCTTTGGCTGTTCGGACATAATAGCCTTGCGAACCTCTTGTGGAATTTCTATGGTCACCGCATCTGTATCTACCACCTTAAATTCCGCGGTAACAGTAAAGTCTTTTTTGTTTTCTGCTTTACCCTGAACTGTAAATAAAATGGAATCCAGTGCCTCTTCCTTTTCCACCACATCTACCTGCAGATGTTTCATTTCCAAAGCATCTTCTCCCATATTCGGAAGTAAGCATGTCAGAAGCTTTTCTTTGCTTTTCTCTTTTACGGTTATGCGATAAGTTAGGGACTCCTCTTCCTTTAAGCTCTCAATATCTACATCCTGATAAAGAAATACCAGGTAATTCATCAGTTCCGTGTAATCTGCTGACACTTCACTGGCACCATATGCCTTCCCATTTTCCAAGATAATCATTCCGTCCGCGTAGAAAAAAGACACGTCGGACTGACGGATACCGGTCACTTGATGTCCCTCCAAATCAGTAGTAAACACCATAGCCTCCACTTCCGACTGAGTATCGCCAAGCTTCGTTTGTACCGAAAGCTCCATGAACATTTCCGGCTGCTCCACATACTCTTTCAAAAGCTGATATGCACCTATTCCTCCCGTAAGCTTGCCCCTTAGAAGAATTACAGCCAGTATAACTGCTAACACCACAATACATATTGCCAGCACCCATGCCAGCCATTTTACTATATTTTTCTTTTTACGTATCAACCAAACGACACCGCCTATCATTCCCACTATTACGATTACTGCTGCCAACCAGAGCGTCCAAAGCCGGGTAGTCTCCACCACTGCAATCTCCGCATTGGTTCCCGCAATATTTACCACAAAATAACTTCCTGCCTTTTGTTCATCTGCCCGTTTCCACTTACCATCCTGCTTTACATATAAAGAAAGACCTTCCTTCTCCGCCTCCTTTGGCAAATACCGCAACGTATGCAGTAAAAGTCCGTCCTCCGGCACTTCCACACTCCACTGCTCTAGAAGTTGCGTTTTGTTTAGCTTATCCCAAAAGCCTTGCTGCTCTTCCCATGCAAAATCCGGTTCTTTTTGTGTGATTTCCAAAATATCCTCTGCTGCAAATCTTCCCTCTGCCAAAAATACTGCTCTTCCGTCTGCACGAACTTCTTTACTTTTCAAGGTAAAGATATCCATATCCGCTACGGTTGCATTTTCATTCATCAGCAAAGGAATGGTAACCTTTTCAAAATCCTTTGGAAGATTCTCCACCTCAAGTAACTCTTCATAGGAAATGGGCTCTGCCTGTCCCGCATAACTGATACGATTAATACCGGTCAAATCCTCTCCCACAAAATAGCATTCCAAATAGTCCCCCGCATGTATACCTGCAATAGCTCCTGTAAACTGCTGTGCTCCTGCCACATCCACCATGGAGTAACACCATCTTACGGTACTGCTTTCTCCGGTTGCATCCTCCGTGATTCCACTGCCCACAATGCCCCCAATATAATGCTTCCCGGCAAGACTGCATTTTGCAAAACACTTCTGCACGGTACTTCCCGTAAGCCCCGCAATACCACCTACATAATCGCCGCTCTCACTATAAATGGCACCATAGCCTTGGCAATCTGAAAGAAAACCCAAGTCCATGCGGCCGCAAATACCACCTGCATAATGTTTTTTTGCAGTAACTACTGCGCTATTTTCACATTCATATATAATAGAAGTAAATTCATATTTACGGCGTTCTTTCATGGAAATTTCTGCCGTCAAATCGTCTTCCGGGTCAAGCTCGTATTCCAAGGAAATGGTTCCCGCAATACCACCTACGTTGATATCACCATAAATGGCCCCTTTGTTCCTACTCTTCATGACCTTACCCAAGGTTGCAGCTTCCAGATTTACCTCAGAAATATCGTCTGCAAAATCACTTAAAGCCAAATGTTCCGCCTCTTCCATGACGTCTTCCAGCGTATCAGAAAGGCTGGATGCCTGCCGGCTGAGCTTTTCAACATCTTTTCCGAGAACCCCTGCCGTACCTGCTGTTTCCTGCGCCAAAAGTTCAATTTGCTTTATTAACACCGCGCTTTTAACTTGAAGATCTGAACGACTGTCACTGCCTTCCGTTTCCCCGTCAGCTTTGTCCAGCGCCTTTTCCATTTCCGCTGTATATGCCTTGATTTTATTGATACGCTTTTGTAACGTTGCATTTCCGGCATCTATACTTTTCTCCAGCGTTTCCACAGCTTCACTCAATTCTTTTGTTTCCTGACTAAGTCTGGCAATACCGCTGGCAGAAAGCTCTACCTCGATATACGGCTCCATCTGCCCTACAATACCGCCTACATCCTTTCGCCCATACACCTCACCCAGGTTCTCACAGTCTGTCACAAATCCGCAGCTTCGTCCTACAATACCACCTAAATTATATCCGATATGAGCATATCCTATGGTTCCTGTATTGCTACAGCCTTCTAATACACCGGTAGAATAACCTGCAACGCCACCGGTATCGGCTGCAGCTCCTAATACATTCATGCTGTTAAGCTTAGACAAGTCCATAGATATATCCAGATTTAAGTCTTCCAAAGAAATGGCAGGATCCACGCTTACATTATTGACACATGCGTCATTCTTGCATTTGATAATGGAGCCTTGATTATAACCGCATATACCACCTGTCATGGTCTCTCCAAGTACGGTTCCGCTGACACGACAATTTCTAAGCGTTGCCGATGTGCCATTAATACCTACAATACCGCCGGTATGGGTCTTTCCTTTTACCGTTCCCGTAAAGGTGCTATTTATAATTTCACCATAATTTTCGCCGACAATGCCTCCTACTGCTTCCTGTATGCCGGTAGGCTCTATATTACCGGTTACATTAACATTTTTAATAACGGCACCCTCTTGAAGCACACCAAATAACCCCGCTGGGGAAACACCGGAATTCACCTTTAGCCCGTGGATAGAATGCCCTTTGCCATCAAAAATGCCGCCAAAGGTCGGAATGGGCAAAAATTCCTCTTCCAGAAAAATATCTGCCTGAAGGACCACCGTCTTGCCACGAGACCAAGAATCCAGCTTGCAGTTCTCAGCCAGTTCCAATAAATCCTCTGCATCTTTAATTTTAATAGTTTCTTCGCTCACATAAGTAATATCCGCTGCCTGCACAGGAACTACGGCTCCACCAAGAACAACAGCCAATGCCAACACAACGATACCTCTTACCACATTTCGCCCACCTGTTTCCCCGGTATGAGAAATCCCCGGTACAGAGAAGGAAGTCTTGTCTATAATCTTTGCACCCACCAACAAAAGCTGTGGAAGAACAAACATAACCAGACAAATAGAAATCACCGTACCTCTTGCCAAATTTAATCCCATATTGGCAATGGAGCCCTCGGAAGTCATATTACCGATAAAAAAGCTTGCCGTAGCCATAATCGTTCCCGAAATTGCAATAGTCGGAAACGCAAAATTCATAGTTCCCACAATCGCCTGCTTATGCGGCATCTTGTCCTTCAATTCCATAAAGCGACTTGCAATCACAATGGCATAATCGATATTGGCACCCATCTGAATGGCACTTACAATTAAATACGTCATAAAGAAAATACCATTTCCCGTAAAAGTCGGAACAGAGAAATTCATCCAGATACTGCCCTGAATTACTAAAATCAAAAGCAACGGCATGCCCACAGACTTAAAGGTAAATAACAATACTCCCAATACAATTAAAATGGTCAACACACTAATGACTGTATTATCCTTACTAAAGGTTTTCTGAAAATCATACTCGCTGGTTGGATTCCCAACCACATATACCTCTCCCTCCGGATAGTATTCCTCTGCAATTCCTCTCATGGTATCCAAAAAGGCATATAGGATATCTCCACCCTCCGGTATGTCCAGATACACTAACATGCGACTATAGCCCTCGCTTTGCAGCTGCTGCTTGGCACTCTGCATCTGGGTCTGTGCCACAGAAAGCATTGCTTGTTGCTCCTCACCAAGAGACACCAGTCCTGAGTCTACCTGCTCACAGACAAATAAAAACATATCAATGAGAGGCACTTTATATGTAGAAATACTGCTGATAATTTTTTCGTAGCTTCCCTGCTCTGCTGCATATGCCGCATAAATGACCTGCGCCAGTTCATAATCCACATCTGTAAGCTCCGCAAATTCACGAGGATTTAAACTATCACTAAGTACATATCCCCCTAATGCCTCCACATTGGCAAGGCCCAAGGCAGACTCCACCTCTTCATATTCACTCAGACGTACCAAAATTTCCCCTTCCGCCTCATAATTTCCGGCAGGAAGTACCAAGGCCACCATCTCAGAAGAAGTAAAATTATCCCCAATCATATGCTCCGCAATCTTTTTTTCATTTAATTTCGCCGTTTCCAGCCTGTTATATCCATACACATATGGACAATCTGCTGCAAAATGACAAGCTGCAAATATCACTACCACAAAAATCGGTGGAACAATAAAACGAGTGGCATAAGCAAACTTACCTATAAAAGGAATCTCCGGTATGAAATTTTTATGCTTGGTTTTATCCATCAAAGGACCAAACCATATTAAAAGCCCCGGCATTACTACAAATACAGAAAGTAACGCGAAGAAAATAGACTTAATCAGGTTAATCCCCATATCCGGCCCAATTTTAAACTGCATAAATAACATAGCAAACAAACCACCAATGGTAGTCAGACTGCTGGCTGTAATTTCCGGAATAGACTTGCTAAGTGCTGCTACTACTGCCTCGTTAATCGGCAGGCTCTTATGTTCCTCCTTATAACGATTACAAAAAATAACCGCATAGTCCAAAGATAATGCAAGCTGCAGTACCGTAGTCACGGAATTGGATACAAAGGAAATCTTGCCCATAATAAAGTTAGTACCCATATTCAGCACCGCCGCTACTATAAACGTCAAAAGAAGAACCGGGATTTCCGCATAGGTCTGTGAGGTCAAAAGCAGCACCAAAATAATAATCACTGCTACATACACCATAATCACTTCCACTTCCCTTGCAATAATATCCGGAAGGGAATACCCAATTTCAGAGCCCACACATACATCCTGCCCTGCCAATACGTCCTTTACTTCTGCCAAAGACTTCTCACATCGGGAATCATACTGGTCATAATCAAACATGACAGTATACAATGCAGAGGCATTCTGATAATGTGCAGAGGTCCGGTCAAAGGTCACACTTTGAACCCCTTCCACCTCTGATATATCGTCCACATATGCAAGCGCATCTTCATATGTAATATTGGCAACCATCACATTGGCAGTCCCCAACGTAACAAAGTTGTCCTCCATAATTTCCATACCGAGTTTGGTCTCAGAATTCGACGGCAGATAAAATACCAGGTCATTTTCCACTTCTACCCATCCTATAGAAACAGCAGAAAATAGAAATCCTAAAATAACGAATAAAAAGAATAAATTGCGTTTTGCTACGATAAATGACGCGATTTTTGTCATAAAATTTTCTCCCGTTTTTTTGCGAGTTTCTTCATTTAATAAATACCATAATTTGCACGACATTTCAATGCAGCTTTTGTACTTTTCAGAAAAAACTGCTGACTTTTACCCTTATATATGATATAGTTAAATTACCAAATATAACTACAAAATCTTAAGGAGGAATACTTATGTTAACATATGTATACTATAAAGATGTATTTCTCGAGAAACAGAAATATAATCACGAAAAGGATGAGAGCTTTTCCATGCAATTCGCCAAAATTTTACTCGTATTTTTCCTGCTCTTTTTACTATGGAACGGCTATTCCCATTATAAACAAATAGAATTGATTCACCATGGTACCCCTGTGCTTGCAGACGTCTCTGTAGTAGGCGATGACAAATACATTTCCTTTACAGCAGAGGACGGAAAAACCTACGAAAAGCACATTTCCGGTATGTTTGTGGCTTACGGAACCCATGAAGGAAGCAGCCGAACCTTCAAGCTCTCTGACCTCTTCTTTCAAGAACCCAGCGATACCATAGTGGTTTACTATCCAAAAGAACCGGCTAATGCAACACCGCTGACTGAACCAATTTTCTTCTATATTATGTACGCTATTTCCGCTGCAGGTATTATGTTTGCGCTTTGGGTAATAAGAAGGACAAAACAAAGCATTGAAAAAAATAAGACGATAGTAGAAGAAGAATAAAAACAAGGCTGCCACATCAGTTTAAAAACCAATGTGACAGCCTATTTTGTTATCCCAAAGCTACATCTAACGCCATCATCAAAGAAAAACCCACTGCAAACATAACCGTACCCAGATTGGAATGCTCTCCTTCGCTCATTTCCGGAATCAGCTCCTCTACTACCACGTAAATCATGGCACCTGCGGCAAAACTCAATAAATACGGCAAAACCGGCACCACATAATTTGCTGCCATAATCGTAAGAATGGCCCCGATAGGCTCAACTACACCGGACAGCATACCATATAAAAATGCTTTTGGCTTCCCGGTTCCCTCTGCCCTAAGGGGCATGGATATAATCGCTCCTTCCGGAAAATTTTGAATGGCAATACCTAAAGATAAGGTCAATGCACCTGCCAATGAAATTCCCGCATTGTCCATAATCATGCCCGCAAACACAGCACCAACGGCCATTCCCTCCGGGAGATTGTGCAGTGCCACCGCCAGTACCAGCATCGTGGAACGGGACAATGGACTCTTTGGACCTTCTGCTTTTTCACTGTTCAGATGCAAATGTGGAATCGCCCTGTCCAGGGCTAGAAGAAATACAATGCCCATCCAAAAACCCGCTACGGCCGGAACAAAGCTCCACGTTCCCATACCCGACGCCTGTTCCATAGCCGGAATCAAAAGACTCCACACAGAGGCTGCTACCATAACACCTGCCGCAAAACCGGTCAGTGCCCTTTGCAGACCACGTTTCATTTCCCCTCTCATAAAGAACACGCATGCCGCCCCCAAAGAGGTTCCTAAAAACGGCAACATAATACCCTGAAAAATTTCTATCGTCATATAAATCTCCTACAAATTAGAATGTTCCAATATATTATATGCCAATTCCTGCATTTTGGAAACATTTACTTTGCAAACCTTTCTGTCATATGTATAAAGACCGTTCACTTCGTCTTCCACGTCACTAAGCTGGGTATACACACATCCACAAATTCCTTTCTCCAGTCCGGGCAAAATCATTTCTTTATACATGTTTACAATCATGTCCGTCAGTGCTTCCTTATCCTCGGAACTGCCATAACCATACGTATTGTATTTACTATAATAATGCTCCTTTACCACCTGGGAATAGCCACCACACTCCGATACAAAAGCCGGTCGCTCCTTAATCGTCGGCGGTGTCGTCTTAAAGTAAATGTGCGTACTGTCAAAGTCGTTTTTCTGCTGTGAAAACCAGCCGGATGTAGTATCCGCCAGTCGGGTATTATCCAGACGCTTCACCAAATCATACATTTCATCACTGTTAAACTGACCCCAGCCTTCATTGAAAATGGTATATGCCACAATACTCGGATGATTGTACAACTGCTCTATGGTTTCTTTGGTATGCCTCTTAAAAATACGCATGGTTTCGTTTTCATGCTTTTTTACATCCTTTCGCTTCAACATACCAATGGTTGGAAGCGCGGTATCAAACAGGAAAGAATAACCACCGTTATTTACCATATCCTGCATCACTAACATACCATGCTTATCACAATAATAGTAAAACACCTCCGGCTCCACCTTAATATGCTTACGCAGCATGTTATACCCCAGCTCTTTCATGCGTAGAATATCTCTTTCGTATTCCTCCGGTTCTGCCGGAAGAAAAATGCCGTCACAGAAATATCCCTGGTCTAAGACACCATGCATGAAAATCGGCTTGTTATTCAGACAAACATGATTTACACCACCCACATTCTGAATGTCTATTTTACGAAGTGCAAAATAGGTGTCCACCTCGTCTGTCTCTGTTACAATCTTCATATCATAAAGATGTGGATTGTTCACATCCCAAAGCTTTGGAGTGTAATTCTGACCGCTTTTGTCCACATGGTCAGTCAGTTTTATGTAACCTTCCCGCCCAATAAACTGTTTTTCCAATTGTTCACCATTAGACAATTGGATAATTACTTTAAATCCTTTTTCCTGTACGCCAGCTGCCTTTTTCAAGTTCTCTGCTAAAATTTCACCTGCCATGTTCAACGAAATTGTCACACCGTCCATATTCGGAGTCAACATCACTTTTGCAATATATGTCTCCGATACATTTTCCAGCCACACACTCTGCCAAATACCGCTGACCGGGGTATACCACATGCCGCCGCGCTCCTTGCATTGCTTACCATAAGGATACTTTCTATCAAGACGGTCTGTCACCTTTACTACCAATCGGTTTCTTCTTTCACGCTCTATATTCGATGTAATATCCAGACAAAACGGTAGATAACCGCCCTCATGCTTGCCAACGGGCACATCATTCACATAAACTTCCGCAATCTGGTCCACCGCACCAAAATGCAACAACACACGCTCCTTTGTAAAATCTTCCGGAATGGTAAACTCCGTCTCATACACCAGTTTGGCTCCTATACGACCTTCAAACCCGGATAGAAGTGCCTGTGGTGGAAACGGCATACAAATCGGCTTACCGTTTAAGGTCCAGTTTTTATGTAAGATCACATAACCTGCTCGCTTCATCTGCGGTCTTGGGTATATGTCCCATGGGGTTGTGGACGAAGCCAGCACACGCTCCCCTGCCTCACTTACCAATCTATGATGTGCCACGCGCACCATATAAAAAATCGCATCCAGTACTAACAGCAATACTACTGCTGTCACAAAAGCTGCTGCCCAGATATTTCTATTTGGAAGAAAAGAAAATGTACCATCATTATTTTCAATCTGCTGTGCATTACGAAGTACAAATGCACCGATAGACGGTCCAACTACTCCCGGAATCAATACTTGTCCGATAATACGAATCCCTTGGAAACGACCTGCCATATTTTCCGGAATATGCTCACGAATTTTAGCACCAAATACTGCCATACCACACAAGTAACCGCTCATCATAAGCAGCGAACCGATAAATACCGGCAAAGTACCTATACTTACAAACAAAATCAGATATCCTGCAAGCAACATTCCCACACATGGATACACGCTTTTTTGAAAACCAAGCTGGTCATACAAGCTTCCATAAACTGCGGTAAAAATGGCTGCCAAAATAATTGCCGGAGCCAGTACAAGGACATAATTTGTCATCTGTAAGGATTTTTCATAATACACAATTAAGTAAGGCATATACGTGTTGATAGAGATACCAAACACTGCAAAGGCTACAATCACCGCATATAATAATTTATTATCCTTAAAGGTGCGAATCCGAAAACTGTAAAGCACATTTTGCAAATACGTAAACTCTTGTTTTTCTTCCGTGTTTCCGGACTGTACCTTTCTCGTCGGTGCTTCCTCAATCAGGAAAATACCCAGTGCACCAAGCACAATTACTATGCTGCCTATTATAACAAAAATCAAGGACCAACTGGATGCCAGATCCAAATTAAAGCCCATAAAACCGCCAAACACCACGAGAATTGCCACAAGCGGCATCATGGCATTAATACCCTCGATTTTACCACGGTTACTTTTATCACCCACGTCTGTCAGCCAGGCATTGTACGCTGCATCGTTTGCCGCGGAACCAAAAAAGATCATCACACAGTCCAGAATAATTACCAGACTAACCCCCAGCGCTGCAGCTTGAACGGTACCGCCGCATAAAAGCGTCAAAACGTCCATTCTCACCAGACCAAATCCCAGTATAGAAACACCCCACACCATGTACCCACCGCAAATGAATGTTTTGCGCTTACCAATATAATCAGATAATGCTCCGATTAAAATAGTAGTCAGTGTGGCCGCCACAGAGCTGGCACTTACCATCAAGGAAATATCTGCTGCAGACGCATGAAACATTTTGTAGATAAATACATTCAGGTACATATTTTCTACCACCCATGCCACCTGACCTACCAATCCAAACAGCACAAGTGCTGCCCAAAATTTTTTGCCTAAGTTTTTCATCGCACTCTCCTATGTATTTTTCTTTTTCAACTTCTAAGTTGCCATCTACAAGAATTATAACACAAAACTCCCCTGCCAGCTACTAATAAACCGGCAGGGAATTCCATTCTTTTCTAATATTTTTTCTTTTCCCCATCTGCCCGTGTTTTGTGCACCGTTCCCTTCGGGTGATTCGGCGGTGCATAAACGGAAGACAATTTCAACGGATGCATACTAGCATTTACAATGTTATGCCAGGTTCCTGCCGGAATAAAAATGGCATCCCCTTTGCACAAATTTTGCTTAAAGTCCAGCACATTCCTACAGTTTCCCATTTTAACTAATGCTTTCCCATGTTCTATTCTTATTAACTGATCGGTATCCGCATGCATTTCTACCCCAATCTCCCCACATGGCGGAATACACATAACTGTCATCTGTAAATAACATCCCGTCCAAATCGCTGTTCGAAAGTTAGGGTTTTGAGCCGTTATATGCTCTATATTGGTAATATACGGATTACCTCCCTTATCTGTCTGCATGGAACAACAACTTTGCTTCATACAAGCCCTCGTTTTCCCATTTATATTATAATATGCCTTATAGAAAATGGTGTGATAAAAATGCTCCTTGAACTGGCACTTAATCCATACTTTTCTTGTCCTTCCTTGCCGGGTTATCCAACAGTTTCCCCTGCTCATCGAATCTGGAACCATGGCAAGGACAATCCCAGCTATTTTCATCCGGATTCCACTCCAAACCACATCCCATATGGGAACATCGAAGTCCCTTCGGCCCAAGCCATCCCTTGGCAAGTCCTTTTATACTTTCTCCTACGTCATGCAAATAGTTTGCCGTTCCTGCACGAAAGTTCAAGCGCTGCGGACGATATAACGCCGCAAAGGCATTTTCTTTTCCGCAAATTTTATCCCGAAGTATCATTGCTGCCACCATGGACATACTCATGCCCCACTTTTGAAACCCGGTTGCCACATATAAGTTAGGTGTAAAAAGAGAATATTTTCCTATAAAAGGAATACCATCATGAGGCATACAATCCTGAGCTGCCCAGCGAGACTCCACCTTGCAATCCGGATAATACTCCCTTGCCGCCTGTTCCAATCTGGTAAATGCTCCGCCGCATACATGCTCACCTGTCCTGCCCGACTCTCCTCCTAAAAGCAACTGTTCACCAGCTTGTCGAAATGAATGCCCATCTCCATCGATTCCATAATACATACCATTTATTTTTTCACATTTCGAAAGCTCCAACACGAAGCTCCGCTCCTGATGCTGACGCAAAAAATAAAACCCCGGCACATTTCGCATAGGGTAATGGGTCGCCATCACAATATGATCTGCGGTATACACCTTATCCTTTGTAAATACCTTTTTTCCTCGCACTTTTTCCACCATGGTGTGCTCTAGAATTTCCAACTCATCTGCAATATATTTTACAAAATCCGTTGCACAAAACTGCGCCTGATTGCGAAATCCCACAGCCCCGGACACAGCAAAAGGAAGCTCCGTTTCCTTTGTCCAAAAAGCATCGATACCAAGAAATGTGGCCGCCTTCAACTCTTCTTTCAGCTTCGTTTCTTCTATATTCGAATATAAATAAGAAGTCACCCTTTCAAACCGACAATCTATATTTTTTGTTTGAACAAGTCTGGCATATGCTTCTATGGCAGCTTCATTTGCCCTGGCATATATTCTGGCCTTTTTTTCACCAATATTCTTCAAAAGCTTGCTGTATTTTAATCCATGCTGACTGGTGATTTTAGCGGTGGTTCGTCCGGTCTGTCCAGAGCCCACTTCCTTTGCCTCCAGCACCAGTACATCTTTTCCTTCTTCTTTTAAAAAATATGCAGTCAAAAGACCTGCCATGCCGGCACCAATGACAATCACTTCTCGATGTGTTTTCATAATTATCCCCTATTCTATTTTCCAAATCTTTGAGGATAGTATGTTACATAATTTGTCTCTTCATGCAAATACTATTTTCAAATATACTTGTATAGATTTTGTAAGGCAACATTCTATATAAACCAATTCAAAAAGGAGACCAACTATGAAAAACGAAATGCCAGGTACCAAGGAGTTTGCAAACTACAATACCGAATACGACTATTTACAGTCTGCTTCTACACAGGACTGCACCGGTCTGATACCGATTGCACCGGCAACAGAGGCAGAACGAATTAACAACGAAGAACTTTATCCAATTTTACCACAACTTGCACTGAAAAGCGCGCTGAATCAAGTGGAGGACTAAGTTCCTCCATTTTTATTTTTTACTCAAGCTTACATCCATTGCCAAATTTCTCTAAATGTGCTACTGTTTTAAATAGATTTGAAAAATTTTCAACTATGGAGCGAACATTATGAGTCAAACCACAAAAATGATTTTTCTGGATTTAGACGGGACCTTGATGGATGACGCAAAACACATTCCCGAATATAATATGTCCGCAATTCAAGACGCCTTAACACAAGGACACAAAGTAATTATTTGTACCGGACGTCCTTTATGCAGTGCCAAAAAACTGTTCCCTGCATTGAACATGGAACAAAAAGGCTGCTATGCCATTACATTTAATGGGGGATTGATTTACGACATTTTCCATGAAGAAATACTTTTTAAACAGACCATGCCATTAGAGTATGTACGATATATTTTTGAAAAGGCAGAAGAACATAGAATGTATATGCAGACTTATTCCGAAGACGCCATTCTGTGCCAGATTGATATGAAAGAAGGACAAGACTATTCTAAACGTCTGAAAATAGAGCGTGAGATTGTACCGGATGTATTTGAAGTTCTGGGAGAAGAAGAGCCTTGCAAGACTTTGGCTATTGCAAACGGATATAACCACCAGCTTTTGGAGAATTTTCGTGAAATTTTTACAGACTGGGCACCCGGAAAGGTAGATATTTTCTTCTCTTGCTATGAATATCTGGAATTTGTTCCTGTGGGTATAAGCAAAGGAGCTGCCGTACGTTTCCTTGCCGAGTACCTGAATATACCTATTGAAAACACGATTGCTGTTGGCGATGCCGAAAATGACATTCCTATGCTCGAGGCCGCCGGCTTGGGTGTTGCCATGAAAAATGCCTCCGATGATATCAAGCAGCATGCAGATTATATAACCAAACTAGACAATAATGAGGGCGGCGTAGGTGAAGTTATCCGCAAGTTTATGCTGTAAACGGACATACTAATGATTGTTTAACACATAAAAGAAACAGAGAGGTTTGCATAATATGTTTTCCGGTATTTTAATTGCTGTACTTCTTTTGGCAGTGCTCGTTTTACTAATATCCTATATTTGCTTTCGTATGGTATTTTATGTTCCATCCAAAAAAGAAGATACTTCCGATGTCCTTCCGGTTCCTGAAGGCGAAATCTATGAACCATATCATCCTCAGATGAAGCAGTGGATTTTAGAAGCCCGTGCTTTAGAAAGTGAAGACTTTTATATAAAATCATTTGATGGACTGACACTTCATGCCAAATATTTTGAATACGCAAAAGGGGCCGTTACAGAAATTATGTTCCACGGCTATCGCGGCAGTGCAGAGCGTGATTTAAGCGGTGGTGTCCAGCGTTGCTTTGCCCTCGGACGCAATATTCTTCTTGTGGACCAGCGTACCAGCTGCGGCAGCGAAGGCAATGTCATTACCTTTGGTGTCAACGAGCACAAAGATTGCCTTGCCTGGGTGGATTTTGCAGTGAAACAATTCGGTCCGGATGTGAAGCTTGTCCTCACCGGTATTTCCATGGGAGCTTCTACCGTGCTGATGGCTGCCGGAAAGGAACTTCCTCCAAATGTAGTTGGAGTTTTGGCTGACTGTGGTTTTTCCTCCGCCAAAAAAATTATAAAAAAATGTGCCGGAGACATACATGTTCCGGCTAATTTGATTTATCCATTTATTAAATTAGGCGCAAAGCTTTTCGGACACTTCGACTTAGAGGAATATACCCCTTTGGAAGCTATGAAAACCTGCAAAGTTCCGATTATTTTCTTCCATGGCGAAACGGACGACTTTGTCCCTTGCGACATGAGCCGTGAACTGTACCAGGCATGCCAATCACCAAAACGACTGGTTACCATTCCCGATGCAGGCCACGGACTTGTATATGTCGTGGATAATGACGGCTATTTTAAGGCAGTATGCGAATTTTTTACAGAAAATGGAGTAGAGACGAGGGTAAAATCATGTTAAAGTATCTAAAAAAATATTGGTTTTTCTGTATCCTGGCACCGCTTTGTATGGTGGGCGAGGTAGCTATGGATTTAATTCAGCCGGATATGATGGCTGACATCGTAGATAACGGTGTTTTAAAAGGAGATATTTCGCTAATTATCTCCGTTGGTGTGAAGATGATTCTGACGGTTATTTTAGGCGGTCTCAGCGGTATCTTGTGCGGAGCTTTTGCAAATGTTGTAACACAAGGCTTTGCAAATGATCTTCGAAAAGATTTATTCAAAAAAATTATGAATTTATCTTTTGAACAGACTGATAAGATTTCTACCGGTTCGCTGGTTACACGTCTTACAAGTGACGTTATCTTTGTACAGCGTATGGTTATGATGTCTATGAGAGGGTTCGTGCGTAACTCCGTCATGTTTGTGGGTGGTATTTTTATGTTATATCGCCAGTCACCCAAATTTGCACTGATTGCTGCATGCGGTCTTCCATTTGTTTTGTTTTTTATTGTATTCTTCCTTAAGAAAGCAGCACCTCTTTTTTCTATTGTTCAGAAACGACTGGATGGTATCAACAACATTATGCAGGAAACCGTTGCGGGAGCCAGAGTTGTAAAGGCATATGTACGGGAAGATTACGAACTGGAACGATTTGATAATGCCAACGAATCTTTATGTGCACAAAATTTAAGAGTACAATCCTTACTTGCTTTCATGAGCCCTTGCATGAATATTGTACTTAATATCTGTATTGTTGCAGTTATTTTGGTAGGTGGTTTCGAAGTGAAGACCGGCGGCTCTATTACTCCCGGTAATACGATGGCTGCAATTACATATCTTGCACAGATTCTTCATGGAATCACCTTTATGGCAAATATATTCCAAACCTTCAGCAGGGCCAAAGCTTCCGCTGACCGTATTAACGAAGTGTTACGTATGCCGGATGTGATTGTGGATGGTGAAAGTGACAAGGAACCAAAAGAGCATGGGACTATCGAATTTAAAAATGTCAGCTTTTCTTATCCGGAAAGCAGCGGGCATTGCGTGTTAGAAAACATTTCCTTCAAGGTAAATTCCGGAGAAACATTAGCTATTATCGGTGCAACCGGAAGTGGTAAGAGTTCTCTTGTGAATTTAATTCCAAGATTCTATGATGCCACAAACGGAGAAGTTTTTATTGATGGTATGAACGTCAAAGAATACGAGTTGAAGGCGCTACGCGAAAAGATTGCAATCGTACTTCAGAAGGCAGAGCTTTATTCCAGAAGCATTGAAGAAAATATCAGTTGGTCCAAAAAAGGTGCAACACCAATAGAAATCAAAAAAGCTGCACAGATTGCACAGGCAGATGATTTCATTTGTAATACAACCTATGGTTATTACACATTGGTTACAGAGGGCGGTCATTCTCTCTCCGGCGGACAAAAACAAAGAATTTCTATTTCCAGAGCCTTATTAAAAGAACACGAAATCCTTATTTTTGATGATTCTACAAGCGCACTGGATTTAAAAACCGAAGCAAAATTATATCAGGCATTAGAAGCAGAATGTCCGGATATGACCAAGATTATTATTGCACAAAGAATTGCTTCTATTAAAGGAGCGGACCGCATCATGGTGTTGGATAACGGGGGAATCTCTGCAATTGGTATCCATGCGGAATTAATGCAGATTTCAAAAATTTATCAAGATATTTATAGATCACAGTTAAAGGAAGGAGAACAAATTTCATGACAGAACTACATAACCTTCCGGAAGGATTTCAAAATAAACCAGACGGTCATGGCCCGTTATTTAAAGCAGAAACACAAAGCGTGAGCAAGAATGCTGCACCCACCGTAAGCTTCCGCATGAGACCGGGTGGCGGAGGCCCCGGAAGAGGCTTAGGACAATCAGCAGAACATGCTGAAAATGTAAAAAGCACACTGTTACGAATGCTTCAATATTTCCAAAAGGAAAGCAAGCTCTTAATATTATTAATGGCTTCCGTAATCTGCGTAACATTGGCCGGATTACTTGCTCCGTCTTTACAGGGTAAAGCCATTGATTCACTCAAGGATAAAACTTGGGAAACCTTGTATTCCTGTGTTGTGGCATTATTAGCTGTTTACGCGGTCAATGTTTTGTCTACCTTAGGGCAATCCTTGATGGCAGCGCGCCTTAGCCAAAATATTGTAAAAAAAATGCGCCACGATTTATTTAAAAAAATCGATTATTTGTCTATCAAATACCTGGATACCCATTCAAATGGGGACATTATGAGCCGTATGACAAATGACGTAGAAAACGTATCCACTACCATTTCACAAAGTTTAGGTTCGTTAGTATCCGGAGTACTGACCATTATCGGCACGGTAACCATTATGTTTGCATATTGCTGGCAGCTAACGCTTATTACCATGACAAGCGTTATTCTCACCGTAGTGATTACCAAGAAATTGTCTAAGCTTATGAGAACCATATATCGTAAGCGCTCACAACTTTTGGGACAGCTAAATGGTCATTCGGAAGAAATGATTACCGGATACAAGTCCATTGTTGCTTATAACAAACAAAACGATGTGATTGAGGAATTTGACAAGACATCCGATGAACTTACCGTAGTAGCTATCAAAGCAGAAATGTTGGCTGGTTCCATGGGACCTATTATGAACTGTATTTCCAATATCAGCTTCGTAATCGTTGCAGCGTTTGGTGGATATTTTGCTTATACAGGCCTCATTACCATTGGTATCGTATCTGCCTTCATCATTTATGCAAAGCAGTTTTCCAGACCAATCAATGAAATTGCTCAATTATACGGAACCATCCAGACTGCGATTGCAGGTGCGGAACGTGTATTTGCACTGTTAGACCAGCCGGACGAGGATAATTCCGGCAGTTTGGAACCGGAAAATATTACCGGAAAAATTTCTTTCCGTAATGTAAACTTCTCTTACGTACCGGACAAACAAGTTTTATATGATTTTGATTTAGAAGTTGAACCGGGACAGAAAATTGCACTGGTAGGTTCCACCGGAAGCGGTAAGACAACTGTTGTAAATCTTCTGATGCGTTTCTACCCCGTTGATAGCGGCGAAATCCTGGTGGATGGTGTCAATATTATGGACATGAAACGAAGCTTTTTAAGAGATAATATCGCTATTGTTTTGCAAGATACCGTTCTCTTTTCCAATACCATTGAGAATAATATCAAATATGCCAATTTGAACGCTACAGATAAGGAAATGGTGGATGCAGCCTCCTTAAGTAACATCCGCGGTTACATCGAAAGACTTCCTGAGAAGTATCAGACATTCTTAAAGCAAGCAGGCGCAGGCCTTTCTCATGGACAGAGACAGTTGATGTCTATTGCAAGAGCGGTATTGGCTGATCCAAAGATACTGATTCTGGACGAAGCAACCTCTTCTGTAGATACCCGAACAGAAAAGAAAATCCAAGACGCTATGGTGAAGCTTATGAAAAACCGAACAAGCCTTATCATCGCTCACCGCTTATCAACCATTCGCGACGCAGACAAGATTGTTGTTATGGACCAGGGAAGAGTCGTGGAAATCGGAAACCACGAAGAACTCCTTGAAAAGCAAGGAAAATACTACGATCTTTATATGACACAGTTTGCAGGAAATAGTATTTAGACAGAAAGAACCTCCTGCTCTCTACACAAAATGTAGAAAGTAGGAGGGTTTTACTTTTCTAAATATGTTCATTTATCTTTTGTAGTAATGTGACCGTCTCCACATGCACCGTCATCCCAAACTGGTCCACAGCCCTCCACTTTTTCAGCTCATATCCGCCTTCTCTGAGATACTTCACATCCCTGGCCAATGTGGCACTATCACAGCTCACATACACAATCCTCTCCGGCTGCATTTTCAACATGGTGTCAAGGCACGCGGTGTCGCAGCCTTTGCGTGGTGGGTCCACGACAATCACATCCGGATGAAGCATGTCCGGTTTTAAGCCGGAAGAAGTCTTTATATTGTCCGCCAGATATGCACCACCAGCCTGCACCGCAGTCATCTTCTCATAAAATTCCGGCAGGACTTCCTCTGCTTTCCCCACAAAAAACTCTGCATTGGTGATGCCATTACGGCGCGCATTTGCTTTTGCGTCCTCAATGGCCTGTGGAATAATTTCCACGCCGTACACGTGCCCTGCTCGCTGTGACAGGAACAGAGAAATGGTTCCGATACCGCAGTATAAGTCCCAAACGGTCTCCTTTCCGGTAAGTCCAGCATAGTCCAGTGCAATACTATATAACTTCTCGGTCTGTCCCGGATTTACCTGATAGAAAGACAATGGAGAAATATGAAAATCTAACTTTTCACCGGTTCGCTCAAACTCTCGCCTGCAAGAATCATCGTTTCTCTTCCAATCTGCTGCCACATGACGAACGTATAAAGAATCCTCAATATATGGTTCTCCCCAAATAGTTACCACGTCATTCCCCATAATAACATTGTCGCGGCGTGTATTAAAATTAAGAGAAATACTGGTCATGCCCGGCACATCCTTCAGTGCTGCGATAAGTGCATCCGTGTGCAGTCTTGCCGCACCTTTTTTCTCCCAAGCTTCCCTCGTCATATTTACAATCACGCACACCATAATCTGCCCACTGGTAAAACCGGTACGAATCAAAATATGGCGCACCAAACCAGACCCCTCAGCTTCTTCGTAAGGTGCCACGCGTTCTTCCTTCATATAGTTAAGGATACGCTCTAAAATATCCTGATTTTCTTTTACCCCAAGATAACACTTGGTATTGGCAATGATAGAATGGGTCCTGCCTGCATAAAAACCGGTAATAATTTCGCCGTTTTTGTCTCTGCCCACCGGATACTGTGCTTTATTGCGATAATGGAGTGGCTCTTCCATCCCCACCACCGGCTCCATAGTCTGCTGCAAAAGGGCATCTTCCACACCACCGATACGCAGCAAGTTGTTGTACACCTTCTGTTGCTTAAATGCAAGCTGACGCTCGTAGCTCATGGTCTGAAGCTGGCAGCCGCCACACGCTTTGTAATACGGACACACCGGCTCCACGCGGTCCGGTGAAGGAACAAGAATTTCCTCCAGGCGTGCATATCCATAAGTCTTCTTGGTCTTCATCACTTTGGCAGTCACTTTATCGCCCGGGATGGTATCCTTCACAAAAAAAGTAAACCCATCTACCTTTCCAACGCCTTCGCCCTCATGGCTTACATCGGTAATTTCTAACGTAATTAATTGATTTTTTGTAAAACTCATTTCGCTCCATCCAGCCGTCTTTCCACGCGGCTTCGTCTTATTATAAATCAAACTTGTTTAAAACTTTGTAGAATTTCTCACATTGGATTCCAATAGTCGATTATAGCCCATCCAGCCTTTTTCCGGACCAGCCTCCAAAATTTCGGTAAAGGTCTGGATTTTGGCATCGGTATCATCCGCATAGTTTAGCGCCAATGCCTCAATCAGTGCCGGCGTCTTTGGAGAACCATATTCCAGCTTGCCATGATGTGCCAAAATACAATGTCTCAACTCATTGCCAAGCACCTTAGGGAATCCATCAATGGCACGGATCTTCTCACCCACCATTTCCGCACCCATCACAATATGACCAAGCAGCTGACCTTCGTCGGTATAATCGTTTTCCGGAAAAGCAGAAAGCTCGCGGGCTTTACCAATATCATGGCACATTGCCGCAGACAACAGCAGGTCACGTTTCAAAATCGGATATGCACTACAATAATAATCACAAAGCTTAGTCACACTCAACGTATGCTCTAACAAACCGCCCACAAACCCGTGGTGAATGCTCTTTGCTGCAGAAGAATTGCAAAATGCCTTTATAAATGCTTTATCTTCCACAAAAATACTCTGCATCAGCTTTTTTAAATATGGATTGCTCAGACTGTTAATGATGCCCTTTAACTCCGCATACATAGGCTCAATGCCTTTTTTACTCACCGGCAAATAGTCTGCCGGATTAAATTCTCCTTCTCGACAACGTCTTACACGCTTAACACTGACCTGCAGCGCCCCCTGAAAACTGGACACATCACCATACACTTCTACGTAGTCCAATGCATCAAAGTCATCAATACCTGCATTGTTCGGCTCCCAGATTTTAGCGTCGATGCTCCCGGTTTTGTCCTGTAAAATCACACTATCATATAGCTTTCCGTTTTTGGTCACTGCGGACTGTTTGTGCTTACACAAATAAATGTCAAATACTCTGTCGCCATCTTTAAAATCTTTAATAAATTTCATCTTATTCTTCTCTTTCTATTCTAATTAATTATGATTTTCTAATACAATATTCAGCACACTTTCTTTGTATGTACCCTGACTCTGACGCATAATCACCATCTCTACAACCTCACCTACGTCCATATGCTGTAAGTGATAAGACAGAGAAGTCATGGAAGAAATATCTTTATCTCCAACTTTTATAATAATATCGCCTGCCTGAATACCGGCCTTCATTGCAGGAGAGTCCAGCTTCACTCCCAAGATATATGCTCCGTATGGAATACCATACTCCTCATGAACCTGTTCTGTTATCTCTGTGCCTTTTACACCAAACACAGGAGCTGCTTCCCCATTAGACATGCGCTCTACCTTTCGCTTCAATTCACTAATACCCAAAGCGGTAATTATATTGGAGGCTTCTGCCGAATGGTAATCCTGATACAGTACACCCAATAACTGTCCTTGCCAATTTATCAAGAACCCGTTTGGATTTATCACCCCATACATATCGGTTGTAATCAGTCTGTAATTCACATCCCAACTATTAACCTCCACACCATTTGACGTAATAAATCCGTATGTAGCACTTCCATTCACACCGTTTGGACTGCCTACTGCCATAACAGGACTTCCAACCAGAGCTTTATTATTGGAGGATGTCATTTCTACCACCTTGCATTGTTCCAATGTTTCTTCACTAAGAAGCTCCTTTGGAACCGCTACCACTGCTAGTCCGGCATCTGCATCTTCCCCTTTCACATACCCATCTTCAACCGTACTGTCCACAAACGTCACCTTTATTTTGTCTGCATTCAAAAGACCGTCTCGTTCAGCCAAAACTAATATCTCTGTGCCATTATCTGCAATGATTGCTCCCATTGCCGAATTAGAGCTAGTATTGATACTCTCCAGCCAACTCACAGAACTGGAAAACCCATCCACCTGGACAAGCCATCGTTTACAATATTCGGCTTTTTGCTTTAAAAGGTAAATCATCTCCAAAAGCAGAGTTTCCGTATCCGGTTCTTCAATTACGATACTTGGCTCCGGCTCCTCATCTACCAAAAGCATATCCTCAGGCTGCACCTCTTCACTGGTGTAAGGTGTACTCTCCTCCGAAAATTTCACCTCGTTAGTCGGTGTCGGTGTCGGAAAAAGCTTCTCCTCTAAAACAGGTGAAACGATAACCATTGTCACACAAGCAACCAGTCCAAACAACACTGCTAAAAAAGCTACTTCAAACGCTCTTCGTACCATACGCTTGCGGTTGCGAGGTCTTGTTTTTATTCGTTCTTCCAAAAAGTCACTGGTATTCACAGGGGTTCTCTTATCCATATCAGCCCTCCATAAGCAAAAAATATGTATACTTTAAATAAGTATACAAGATTTTGCACCTCATAGCAAGATTTTCTAGCCCTTTACTGATTTTGGTGTTATACTAAAATATATATGACTTACTGATTTGGGAGCAACCATGAACAAAAAAGGTTTACAAATTTTAGAATATTACAAAATTATATCTATGCTAGTAGAAAAAGCATCCTCTGAGCCGGGCAAGTCTCTTTGCGAAAAACTTTATCCTTCCACCATTTTAGAAGAAATCGAAGAGGCACAGCAGGAAACTCAGGATGCCTTATCCCGTCTGTTTACTAAGGGAAATATTTCTTTTGGCGGCAATAAAGATTTGGGATTTGCTATTAAAAGTCTGGAAATCGGAAGTACTCTGTCCATTTCCGAACTGTTAAAGATTGCAAATATGTTAGAAAATGTGGCACGTGTGAAAAACTACGGCAGGCCGGAGAAGGACGATGAATCGCCTGACTCCCTTACTCCGTACTTTGAGATTTTGCAGCCACTGACACCGCTTTCTGCAGAAATCCGCAGATGCATTCTTTCCGAAGAAGAGATTGCAGATGATGCTTCTCCAACCTTAAAGCATATTCGCAGGCAGATGATTATTGCAGGAGAGCGCATACACACCCAATTAAACAGTATGTTAAACGGTTCCATGCGCAGCATGCTTCAGGACGCAGTCATTACCATGCGTAATAACCGTTACTGTCTGCCGATTAAGGCTGAGTACAAGAGCCACGTTTCCGGTATGGTACACGACCAGTCTTCTTCTGGTTCTACCTTTTTTATTGAGCCGGCTGCAATTGTAAATTTAAACAATCAACTACGAGAGCTGGAGATAGAAGAGCAGGAAGAAATTCAAGTAATTTTATCCTCGCTGAGTGCTCAGGCCAGTGAACATACCGTGGCGCTTATGGACAATCAGCGTACCATGACCCGGTTAGACTTTGTATTTGCCAAAGCCAAGCTTGCCATGGACATGAACGCCACCAGACCGCTTTTTAATAAGGACCACTACATCCGTATCCGGGGTGGCCGTCATCCTCTTTTAGACAAGAAAAAAGTAGTGCCTATTGATATTCATTTGGGCAAGGACTTTGACTTACTGATTGTAACCGGTCCAAATACCGGCGGTAAAACCGTTTCCCTAAAGACCGTGGGGCTTTTTACCCTGATGGGACAAGCGGGTCTTCACATTCCCGCTTTAGACCGTTCCGAGCTTGGTCTTTTCACCAAGGTTTACGCGGATATCGGTGATGAACAGAGTATTGAGCAAAGTCTTAGTACCTTCTCCTCTCATATGGTCAATATTGTTACCATTTTAAAATATGCAGATGCAGACAGTCTGTGTTTATTTGACGAGTTAGGTGCCGGAACAGACCCTACAGAGGGTGCTGCTCTTGCCATTGCAATTTTAAACCACCTTCACGACAGAGGTATCCGCACTATGGCAACCACCCACTACAGTGAATTGAAGCTTTATGCCCTATCTACACCATTTGTAGAAAATGCCTGCTGTGAATTTGACGTAGCCAGTCTCCGCCCCACCTATCGTCTGTTAATCGGTATTCCGGGCAAGAGTAATGCCTTTGCCATTTCACAGAAGCTGGGACTTTCCAAGGATATTATTGAAGCTGCCAAAGAGCAAATCAGTGCAGAAAAAGAATCCTTTGAGGATGTTATTTCTAATTTAGAGCACAGCCGCCTGGCTATTGAAAAAGAACAAAAAGAAATTGAAGCTTATAAGAAAGAAATCAAGGCGTTAAAGGAACAGTTGGCGACCAAAAAAGACCGTCTGGATGACTCCCGCGACAAAATTTTACGAGAAGCCAACGAGCAGGCTCGTGCAATCTTGCAGGAAGCCAAAGAAGTGGCCGATGAAACCATACGCTCCATGACCAAAGCAGGTCTTAATACCGTAAGTGATTTAGAACGTCAGCGCCAAAAGGTACGTGATCAGATAAATAAGAAAAACGAAAAGCTTGCCATGAAGAATGCTACACAAGCTCCAAAGAAAGTTTTAACCGAAAAAGACATTCGTATCGGTGACACCATTAAAGTAATCAGTTCCGGCTTTACCGGTACCATCAGTTCCCTTCCGGACAAAAAAGGCAATATTTTCGTACAATGCGGCATTATTCGTTCCCAGGTCAACATTAAGGACCTGCAGTTAATCCAGGAAGAACCGGAGAAAAAACCGGTGTTACAACGTACCAACACAGGAAACATTAAAATGTCCAAATCCTTTGGTATTTCACCGGAAATCAATTTATTGGGAAGCACCGTTGATGAGGCACTTGCAAAGTTGGACAAATATTTGGATGACGCATATCTGGCACACTTAGGAAACGTCCGAATCGTCCATGGTAAAGGTACCGGTGCGCTCCGTACCGCAGTCCACCAATATCTGAAGCGTGCTTCTTACGTAAAAAGCTTCCGCTTAGGCGAACATGGCGAAGGCGATGCCGGTGTTACTATCGCAGAATTCAAGCAATAGGAGGTTATTATGGTAAACAAACAAAAAATCTTAATTGTAGATGACGATGAAAATATTGCTGAGCTTATCAGCCTTTATTTGACCAAAGAATGTTTTGACACCAAAATTGTACATGACGGAGAAAGTGCTTTAGAAGCACACAAAAGCTTCCAGCCGGATTTAATTTTATTGGATATTATGCTTCCACGTATGGATGGATATCAAGTATGCCGTGAGCTTCGTACCTATTCCGGCACCCCGGTTATCATGCTTTCTGCAAAAGGTGAAGTATTTGATAAGGTGCTCGGCTTGGAGCTGGGTGCCGATGATTATATGGAAAAACCATTTGACTCTAAGGAACTGGTAGCCCGTGCCAAAGCTATTTTACGTCGTGTAAAGCCAACGTCTCCGGCTGCTCCTGCCAAAAATGTCAAGAGCGTTTCCTATCCGGACTTGGAAATCAGCCTTACCAACTACTCTGTTACCTACATAGGGCAGCGCATTGATATGCCGCCAAAGGAACTGGAATTGTTATATTTCATGGCATCCTCTCCAAATCACGTATTTACCCGCGAGCAGTTATTAGACCAGATTTGGGGCTACGAATACATCGGCGATACTCGTACTGTGGATGTACATATCAAGCGTCTTAGAGAAAAAATCAAAGACCATGATGCATGGCGCATTGCCACCATCTGGGGCATCGGTTATAAATTTGAGGTTAAGTAATGAGACGAACGATTTACCTAAAATTCTTACTGGGCTATGCAATTTTCGGAATTTTTTCTTATGTCCTGATTGCCACTTACGTGCCGGACATGCTGACCCGCTATTTTGTCAGCGAGGAAAGCTCTTCTCTTTATCAGGAGGCAGTTTTAATTGCAGACACCTATGCGTCCAAGCTTTACACCGGCGAAATTTCTCTGGAAACGGTAAAGGAGCAATTAAATGCTCTGACGGTTTTTCTGGATGCTGATATTTGGATTTTAAATCCCAGCGGACGTATGGTTTTAGACTCTGCACATCCGGTAGATGTGGAAGAAATACAGATTGTGGAAGGCTTTGACCCTGCCGGTGTTGCCGGTAATTACTACGTCATTGGCAATTTCTTTGACTACTTTGACACAACCAAGCTTTCTGTCATGGCACCCATTATATCCAATTATCAAATCAATGGTTATGTAGTAATTCATTCAGACTATACCTCTATTTTGGACAGCTGTTATAGCCTGCAGGGTGCGATTTACCTTTGTTTTGGCATTTTATTTCTTCTGTCTTTGATTATTTTAATTTTCTTTACCGGATTTGTATATATTCCGCTTCGCAAGATTACCAAGGCAACAGAGCAATATGCGACCGGTAATTATCATTATGAGTTGCAACCGGACAGCAGCGATGAAATTGGTTATTTAGCAAGCATTTTATCCTACATGGCAAGTGAAATTGCACGTTCTGAAGATGACCAAAAAAAATTCGTAGCAAATGTAAGCCATGACTTCCGCTCCCCGTTAACTTCAATACGCGGTTACCTGGAGGCTATGTTAGACGGTACCATTCCATCGGAGCTTCATGAAAAATACCTACGCATTGTATTAAACGAAACCGAACGACTGACCAAGCTTACTAACGGCTTGCTCCAGCTTAATAATTTAAATACCAAAGGCTTGCTTTTGGAAAAAACACACTTTGATATTAACCAAGTTATTCGTGATACCGCGGCTTCCTTTGAGGGCACCTGCCAAAAGAAAAATATTAAACTACAACTATTTTTAACCGATGAGCAGATGTATGTTCACGCTGATATGGGCAAAATCCAACAGGTTTTGTATAACCTTTTAGACAATGCCATTAAATTCAGCCACACAGATTCCAGCATCAAAATCGAGACCACCGAAAAGAAAAACAAGCTTCATATTTCCGTTAAAGACTATGGTATTGGTATTCCAAAGGACGAAATAAAGCTTGTTTGGGACCGTTTTTATAAGTCCGACACCTCCCGCGGAAAGGACAAAAAAGGCACGGGCTTGGGCCTCGCCATCACCAAAGAAATTATCCAGTCCCATGGGGAAAATATTAATGTTATCAGTACCCAGGATGCAGGCAGTGAATTTATATTTACTTTGCCGATTTCAGAAGAGATGGAAGATATGTAATATATAAAATAAATAAAAATGGCATGACCTCAGTTTTCTTTCAAAAGGTCATACCATTTTTTATTTATTTGTTTATCAACTTATTCCTTCCACTGCAGTCTGTGAAGCTCGCCTTCTAACTGCATGGATTTAAAATTCTGTTGACGAAGTGCCTCGTACAGGCAAATCGCAACGGAATTAGATAAATTTAAGGAACGAATGTCCGGAAGCATCGGAATGCGAATACAGGTCCCCTCGTAGTCTACAAGAATTTCTTCCGGTATACCGGCGCTTTCCTTGCCAAACATGATAAAATCGTTCTCTCCATAGGTTACATCACTGTATACATGTTTTGCCTTAGTGGTAGCCATCCAGATTTTGGCTCCCGGATTTTTTTTTAAAAATTCTTCAAAATTCATGTAACGATATAACTGTACATGCTGCCAGTAATCCATGCCGGCGCGTTTTACCGCTTTATCATCCAACTTAAACCCAAGAGGCTCAATTAAATGAAGCTTAGTACCGGTAGCTACGCAGGTACGGCCGATATTAGCAGTATTTTGCGGAATTTCCGGCTGATGCAAAATTATATTCATGCTATTTCATTTCCTCTCTCAGCTTTTCTACAAAACGCTTCATTCTGCTCATAGCCTCTTTTAAATTGTCCAAAGAGTACGCATAGGAAATACGAAGGAAGCCTTCGCCGGAGTCACCAAATGCGGTGCCCGGTACTACTGCAACCTTTTCAGCTTCTAAGAAACGAGTAGCAAACTCGTCACTGGTAATACCAAATTCCTTAATGCAAGGAAATACATAAAAAGACCATAAGGCTCAAAACATTCCAGCCCCATTTCTTTAAATGCATGCATCAAAAATCTACGTCTCTGATTGTATGCAGTTCTCATTTCGGCAATGTCATCATCTCCGTCACGCAGTGCCTTAACTGCCGCATACTGGCTTGTAGTCGGAGCACACATAATGGCAAACTGATGAATCTTCGTCATCTGCTCGATAATTTCCTGTGGTCCGCAAGCATAACCAAGTCTCCAGCCGGTCATAGCGTATGCCTTGGAAAAACCATTAATTAAAACAGTTCTCTCATACATGCCCGGAATCTCTACAATAGATACATGTTTTTCTTTGTATGTAAGTTCTGCATAAATCTCATCAGACATAACAAAGAGGTCATGTTTGATAATCACCTCTGCAATTGCCTCTAAATCCTTGCGCTCCATAATAGCACCGGTAGGATTGTTTGGGAATGGTAAAATCAGTACCTTCGTCTTGTCTGTAATATGTTCTTCTAACTCAGCTGCGGTCAAGCGAAATTCATTTTCTGCTTTTAAGTTAATAGCAACAGGCTTAGCACCTGCTAAAATCGCACACGGCTCATAAGAAACATAGCTTGGCTGTGGAATCAACACTTCATCGCCCGGGTCACACATAGCACGGATACCTATATCAATTGCTTCCGAACCCCCAACGGTAATAATTACCTGCTTGCGTGCATCATATTCTACGTTTTGTTTTCTCTTTAAATAATTACAGATTTCCTGTCTTAACTCCATAAGGCCACTGTTGGATGTATAAAATGTACGACCTTTTTCCAAAGAATCAATACCTTCTTTACGTACATGCCAAGGAGTATCAAAATCCGGTTCGCCTACACCCAGTGAAATTACATCATCCATTTCACTTACAATATCAAAAAACTTACGAATACCGGATGGTTTAATATTAATTACGGTTTTTGATAATGGATTTCTCATGATGTAAACAACTCTCTTTCATCTTCTTGCTTGCGTGTTAATACCGTACCATGGTCTTTGTACTTTTTCAGTATAAAATGCGTAGCTGTACTAAGAACGGAATCTAATGTAGCCAGCTTTTCGGACACAAACATAGAAATATCCTTTAAAGACTTTCCTTCTAAGGTCACTAATAAATCGTAGCCACCGGAAATCAAATATACGGAATTTACTTCCGGATATTTATAAATACGCTCAGCAATATTGTCAAAGCCTTGACCTCTCTGTGGAGTAACGCGTACTTCAATCAAAGCAGACACCTTTTCTTTTGTAGTCTTTTCCCAATTAATCATGGTGTGATAACCGCAGATAATACCTTCTGCTTCCATCTTTGCAAGCTCATTTACAATATCCACTTCCTCTGCGCCAAGAATTACCGCCAGTTCCTTCGTATTAATGCGGCTGTTTTTCTCAATAATAGTTAATAATTCTTCTCTCATAATAAACCTCTACACTTTATCAATTTCATCAGTTTTTGGTCTTTCCAAATATCTGGTTTCTTCGCCCTCTTCCGTATGGTTCACAAGCACACGGTCATTGTCATCCGTAAGTCTGCCAATTACTGCTGCCGGGACTCCTGCTTCCACGAGCTTTTCTACCAAAGCTTCTCCGTCTTCGGTCACCATTAACAGTGCTCCTCCGGACAATAATTCATATGGATTCAATCCAAAAACTTCACATACTTCTATGGTTTCCTGTTTTACGGGTATTTTCTTTAAGTCAATTCGAATTCCTGTCTGAGCCGCCTCTGCCAGCTCCCACAATGCCCTAAAGATTCCTCCTCCGGAAATATCATGCATCGCGCAAACCCCTGCATTCATGGCAACTCGCGCTTCCGGCAAAACAGACAAGTACATATTATACCGGGATACCTCTGCCAGCATCCTTAATGGAAGTCTTTTTTCCAGCTCTTCCTTCTTAGCCGTTGCTATTCTGGCTGTACCCTGTAAACCTATCCATTTACTTATTACCACATCCATTCCCGGCTTCATAGTCTTTACCTCGAAACCTCGGCATGTGCCAAGAGCTGTCACATTGGCAATAGTCTCTGTCACAAACGGACTGACCGTTGTATGTCCGCCAAGTATGGTTATCTGATGGTCTGCTGCAAACTGCTCCGCCTCTTCCATCATATGTCTAAGCTCTGATTCATATGCCGCCTCCGGAAGAACCAGGGAAAGTTCCACACCAAAGGCTTCCGCTCCCCCACAAATCAGATTGTTGCAGGCATTTATCATCGCTTCCACCACAACCATACGGTGGCGGCCGATGGCGGCAGCCGTAGCAGAGCCCATACGGCTTGTTCCTCCCTCTGAAACGGCAAAAAGGGCGCAGTCAGCCCCTATTTTTGCTCCTTGAATAAGATGACATACTTTGTCAATGGATTTGCTATTCTGTTGTACATATTTGAGTACGGAACGTTTTAATACGCTCTCTGAAACCTTTCCAATGTTCATGTCATCCACCTCAAACTTTAATCCTATTATTCTGCAGAAGATGCTAAAAGAGCTGCAACCACATTTTGTACATGGTCAATGTTTCCTGTAGCAACTGCTGCATTCATCTTTTCCAATATTGCCGGGTCTGTAGTATACATACCCACCGTAGCCATACGTGCCACTGCACGGTAATTACTGGTATTTACCAATTCACGGCTCTTCTCTACACCATCCACTTTAACTACTTTCCATAATTTTGCTTTATAGCCTGTATATGCACTGGAAACCTGCACTTCACCAACCGGAAGGGTGCCATCCGTACGAATTACATCCGGACCCGGATTTATAACTTCTAAGGTCTCAGAAATATATTCCACCGTTCTGCCAGCCGGTCTAGTTTCCTTACCATACACATTTACTACTAATTTATGGTCTTTTGTAATGTATGATTCAATATAAATAGGTACTTCCTGATTGTTCTTAAAACGAAAGTCCTTTCCGGAAGTTTCTGCTAAAGTAGCATCGGAAGAAATCGGCACATATCCTACAATCATAGAGTGATTGTAGCGCATGGTAATCTCCAGCTCTGCACGAAGCGCTGCATTATATAATGTAGAGGATACCTGACAAATACCTCCTCCAACATCATCCACTAGCTTGCCGCCACTGTAAGACTTACCCATGGCATATCCATTTGCCACCGTATATGGTGCAGCATACGCATCAAAGGAAAAATCCTCATCCGGATACATAGTAATGCCATCAATCAACTTGGCACCATTTGAAATATTGATAACCTTTTCATCCGTAGAACCTGCAAAAGTACTGGTAAAAGTACCAATTAAATCCTTAACCTGTGATAACTCTTCTACAGAACCCTTTGGCTCCACTACCGCAATGCTTAGCGGCAGGAACACTTCCATGCGGTCCCATTCTTTATTTAAATAGTCTGTAATATCCTGTGCAGAACACTCTACATCTATCTCATAACCAATGGCACCTTCCACAATCTCAAAGGCATTATCTTTACGAGACAGTGTATAATTACGAACCTCCTGATTATATGGGGTAAACGTCTTCTCAATATAAGAAGCAATCGGTTCCTTGGAAAAACCAATCTCTACCTCGTAATTCACAGGTTCTCTTTCTAACGCCTTACGGCTCTTATAACGGTCAACTACATGTCCCTGATTTCCAAGCGTCATCACTTCATCAACCACCTCGGTATTGATCCACTGACCGCCTAGTACCGCTCCGCTTGGCTGATGCTCTGCCACATCTTCAAACTGTATATGAAGCAGCGTATTGTCCTCAAGCAGCTTATATACATAATTTTCGATTGTCGTTCTGGCCTGTGTCTTAGTCATACCAGCCAGATCTATGCCCTCAACAAAAACGCCTTTTGCAACAACCGGCTCTGCTTTTGCACTTAAAATCAAAGCCTCTTTATGTGCCATAAAGGCGACACAAAGCATACTCACTGCCATCAAAAGCAATGATTTATAATATCTGATTTGATTCATATTCTCCTCAACACTTTTAAAACATGGTAAGCATAGGTAATACCATTGCCACAATTAAAATTACGCAAACCGCTGCTGCCATAATTCTCTTTGCTTTTTTACTATGTAAATTCATCATCCTTTATTCCTCCCGAAGAATTTCATGAACCCCTCATTCATCTTGAACCTGTATTATAACAGACTTTTGGCTTCTTTGCAACTACTGCTGAATAACCTGTTCCGGCGTGGTAATTACAGCAATCGGCCACTGTGGGTCAGGGCCAAAATGCATACGCTCTACCGAACAAAATTCCGGTCCATTTTCATTTCCTACATGAAACACCCAATGGTAATCATTTTCGTATCCTGCATAAATAACAATATGACTGCAATAATCGGATTTGTTTCTGGAATCGCAAAAAGCAATAATAGAGCCTATTGGGATTTCCTCCGCCTCCACAAACTCGATAAAACCTCCCTTTAAAGATGCTTCAAAATTAATCATCTTGGAGTATCCCTTCTCTACCCAGTCCTTTGCTGCTATATACCAATCATTTGCATTATAGGCTTTTTCCGGCCTTGTTAACTCAGAGGTATCAACTCCTGCTACATTTGGCAAATAATTAAAATACACATAGGTGGCATAGGAAGCACATACCAGTCCGTTTCTTTCAAAAAACTCGATATCCGGAAGCCCCTCTTCGGTCATTTCATAGCCATCACTGCCCCCATTGTACGTAATGTCAGACAACCAGCCTTTGCCACGTTTATTGGCAGCAAGTACATAATACCACATAAGACCGTCAGAACGGTGTTTTTCGATATTATACCCAGTATAAACCAGAGAATCAAAAAATATGTTATTTTCCAGATTTTCTACCGCATCCGCATACTTGCCATAGCCTTCTACCTTAGACTCCACGCTTGCACTTACTTCCACGGTTTCCTCTTCATGACTCCACTTCACCAAATGCTTATACACCAACTTACCGACTTCATATCGTCCCAACTCGTTTGGATGACACAAATCTGCCAAATATATTTCCTGATTTTCTTCATGAATATCCAATCCATGGAACACATCAATGCATTTTACACCCAGTTCATCACTTAATTCCAGTATAGAAGCTACCAGATCCTCCAACACATATCCGTTATGCTTCTCCGTACCATACTCAAACAAACCAATAAAGTTTGGTGTCATCAGCACAATCTCACTATCCGGATATACTTCGCGCAAACGCTTTACGGCATATCGTACAGCCCCTTCAAAATGATACTTTTCCTCTGCTTTCGTACCTTTTAATGGACGACCTGACATATAGTCATTTAAGCCAATGCTGATAAAAAATGTTAATTTTTCCTGATTCATTCCGGAATGCTGCCCATAAAACTCTAGTATTCCACTCTTAACAGGCTTATTGTCTTCAAAAATCCCATGTTTGCCTTCCAAAAATGCATCAACTACATCCGCCAAACCTAAGCCTTGGTTATCTGCCTTTGCCGCATTCAATCCTCCATAGCCACAGTTAATAACCTTTGCCTTAGTGAACCCTTCCACTACGCCTGGAATAGACATAGAATCCGTATAATTTCCTATTACGCTGTCACCAAAAAAAACATATGTGTGCTCTGAATCCAGTGTTTCATTTACCCCATTCTGAGCCAATGATTTCTCTATATTTTGCCGTTTTTGCAAAATATTACCCTCGTCCAGGGTATACATATAACCGCAAATCATCATCCTTGTTATAAACCTGGCCACATCCCTGTTTGGCTCCCCATTTTCCAGATAATTTGCTTGATTACCGGAAAGCCATACTTCTGCTCCCGGAAGAAAGAGTACTACATTTTGATAGGCTTCCTGAGGTGTAAAAAGCTCCGACATATCATCATACCATTTCAACAATCTTGCTCTTTCTAACTCAGGCATTTTGGCCAAATCATCCGCACTTGGATATTCCAATATCAAATGAAAATAAATTTGCGGATTAGCCTTTACTATTTCCAAAAGCTCATCATCCCATTTACATACATCCGTAAACATTTGCGCCAAACCAGCTCCGGAAGCCTTTTCTAGGGACAAACTCTCGTCCATACTAAGTCCAATATACACGGCCTCCAAACTCTGCTCTTGCTCCAAAGCAAGCTCTAAAAAGTCCAGCACTTCCTCTCCATTTTCCACGGTTTCTTCCAGCATGACCGTGTTTATGCCTCGATATGTGATAAAATCATCCACCTCATAACTGTCCAGAGAAAACATAGAGAAAAAGAGCGCTTTTACTTCTTGGCTTTGTATTTCTGACAAAACGCTCTGCACCTCTGTCGATTCCTGCATATTTGTTTTTTTATGTTCTTTCCCATAAGCGACGGTGAGTGCAATCAAAACAGCTACTTCTACCACAAGAATGGTCATAATAGCAGCTCCCAGTATCAATAACTTTCGATTGCCTTTAAATTGCATTTTCATAATATTACTTCTCCATTGCCTTCACTTCCATGCGATAACGTTCTATAAATCGACTGGCTTCCGAGCGTGTCATAGAATCCAAATCGCAATCTAAAGAGATTCCAAGAATAGCACAATAACGAGTAATCTGCTCCTTTTGTGCAATTGTAATCGGCTTTTCTCTTTTTACATTATATATCATAGGTGTCGTAATAAATACCTTACACCCTTCTTTCTCGGCTCTTTCATAAAAAAGATTGCAAAGTTTTGTATACAGTATACTGGTCGCTTCTGCATCACCTAATGCCCGATGTGCTGTGTGCTTTATGTCAAAATATCGACATAAAAACTCCAGACTTCTGCTTTCTAACTCCGGAAGATACTTACGTGCTATACGCAAGGTATCCAATCCACTTTTTTCATAAGAAAGCTTTTCGTTAACCATAGCCTTTTTGATGAAAGCATAATCAAATTGCAGGTTATGACCCATTATTGGAAGTTCTTCGCAAAATGTCTTAAATTTAACCATAACCTCTGCCGACCCGGGCGCATCGATAAGCATCTCATCCGTAATGCCGGTAAGTGCTACGATACGAGGCTCCAAAGGTCTGCCCGGATGCAGAAAGCTCTGAAAACGCTCTACAATCTGCCCATCCACCACTTTCACGGCACCAATCTCTATTAACTTTTCTTCTTTCGGATTTAAGCCGGTAGTTTCCACATCGACACAGACATAACTTGTAATCATTTTCTTCCCTTCATACGTGCCTTGTAGTCCGGGCAGATATCGGACATAAAACACATTTCACACTTTGGATTGGGCGCTTTACAAATTTCACGACCAAAACGAATAATATGAATATTCCAAAGAATCCATCTATCCTTTGGTAACGCCTTCATTAGTTCAAACTCAGCCTTTACGGGATCATCACTCTTTGTAATCCCCAGCTTTTTGCTGATACGCTTCACGTGTGTGTCTACCACCACGCTTGGCTCATGAAAAATATTACCGCGTACTACATTAGCGGTTTTACGTCCTACTCCAGCAAGGCTTGTCAATGCTTCCAAGTCATTGGGCACTTCCCCACCATGTCGCTCTATTAACTGATTGCAGCAAGCAATAATATTTTTAGCTTTGTTGTGATAAAAACCGGTGGAATGAATATCCTTCTCCAGCTCTTTTAGGTTTGCTGCAGCAAAGTCATAAACGGTTTGATATTTTTGAAACAAGTCCTTGGTCACAATATTGACCCTTGCATCCGTACACTGTGCGGACAACATAGTAGCAATCAAAAGCTGCAGTGCATTTTCATGATGTAAATAACATACATAGTCCGTACCATATTGTGCCTCCAGACGTTCTATCACTTCCTTCGTATGCTTATTCATTCCCTACTCCTTTCCTAGTTTCTCACAATATTATTTCTGTCTTGTAAATATTATACCTCTTCCAAAATATGCACATGGGCTTCCTTCGTAAGAGGACTACGATTCTGATAATCAAACAACACCTTTACCGCCTCTCTCAATGGCTGATGCAGCTTGGCTCTCTCCACATCCCAAACCGGATACGTAAACCATTCCAAGTGCGTCATTTTACTGATTTGTTTCGTATCATAAGCCCCATAATGCGGCAACAAGCTTCGTACCCTTTCCTCCTCTGCAAAAAATGCATGAAATGCACTCTTGAACGGCGTTATATCGCCTGCAAATTCCGGTCTGGATTTGGCATTTTCACGCAAATACAAATCGTAAGTCAGACTTTCGCGATACAAATCCTCTCGTGCTCCATCCATACTTTTTGCAAACTGTAAAAGAACCTGATAACGATAGCTTCTGGCAGGTGATTTCAGGAAATAACCCTGCTCATCATAATACGTTGCCAAATCCTCATATAAATAAAATGGGTTGTCATATAACTGCTCTAAAAGAGGCATGGTATGAGTAAACTGGTTACTATTATAATACAACTCCACCATTTCCTCAACCTGCTTTAATCGTAACACATCTTCATAGCTTAGCCAATTGGTAAATAAAACCTCATAGGGTGGCTGGCTCAGATATTTTAACCCATACTGCCCCGCCATGTCATACATATAAGAGCCCTTTAATACCTTTAAAAAGCCCAATTGTAGCTGTTCTGGCTTCATGGCATATACATCCCCAAAGGAACGGGCAAAACTCTCATAATTTTCAAATGGCAGTCCTGCAATCAAATCTAAATGCATGTGCACATTGTTCCCTGCATGAATTTTGGCAACAACCTGTTTTAGTTTCTCAAGATTTGTTACACGCCTTATCTCTCTTAAGGTATCCGGATTGGTCGTTTGAACACCAATCTCCAACTGCACAAGCCCCGGTCTCATTTGATGTAACAGCAAAAGTTCTTCTTCATCCAATATATCTGCTGCTACCTCAAAGTGAAAATTGGTTACACCATTGTCATGCTCTAAAAGATATCGCCAGATATCCTTTGCATGCCTATGATTGCAGTTAAATGTTCTATCAATAAACTTCACCTGCGGTACTTTGTGGTCTAAGAAAAACTGAAGCTCTTTTTTCACCAATTCTACGTCTCGCAGACGAACCTTTTTGTCAATGGAAGATAAGCAGTAGCTGCATCGAAACGGACAACCCCTGCTGGATTCATAATAAATAATACGATGTTCAAAATCATCTAACGTGTCTGCACTACCTGCAGAATACAAGAATGGAATCTGCGATAAATTCACCAGGTCTCTTTCCTTGGTATATCCCGTAGAAAGTGCCAGACCTGGTATATCTTCCAGAGACAGTTTCCCTTCCTTTAAATAATAGCGTAATAAGGAAAGGAACGTTTCCTCGCCCTCGCCAATCATTATCCCCTTTACATAAGGATATTTCTCTAAAATAACATCACATTCAAAGCTGACTTCCGGACCACCCAGCCAAAGATCCGTGTCGGGCATAAGCTTATGTAGCTCACCTAAAAGCTCTTGTACCAAAGTAAAATTCCAAATATAACATGAAAATCCAATCACATCCGGTTTGCGCTTATAAATATCCGCCAAAATCTGATCCAAACTGTGATTAATGGTGTATTCCCCCAACTCAATATATGGTTCATACTGCTCGCCTGCATATGCTTTTAAGCTATAAATGGCCGGATTAGAATGTATATACTTTGCATTAAAAGCAGCCAGTAAAATTTTCATACCTTACATCCTCTTATGCGAAATCTGCCACTTCATCTCTGCAATTTTCCAGTCAACCTCATTATCAATGTCCTGTACTTCTAACTCAGAAAGTTCCAACGGAAGAATTTTTCCTGTCCAGAATTCATGTTTAAAAAACGCAGCCGTTTTAAAACAATAGAACTGTCCCGCATCATGATACTGCTCTTCCAAGTCCTGAGAACGCGCATACATATACTCCGGATACTGAAACTCAAGCCGGCCTTCTCTTACCACTACAGCCCTTTGAGGCGGAAAAGAAAACGCTACTACCGGAAATACTTTGTCTGCATCAGAGCTTTCTAACAATTCCATGGCTGTCTTCAGCCTTTCTGCCTTCAAAAACGGTGCGGTAGGATACATACAGCAAAAAGCATCAAACTTCTCGCCGCGTTTCTCGTACTCACCCAGCACCTCCGCCAAAACATCATTGGTAGTCGCATAGTCATTGCTGGTAGCCTCAGAACGATAAAAAGGAACCTTTGCACCATATGCTAACGCAACCTCCGCAATTTCCTTATCATCCGTAGATACCATTACTTCATCAAACGCTCCTGATTCAAGCGCCGCTTCAATAGAATATGCAATAATCGGCTTGCCACAAAATTCCTTTATATTCTTACGAGGGATTCTCTTGCTGCCCCCTCTGGCAGTAATAATTGCTAAACGCCTCATAACTAAAAACATCCTTTTTCTTTAACTTCCGACATTCTTTCCAACGCCATAATAAACTATTTTAAGTATACAACGAAATTGTCAATCAAACAAGTTTACTTTTTACTTACATACAAAAATGGCGGCCGCCCGGTTACTTTTTTTAGCCGGTACGACAGCCACTTTTACATTTGATATTAATTCTCCAGTTTTCCAAGAAACTCCTGCATTCTTGGATTATTTGAGTTAAACACTTCTTCCGGACTGCCTTCCTCCACAATAACTCCGTGCTCCATGAAAATAATGTGATCTGCCACATTACGAGCAAAATTCATTTCATGGGTAACAATCACCATGGTCATGTGCTCTGCTGCCAAATCCTTAATGACCTTTAATATTTCACCCGTAAGCTCCGGGTCCAAGGCACTGGTAGGCTCATCAAAGAACAAAATCTTTGGATTCAGTGCCAATGCTCTTGCAATGCTGACACGCTGCTGCTGACCGCCTGACAACTGAAATGGATATTGATTTTCTTTTTCTTCTAAGCCCATTTTATGCAAAAGCTCTCGTGCCGTCTTTTCCACTTCCGCCTTATCTCTCTTTTGCACTTTTAACGGCGCATGACATATATTTTTCATAACCGAAAAATGCGGAAATAAATTAAAATTTTGGAATACCAACCCAAAATAAGTCTGAATCTTTTTTAACACATCCGGCTTTGCATATATTGCATTGCCATCCTTGTCACTGTGGACCGCATGCTCGCCACAGTAAATCATTTCTCCGCCATCCATGGTCTCCAACAATGTGGCGCAACGAAGTAACGTGGACTTTCCTGAACCACTTGGTCCGATAATAGCAACCACTTCACCCTCTTTAACCTTGAGAGAAATATCCTTTAATACTTCCACATCCTCAAAAGTTTTGCGGACGTGATTCATCTCTAATAAGTACATACTCCCCTCCCTCTATCGATAGTAACCAAGCTTCTTTTCGATATACTCAAAGGTCACAGCTACCACCAAATTAAATATGTAGTAGAAAATGCCGGCTACCACAAAAGGCATCATGCTCGTCTCTGCTGCAGCAATCTGCTTGGTAAGTGTAAACATTTCAATAACGGAAAGTGTATACGCTAAAGAAGTATCTTTAACTAATGTAATTGTCTCATTCGCTACCGGAGGCACAATACGCTTAATAACCTGCGGCATCACTATGTAAATAAAGGTCTGCGCCTTATTATACCCCAAAAGCTTTGCCGCCTCATATTGCCCTACCGGAATAGCCTCTATACCTGCACGGTAAATTTCCGCAAAATACGCTGCATAATTAATGGCAAAACCAATCAGCACTGCTGTCATTTTATATCCGGAACTAATCTTCATACCAAACATAAACCAAGGTCCGAAATAAATAACCAACAGCTGTAACATAAGCGGTGTACCACGCATAATAGAAATGAACACCTTGGTGGGAAAACGTACAATAAAATGCTTTGACATGCGTCCAAATGCAACTACAAGTCCCAACAACAAAGAGAAAAACAAGGTACAGAAGAAAATCTGGACAGAAACCACCATACCTTCCGCTAATCGGGAGCACATATGTACAAAATACAGACCGAAGTCCTTTATACCATTTATCAATTCTACGATTTCGAATCTTATTTCTACCATTCCAAAGTGTCCTTAATTTACTAATTTATTATTTGCCCAGACAAACGCTGTCAGTCAGACCCCATTTCTCTGCGATCTTTGTAAAGGTACCATCCTTTACCATTTCATTTACGGTAGCCTGAACCTGATCTCTTAAAGCTTCATTGCCAAGCTTAAATCCAACACCATACTGTTCAGAAGCGATTACTTCCTCTAAAATCACAAACTTGTCGCCTCTGGATGCTACCTGATACTGAGCAACACCGATATCCATTGCTACTGCATCTGCAGCACCTGCTTCCATATTTAAGAAAGCGGTGTTATACTCCGGAACCTGCTGTAACTCCTTGAAGCTTGCTGCAAAAGCCAACATATCTTCTGCGGCTTTCTTTTCCTCAGCAGTCATATCATCTGAAACTTCCGGCTGTAATGCATGCAATGCACTGGAATCCGCCTGAACTAATACAACTTTATCCTTTAAGTCATCAAAAGACTTGATACCGCTTGCTGCAGAAACCACAAATACCTGAGAGTTGTCTACATAAGGATCGCTCCATGTGTACTGATCTTCACGGCCATTAATGGTAAAACCATTCCAGATACAGTCAATCGCGCCGGAGTTTAACTCCATATCCTTAGCGTCCCAGTCAATCGGAGTCTTTACTAACTCCCAACCATTTCTCTTGCAAACCTCTGCTGCCAGGTCAAGGTCAAAGCCTACATACTCATTGGTTGCTTCATCCAAGTAACCATATGGTGGGAAAGAAGCATCAAAACCAACTACCAACTGGGTTCTGCCGTCACCTGAAGTCTTTGTTTCACCGCATGCAGTCATGGATAAAACCATCATACATGCCAATACTAATGCTAATAATCTCTTCATAATTAAAATCCTCCTAACCTTCCTACATAAACGGAAGTTCTCATAGCTTTATTATAGTAGCACACTAAAGTGCCTATGTCAAGTCCCCGCGCCTACTTTGCCTAAACACCATATTTCCTCTCTTTCACATTCCTTTGATATATGTTATAATATTTAAAATCTCTGTAGTAAAAACTGCAGCAATAATATAGGCGGTACTATGAAACCTTCACACTCAAAAATTAAACTTTTTTTATTAATTCTAACAATCTTAGCATCTATTAAGATGCTTCTACAAAATTTCAGCCTGGATGAAGAATATCAGGTACTGATGTCCTATCGAAACATTATGGGCGATACTATGATTGGTACTATGTGGGAGCCTCACCAGACCTCTTCTTTTTTATGCACAGCTTTTATGTGGCCTTATTTTAAGCTTACCGACACTTTTACAGGTGTAGTAATTTATCTACGTTTTATGGGGACACTGGTACACCTGGGAATTGCATACTATTTATATCGGGTATTCTCTTACTTCCTAAAAAAGGATTATGCTTTTTACCTGGCGCTCTTTTTCTTTAATACCATCCCGAAGTTAATTATGCTTCCGGAATTCGGCGGTATGCAGGTGTGGTTCGGTATACTCTGCTTTTTGATGATTACAGACTCCGCAGAGGATATTACTCTGCAAAAATGGAGCACCCGACTTGTCCGTGCTTACACCAAACTGATTCTGGCCGGCTTATTTTTATGCTTGGAGGTACTAAGTTATCCTTCCTGTGTACTTTTATTGATACCTTTCCTATTTATGATTTGGTATTGCCATAAGGAAAAAAAGCTTGTGAAATGTCTGCTTTTTACCGCCACCTGTGGTGTTATTGGTCTTGGCTATGCAGTATATTTTTGGATAAAATTAGGAACAGAAGTATTTTGGCGCAACATTTCCGCCATTCTAAATTCAGATTTAACGCACACCTTTGATACCAGCTTAAAGCTAAGGTCTATCCTTGGTGACCTGGGACATTATTTAATTTTCTTCCTTATATTAACAGCTGTTGCTTTTCTTTTGTGCCTACTTCCACCACTGAAAAAGTACCTGCCAAAGAAGAAGGAAATTGCCGTTACAGGAATTTTGTTGCTTTTGTCGGTACTATATCAGCTTTTCAGCTGGATTTTCCTAAATACCGGCTATGAATACCTACAACTACATTTGGCGTTAACCCTTTGCCTGGGACTGTGGTTCTTTGCCTTCCAATTACACGATAGCGATACCTTCTCACGATATATGTTATTTGGAGCTTCAATTGGTCTGATTTCCCTTGCCTGTGTAATGATGTTGACAGACTTAGACCTTTTAAGCTCCATCCCCCACGGTATGCTGGGCAGTCTCTGTATGTTGGCACTTTTTGCCCACTTAGCCCATTCATACGAAAAATATTTATACACAATCCTATTGGCTTTTTGCTATGCGGCCTGCATCGGCAAGGGTTACACCCTACGCGGTGGCATGGACTACAACAACGTCCTTCAAAGCGAAAATATTTGCAAATACGGTCCTGCCATCGGCACCATTTCCAACTACATGGGTGCTTATATCTATAATAACGAATACGAACTATGGCAAGATACCATACCGGAAGGCAGCAAGGTACTCATTGCAACAGACAACGTTCACAGTACCAATACTATCCAGTATACCTTTAAAAATGCAGAGGTTTGCCACTATTCCATTGTAGACCCTACCGCCTACGATGAGAGACTTCTGACCTACTGGTCCTATTACCCGGAAAAGGAACCGGACATCATCGTAATTGACTGCTGGTTTGGAAATATGCTCTTTCCGGAAGATTCCTGGATAGTACAGTATATCGAAAATGATTTTGGTTATACGGAAGTCATTGAAGGAGACTATGTAAGAATTTACAAAAAATAAATTTAGATATATTGACACGATAGGTTTAATGCGTTAAACTCAAATTAGAGCTTTAACACATTAAACCTTTTTTGTTTGAAAGGAGAATTTTATGTCCACTCCAAAGATTTTTGAAAGTGAATATCGTTTTATGCTGGTTCTTTGGGGCTTAGAACCCATAGGCAGCACTAAGCTGGTGCAAGCCTGTAAGGAGCAGCTTGGCTGGAGCAAGGCCACTACCTATACCGTCATCCGCAGACTTCAGGAACGCGGTGCATTATTAAACGAAAATACCATAGTGCGTTCCCTGGTCAGTCGTGAGGAAGTGCAGGCTTCGGAAATGGATGAATTTGTATCCAAAACCTTTCAGGGTTCTATTCCGCAATTTTTAACAGCCTTTACCAAACGCCATGACTTACGTAAAGAGGATGTAGATTTATTACGGAAAATGATTGAGGATTATAAAAATTAATTTAAAATATAATTACACCAACGAGGAATTATTATGCTAGAACAAATCTTTATAAAATTACTTGAAATCAGCATTCAGACAAGCTTTTTTATTCTTGTCGTTACCTGCATGCGCCTGATTAAGCGCCTGCCAAAGCAGTTTATTTGTTTTATGTGGGCTTTGGCAGCACTGCGCCTTATGATACCTTTTCAAATTACTACCGAGTTTGGCATGGTACCGGATGTTAGCCGCGTAGAAAGCCTTGCGGAGGTTTCCTTACCCCAAAAAGAAACTGCGAATACCAATGGGTATCCTTTGGACTTTGAACCCTTAACAGAAGTTGCTGTATCAACGGATATAGCCTCTTCAATAAACACCTCTGTGCCATCAGAGTTCTCTGCTGCCGGTATCGACACCACCAATCCCCTCACTCTTACCGGGCTTTTGTCCCATATCTGGCTTGTGGGAATATTTTTACTTATGGGATATGGAATATTCAGCTATCTACGCCTGAAGCTTCGCCTTCGGGAAGCAGTACATGACCACGACAACATTTGGCTATGCGATACCACAAATACACCTTTTGTACTGGGATATATTATTCCTCGTATTTACATACCGTTTACCATTCCAAAAGAACAATTACCATATATTATTGCACATGAGAAATCACACATTTCACACTGCGACCATTTGGGAAAGCTCCTTGGTTTTATGCTCTTGTGTATATACTGGTTTAATCCTTTTATCTGGCTCGGTTATATTCTTTATTGCAAAGATGTGGAGTTATCCTGCGACGAACGTGTAATCAAGACGCTTGGAATGGAAGAAAAAAAGCATTATTCCGAGGCTCTACTTATGTGTAGTGTAAGCACCACAACCATTTTGCAAAGTCCACTGTCCTTTAGTGAGATAGCCCTAAAGGAGCGTATTATCAACATTCTGCATTACAAAAAGCCGGGATTTTGGTGCGTAATGCTTACCATTTTACTTGGCACTACGGCAAGTATCTGCTTTTTAACCAGCTCCCAGACTGAAACAAGAGACCATGATGCCTTCCTTCACGAGGTAACCATTGAGCTTTTGGATCAGGTAACCGCAGAATACATTCCGGAAGACGGTTTCCATGAACTACCGGAGCAACCTTGCCCGGATGCTTATGTTTTGATTAAAACCGATGGAACAGAAAATCTGCAGTTCTACGGACTGGTAGATGGCAGTGCCATGATTTTACGCGACGGCGATGCCATTTATGCTGTACAGGGAGTTCCATGGCCGCAGCGAAGAAGTGAAGTTCCCAATGAAGTGGCTGCAATCACTGTATTCAAAGAGGATTATGACAAAGATAATACCCCGGAATACGCAATTTCCAGCGATGAAAACGGCGTTTATTCCAAAAGTGTCATTATTCTGGAATCAAAAGATGACATCCTACATACGTTTACCTTCACACGAGAAGATATCTCTTCTCAGCTGCAGCGTATTTCCTTTGAATATGCGGATGAAGAAGAACTTATTTACATTTATGTAGATTCCGAGGAACCAACCGTCACTCTGGATGTAACGTGGGTAAATGAGATGTGTGCACAGAAAAATACAAGACTTTCCTTTGATACAACAACATATATTTCCATTATTCCATCATATAGCAACGACCCTTGGACGTTATATACTTCGGCTGCATATTTACCTCAGGATGATACCTATTCCTTTCACCAGGTCGCCGTTTCCTTTAGCGCACCGGTTACCTATTTCTCCGACGGAACGTTCCAAATCGGGGAGTTTACCATAGATTATACCAATACTAAGCCTTCTTATCTAGAGCATTGCACTGAGGAATTGGAGGCTTTTCCGGGTCAAGCGAAAGAACTGGAAGACGAGCAATTAATTACTAGCGTAACTGTTAACGACCGATACTGCGTGACAACCACCGACCCGGCTACCGGCAAGCAAGTGTACATATGGCAGGGCAAAACTACAAAAGATTATCCTTTGGAGTATGTAGATGACCATATTCGGGAAGTTCCGGCAGAGGCTGTAACTCAAAATATTATCAGCAAACACAGTTTTGGCGGAGACCTTTTGGCACAGGTGGAACGGCTTCACCCTTACGGCACCAAGCAATACATTATTCGTGACAACGGCACAATAAACGTTAATATCGCCTATGAAGAAGAGGATCACATGGAGTTTCAGTACCTTACCTTCCAGGTCAGAGAGGAGAACCACGATTTTGTTACCCTTACCGACTATGGCTACGGCTACTATCTGGTACAACTCACAGACACCGATGCCTTGAAAGCTTTTAGACGTTTTTATACCGGCGACGAACACCTTTTGCCGAAACAGACCAGCCAATTGCCTTGGAACTGGCTGTTAGCTCTGAATAATGAGGAAAACGACGCTCCCCAAATAAAACAGAGTTCTCTGCCCGAGTATGCATCACCTTTTGATGTTATGGATTTGGTTTACAATAACATAACGGATTATTACAATGGATTTATTGTAGGAAGAAAAATAATTGACGGAAAATCCTATATTGAGTATCTCTATCAAACCCGAAAGAATGATATTTCCATCCTAACAGATCCTTACAGTGGAAAAGTGCTTTCCGTAACATACAACGACACTGATGTACCGCTTCCGGACTATCCGCTGTGGCTTTTCGCCGGCGGTGCCGTAGGCGCCTATGGCACAGTATATTACGTGGATGCAACCGGTGACGGCAAACTAGAGCTTATTTTTGAAACCGGGGGAGGCGGTACCGGATTCTACCACACCGACCTTTATATATATAATCCTGTGCTCAAAGAGCAGTACTTCATCGATAGGAATATATCAGATATTGCCTCTGAGCTACAAATTACCCTTTCGGATAATACCGCACATAATATTTCCTATAACTCTAAAGACAGGTGTTTTGAAGCAATGATTCCGATTCCAACTGACAATAATGTTCCTATGCAATATATTGGTACGTTATGGGCTGCATACAAATGGGATACCACGGCAAATAAATTTGTAATTGATCCCGCCACTGTAAAAATCTTAAAATAAAAATCCTCTCTAAGTACCAAACAAACAAGGCAGTTGCTTCAAAATGCAACTGCCTTATTTTACTATTTATTATTATTCTTTTCCATTCCAGCAATATGTACAAAGCTTACATGGCTCTAAGCCAATCGCTTCAATGACACCTTCCAAACTTTGGAATTCCAAAGAAGAAAAGTGAAGCTTCTCACAAATCGCCTGACGGAATGCTTTTCCGCGCTCTGTGTTAAAATCACTATACTCTTCCATATGCTTAAAGCCTTCTTCCCCCTCTAACTCCATAACAATCTGGCGGGCAAGAAGCTCCATTTCACTGTTATTTCTGGAGAAGTCCAAATACTTACATCCATACATAATCGGTGGACATGCCGAACGAATATGAACAGACTTTGCACCATTCTCGTAAAGGAACTCTACTGTCTCTCTAAGCTGTGTACCGCGTACAATAGAATCATCTACAAAAAGTAAATTCTTGTCCTGAATCAACTCATGAATCGGAATCTGCTTCATCTTTGCAACCTTCTTACGCTCGGACTGCTTGGAAGACATAAAGCTTCTTGGCCAGGTTGGAGTATATTTGATAAATGGTCTCGCAAAAGGAATATCGCTTGCATTTGCATAACCAATTGCATGAGGAGTTCCGGAATCCGGCACACCGCATACATAATCAATCCCTTCCATTTTACCAAGCTCTTTATCATGCTTTGCCATAATTTCTCCATTACGACAACGCATTACCTCAACATTCTTTCCTTCATAATTAGAAGTAGAATAACCATAATAAGACCAAAGGAAAGAACAAATCTTCATCTCTGTTCCCGGTTCCTGAAGCTGTTTCACACCATCTGCAGTAATCTCCACAATTTCACCAGGACCCAATTCCTTGTAATCTACATAGTCCAGTTTTTTATATGCAAAAGATTCAAAAGAAACACAGTAACCATCTTCCGCCTTACCAATAAGCATTGGAAGACGTCCCACTTTATCTCTGGCTGCAATAATAGACCCATCACTCTTTAAAATAAGAATAGAGGCTGTTCCTTGAATAGCACTCTGAACAAACCTGATACCATCCAGAAAATTACTCTGCTGACTGATTAACGCAGCAACTAATTCTGTAGAATTAACCTTACCACCGGTCATAGCATCAAAATGACCACCGCTAAAATTTAAATATTGGTCAATCAAGCTGTTATAATTATTGATAACACCTATCATGCAAATTGCATAAGTTCCAAGCCTGGAACGAATTAAAAGTGGCTGCGGGTCAGAATCGCTAATACAACCAATCGCAGAAACACCCTTCATTTCGTCAAAAATATGCTCAAATTTTGTTCTAAATGGTGTATTTTCAATATTATGAATCTTTCGCTGCAAACCGATTGTAGGATCATATGCTGCTAAACCAGCTCTTTTCGTGCCAAGATGTGAATGGTAATCCACCCCAAAAAACACATCCGTCATACTATCACGCTTGGATGCAACACCAAAAAAACCGCCCATAATGCTCTCCTCAAACAAATTTTTCTTTCAAATTATGCAAAAAAAAGTTCAGAAAGAGTCATTGGATCAATGTATTCACCATTCTTGTAAACACGCATGTTACCGGATGCAATTTCATCAATTAACATAACATCGCCGTTTGCATCGTAACCAAATTCAAACTTAATATCATAAAGAACTAAACCTTTTTCCTTTAAGTCATCTGCAACAATCTGAGTAATCTTCTGAGTCATAACTCTAATGTCATCATACTGCTCAGCTGTCATAACACCCAAATCAACAAGACCATCTTTTGTTACAAGCGGATCACCCTTTTCATCATTCTTAAAGGTCATTTCAACGTATGCCGGTAAATCAGCACCTTCTTCAATATAATCGCTGTAACGACGGAAGAAGCTTCCTACTGCTTTGTGACGACAGATAACTTCTAAGCCCTTACCAAAAACTTTTCCAGGAAGAACTTCCATAGTTGTATCTTCAAGGCTTGCGTTTACATAATGAGTCTTAATACCTGCTGCATTAACCTTTTCAAAGAAATAGATAGACATACGAAGATTTACATCACCAACACCATCAATGGTAAGGCCTACAGAATTTTCACCTGGGTCAAACACGCCGTCTTTACCGGTACAATCATCTTTAAATTTTAAAAGATAATTTCCATTCTCAAGCGCAAATACATCTTTGGTTTTTCCTGTGTAAACTAATTTTTTTTCCATGGGTTTGTCTCCTTTTTGACTAAATACAAATAACTCGTTAATAGCCCTTCCCATCTCATTGATATCCACATTCCTCTGAATACCTAAAACATAAAAAGGGCGCACCTTCCCCTTTAGAGTAGTACGCCCAGACGGTCGGCTTATATGGACTTTAGTCCATCCAATCCCCTGTTCCTCTGTGGTGCTCCACTCGTTCCGTCAGTTGCAGGGAAATTTCTAGTAACATAATATAAATACCACGATTTTGCAATGCGGTCAAGAAATTTTTTAAAAAATAACGTCAATTATTGGTACTTTTTTTAGTACAATATTTATGATTGGCGGCTCCTGTATAACTCTTTAAAAACAAAAAAACCCTTGTAGAACAAGGATTTCTAGAATGAGCCACCGGGGACTCGAACCCCGGACAACTTGATTAAAAGTCAAGTGCTCTACCGCCTGAGCTAGTGGCCCATATTATTTTTTAATGCCCAGAGCCGGAATCGAACCAGCGACACGAGGATTTTCAGTCCTCTGCTCTACCAACTGAGCTATCTGGGCATTGAGTAGCGGGGGCAGGATTTGAACCTACGACCTTCGGGTTATGAGCCCGACGAGCTTCCAGAC
>JAZQUB010000012.1:0-84072 GCA_045631045.1 Lachnospiraceae bacterium
TCTTTCCCCACTTTATTTTTGAGTTGAGAAAAATCAATGTTTCACGTGAAACATTTTATAAAAAACAGTAGATAGAAAGTATAAATAGTGATATAATTATTACATATTTAAAAATTAAGAGGTACGTAATGGGAAGAATAATTGCAATTGCAAATCAGAAGGGTGGAGTAGGTAAAACTACAACTGCTATTAATTTGGCAGCATGTCTTTCTGTAAAAGGTAAAAAAGTTTTATTAATTGACATGGACCCACAGGGGAATACAACAAGTGGTGTAGGTGTAGATAAAAATGAAGTAGAAAACACTATTTACGATTTAATGATTGGAGAGAGTTCAATCAGAGATTGTATCGTAGAAAATGTTTTTGAAGATATGGATTTGATTCCGACAAATGTAGATTTGGCGGCAGCAGAAATTGAATTAATTGGTGTAGAAAGAAAAGAGTTTATTTTAAAGGATGAAATTGATTTTGTAAAAGAAAAGTATGATTTTATTATTATTGATTGTCCTCCGGCTCTTAGTATGTTAACCATTAATGCAATGACTACTGCAAATAGTGTAATTGTTCCAATTCAGTGTGAATATTATGCGTTGGAAGGATTATCGCAGTTGTTACATACAATTAATCTAGTAAGCGAGAGATTAAATCCGTCATTAGCTATAGAAGGTATTGTTTTTACGATGTATGACGGGCGCACAAATTTATCACAGCAAGTAGTAGAAAATGTTCGTGCAAATCTTGGTGGAAATGTATATGACAGTATTATTCCAAGAAATATTCGTTTAGCAGAAGCTCCTTCCTATGGTTTGCCAATTATTAAGTATGATCCAAAGAGTGCCGGTTCAGAAGCATACATGGCACTTGCAACAGAAGTTATAAATAAAGAATAGGAGAAGGTTATGGCACCAAAGAGAGGATTAGGAAAAGGTCTTGACTCGTTAATTCCAAACAGTGTTTTAAAGCCTGCTACACCGGAAAAATTAGCAGAAGAAAATAAAACATCTATTAAAACAGAAGAAAAACCGGCAGAAACAATGGTGAAAATCACAAAGATTGAGCCGAACAGAGAACAGCCAAGAAAAAATTTTGATCAAGAAGCATTAAATGAACTGGCAGAAAGCATTAAACATTATGGACTGATTTCTCCTATTTTAGTACAGGATAAAAAAGACCGTTATGAAATTATTGCCGGTGAACGTCGTTGGAGAGCTGCTAAAATTGCCGGTTTAAAAGAAGTTCCGGTAATTATAAGAGAATATACGGAACGGGAAATTGCGGAAATAGCATTAATTGAAAATGTTCAGCGTGAAGATTTAAATCCAATTGAAGAAGCAATGGGGTATAAACGCCTTATTGAAGAATTTGATTTGAAGCAGGAGGAAGTTGCAGAGTGTGTAAGTAAGAGCCGTTCTGCTATTACAAATTCTCTTCGTTTGCTTAAATTATCGGAAGAAGTGCAGAAATATCTGGTCGAAGGTGAACTAAGTATGGGACATGCCAGAGCATTGCTTACTGTAGAAGATAGTGAAAAGCAAACATTTCTTGCAAAAAAAATTATAAATGAAAAGCTTTCGGTAAGAGAAGTAGAAAAGTTGGTAAAAAACCTGGACAAACCGGTAAAAGAAAAACCTACACCGGACACTCAGTTACAGGCTATTTATGAATCGTATGAAGAAAAAATAAAACAGTCTCTTGCAACAAAAGTAAAGATTTCACCATCCGTAAAAACAAAAGGTGCCGGTAAATTTGAAATTGAATTTTACTCGACAGAAGACTTTGAACGAATACTGGAAAGAATAATGAGAGAGTAAAAGGAGCGAAAGGCACAAATGAGTTTTACATTATTAGAAAACATGGGGTTAGGGGAATTTGATTTAAGTATTCTGATTATTATTACGTTAATAATGATTATAATTGGATGGATATTTGCAATTATAGCTCTTATTAAATATCAAAACCTAAATAAAAAGTATCAAAAATTTATGGGCGGTAATGAAGCAAAAGCTTTGGAGAGTTATATTACGGAACTTATTGCTTTAAATAAAGAAAATTCAGAGCGAATAGATGATAATGAAGCTGAAATTCAAAGATTATACAAAAAACAACGTCTTAATTTTCAAAAAGTTGGAATGATAAAATATGACGCACTTCAGGAAATGGGCGGAAATTTAAGTTTTGTTATTGCACTTTTAGATGAAAATAATAATGGTTTTATTATGAATTCTGTACACAATATTCACTCAAACTACTGTTATGCAAAAGAAATTAAAGGTGGAAAGTGCAGTATTCAATTAAGTGAAGAAGAGCAGCTTGCATTGGAAAAAGCATTGACAAGTAGGTAAGGATAAATTAAACTAAAGAGAATGTAAGGAAAGTTAATTATGACACGTATGTTATAATTAAAGAAAGGAATTATCATGTTTGATATTAAATTTTTAAGAGAGAATCCGGATGTAGTAAAGGAAAATATTAAAAAGAAATTTCAGGACAGTAAGCTTCCATTAGTAGATGAAGTAATTGCTTTAGATGAAGAAAGAAGAAAAGCTCAGGTAGAAGCAGATTCTATTCGTGCCGGCAAGAATAAAATTGCAAAAGAAATCGGTATGTTAATGGGGCAGGGTAAAAGAGAAGAAGCAGAAGCAAAGAAGAAAGAGGTTGCAGCAAATGCAGCTCGCCTTGTGGAATTAGAAGCTTTAGAGAAAGAACTTCAGGAAAAAGTTACAAATATTATGATGACGATTCCTAATATTATTGACCCTTCTGTGCCAATCGGTAAAGATGACAGCGAAAATGTGGAAGTTACCAAGTATGGTGAACCGGTTGTTCCGGAATTTGAAATTCCTTACCATACGGATATCATGAAAACATTTGATGGCATTGATTTAGATGCGGCAGGAAAGGTTGCAGGTAACGGATTCTATTACTTAATGGGTGATATTGCAAGATTACATTCTGCAGTTATTTCTTATGCAAGAGATTTCATGATAGACAGAGGATTCACATATTGTATTCCACCTTTCATGATTCGCAGCAACGTAGTTACCGGTGTTATGTCTTTTGCGGAAATGGACGCTATGATGTATAAAATTGAAGGCGAAGATTTGTATTTAATTGGTACTTCTGAGCATTCTATGATTGGTAAGTATATTGATACTTTAGTAGAAGAAAAGACATTACCTCATACTTTAACATCTTATTCTCCTTGTTTCCGTAAGGAAAAAGGTGCTCATGGTATTGAAGAACGTGGTGTATATCGTATTCACCAGTTTGAAAAGCAGGAAATGATTGTTGTATGTAAACCGGAAGAATCTCCGGAATGGTTTACAAAGTTATGGCAAAATACCGTTGATTTATTCCGTTCTTTAGATATTCCTGTAAGAACCTTAGAGTGTTGCTCCGGTGACCTTGCGGACTTAAAGGTAAAATCTTACGATGTAGAAGCTTGGAGTCCAAGACAGAAGAAATATTTTGAAGTAGGTAGCTGTTCTAACTTAGGTGATGCTCAGGCTCGTAGATTAAAAATTCGCGTAAATGGTGAAAATGGCAAGTATTTTGCACATACTTTAAATAATACTGTAGTTGCACCGCCACGTATGTTAATTGCATTCCTGGAAAATAATTTATGTGAAGATGGAAGTGTAAAAATTCCGAAAGTACTTCGTCCATACATGGGTGGCAAGGAAAAATTAGTTCCAAAGAACAATTAATTATCATAAAATAAAGTAGAAAGAGAGGTGATATGATGCACAAATATCTGCGAACTGTTGGTTTTCGTGATTTAAAAAATAAAAAAGAATTAAAGGAAATACTGACCGATGTGGTTATGACCAGTTCCGACAGGAGCTTTGCTCAGATAGATGATGATACAAGAGTAGCTATTATGTGTAAAAACATATCACCTTCTCTGGGAATTTCAGTTTGCGGTGAATTTGATGAGGATGGACACTTTGTATTTGACTACTATTTTCCTTATTTACGTAGTTTTGTAAAGAGTGTTCAGGAGGAAATTTCTGTAGAGCGTCATAGCAGTCAGGTTTCTTTTGCAGGGGTTTGTGAAGAAGTAAATTTTGGAGTTATTTTAATTTTTTATCTGCAGAATTTTGCCGGATACTTAGATGCAAAAAAAGAAGAAACCTTAAAAAATTCATATGTAAGCTTAACCGGACTTTCTACTAATGGAAGAATTATATTTCCTTTGGAAAAAAGCTCTATGCAGCGTCGCAGCCAGAAAATATATTCAGAAAAGCGAAAAACATTAATGCAGGATGCCAGAAAAGGTGTAGAAGCTGCAATTGAGTCCTTATCCATGCAGGATATGGGAATTTATAATACCATTTGTAAAAAGATTATGGAGTCGGATGTATATAGCTTAGTGGATACCACATTTATTCCTTGTGGAGTAGAAAGCGACCACTATGCCATTCTTGGTGAAATTCTTCATGTAAAAGAAGAAACTAATATGTATACGAACGACAAAATTTATATCTTGACTTTAAACTGTAATGATATTATTATGGATGTTGCAATTAATAGTGAGGATTTAATGGGTGTTCCTGCAGTGGGCCGCCGTTTTAAAGGTGATATTTGGCTCCAGGGAAGTATCCATATTCCAAATTAATATTTGAATGCCGCTTTAGTTAAATGGATATAACAAGCCCCTCCTAAGGGCTAGTTGAGGGTTCGATTCCCCCAAGCGGTGGTATGAATAAACATATGAATTACATTGTATTAGATTTAGAGTGGAATCAGGGGAGTCGGCCGGCGCCAAAGGATGTTCCTACTTTTGAGATTATTGAAATAGGAGCCGTAAAGCTGGATGAACAATTTCATATTGTGGACACGTTTCAAAGTCTGATTAAGCCGCAGATTTATAATACAATGCATAAAATTACTGCAGAGCTGGTAAATCTTGATATGCGTGACCTAGAGGGTGCAGAGGATTTCACAAAGGTGGCAGCAGAGTTTCTAAACTGGTGTGGAGAGGAGTATCTTTTCTGTATCTGGGGTGTGCAGGATTTGACGGAATTCCAGAAAAATATGGATTATTATCATATGAATCCTTTAAGTAGGGGGCCGTTAAAGTATTACGATATACAGAAGCTATACAGTCTTGCTTGTGAGGACGGTAAATTAAGGTCTTCTCTTTCTCATGTGGTTGAGGAAGAAAATTTAGTGGAAGAGGAAGTGGAATTTCACAGAGCTCTTGGGGATGCGTACTATACTGCGCGTATTTTCCAGAGAATACAAAATTGGGATTTGCTGGAGCGCATTTCTTTTGACACATACCGAGTACCTACTAACAAAAAAGAGCAAATTTTATGGAAGTTTGATAATTATACCAAATTTATTTCAGAAGGCTATGATGAAAAATCAGAGTTGATGGCAAATAAAAATATTACCAGTGTCAGATGCATTTATTGTGAAAAAGCACTTCGTAAAAAAATTCGCTGGTATACTCCAAACAATGGGAAGCACTATTATACGGTTGCAGGGTGTAGTGAGCATGGTTTGATGAAGGGCAAGATTCGTGTCCGAAAGACCAAGGATGATAAGTATTATGTGGTAAAGACTGTAAAGCATATTAAAGAAGAAGAAGCACAATTTATTATATCTAAGAAACGTAAAAACGAGGCATAAAACCTCGTTTTTCGCTTTTTTATATGAAAGAGATAAAAAGTGCTCTTTTTTATTTATTTACATCATGGAAAACCACATGTTTACGTTTATATTCCGGATTATTAGAATAATCTGCAACGGAATGAGGGGATGTTTTTAAACTATAATCTACCGTGGTGCCTCGTCTTCTGTTAGATTTCTGATAAGAAGGATATGTTACATTATTAAAGTGAGTGCGTTTTTTATAACGAGTTCTGGTTGCAATGGTTTTAATTTTATTTTGGAATAACCCAACAATAGCCTGTAAGCCTTGTGCAAAGGAAATAAATAAATTCCTGATTCCACTAAATCGATGATTCATACGGCGTCTGGAAAGGTTTGGGTTTTTGGTTTTTCTATAAGCCATAAATCGACGATATATAAACATAATAAAACAGATACCCACTATAGCAGGGATCACATACAAGGCAATTTCCTTGATGTTTACATAAATAGGAGAAGGTTCTTCTATAATAGGAGGAAGTTCTTCTAATTGTTCCAGTTCACCGGAAGCATCTTGCAGGGAACCGGTATGTGTAGTTACGTAAATCTGTGCAGTACCTACATCATGGCTTCCATATTGATAATGGGCAATGGCCATGCAGTTTTCTTCTTCGGTGGCCATGGTAATGTAAGAAGTAATTTCAGAAAAATCTGCTGTTTTTGGAAGAACAAGAATAGAGTCACGATCCATATTGAGTAGTGGAGCAGAGTCGCCAAGTACATCTACTACGTCCATTCCATAAGAGGAATCTGCAGATACATAGGTCTTATCATTGTCGTAGATATTGGCAGTAGTAAAATTGGTAAAGCCCCAGTCAAACAAAGTAACGGTGTCTTTATACTGGTCCGGTGCCTTTGCATTCATAACCACACAGATAAGCTTTAGACCATCCTTTTGGGCACAGCTTATCAGCGTTTGTCCGGCATCGGAAGTGTAACCTGTTTTAGTTCCTACCAGGTATTCGTATTCATATTCTCTGGTAGGTAAAAGTTTGTTTTTATTCCATTCATTAATAGAATCCGGCTGACCTTCTGTAGGACCATGTTTAAAATTTCGTTCTCTTGCAAAACTGCAAAGAAGTTCATTTTCAAAAAAAACACGGCCAATCTGTGCCATATCATAAGCGGTAGTATAGTGGTCCGGATCATGGTAGCCGTGAGAGTTTTCAAAATGGCTGTTTAAGCATCCAAGCTCTTTGGCACGTTCATTCATAATGTCTGCAAAAATATCCAGCTCACCGGCGATGTGTTCGGCAACGCCTGCTGCCACGTCATTGGCTGACATAATCAAAATAGCAGCCAGACAATCCTCCATACTCATATATTCATCTTTGTCCACCCAAATTCGGCTGGAGTCGTATGGTATGGTAGCCAAAGTTTCATAAGTAAAGGTAACCGTTTCATCCAACTCACACATTTCAAACGCAATAAGAGTGGTAAGAAGTTTGGTAATACTGGCAGGATACATCTGTTTATGTGCATCCTTTTCATATAAAATAGTACCGGTTTCGGCTTCAATTAAAATCGCGGTCTCACTGGCTGTGGAAGGACCACTTGGCCAGTTGGAATCTAAGGAAGAACTGGTTACGGTTTCCGAAATCTGACTGGCCCGGACGGGAGTAACCATTTGGGAAAATCCCAGTAAACCTATTAATAAGGCAACAGTGCCTTTTTTTAATAAATGCATAAAAAACTCCTTCTTTCATGTAACACATTATTTATCATACACTAAAAAAAGGAAAAACCAAAGGGTTTTTCAAAAATATATAAAAAATTTATAATATCTTAATCTTTTTTACTAGCCAACAAGCGTAAATAGGAGTAAAATTAACCTGTAACTATAAAAAATATTGGAGAAAATTATGCGATTAAGAAACATAACAGGGGCAAGGGATATCATTGCTGAAAGCGAATATGTGGTTCAGGAGCCTACAGAATACAAAGGTCGTTGGAAGGAGCTTTTTGAGAATCCGGGAGAACTTCACATAGAAGTAGGTATGGGAAAAGGTAAATTTTTAAATGAAATGGCGAGACGTAATCCACATATCAATTATATTGGTATTGAAATGTACTCCAGTGTGCTTTTGAGAGCATTACAGAAAATGGAGGCAGAGCCGTTACCAAACTTAAAGTTTTTGTGCATAGATGCTCGTATTTTACCGGATGTATTTGAAAAAGGGGAAGTAGATCATATTTATTTGAATTTCTCTGATCCATGGCCAAAGGACAGACATGCTAAGAGGAGACTTCCAAGCAGACAATTTTTGGAGCGTTTTAACCGGATTTTAAAAGAAGAAGGTCGTATCAGTTTTAAGACAGACAATAGGGATTTGTTTGACTTTGCGGTGGAAGAGTTAGAGCCTGCCGGCTGGAAGGCAGAAGTGATTACTTATGATTTACATGCAGATGAAGTTCTTTGCGAAGGTAATGTAATGACAGAGTACGAAGAAAAATTTTCTTCAAAAGGCAATCCTATTTGTAAATATGTCATTTACAGATAGGCATACTAAAAATAAAAAAGTGAGGTATTTCAAATGGAATATGTATTTAATAATGATAATTTTGAATCAGAAGTATTAAACAGTGATATCCCGGTTTTGGTGGATTTTTATGCAGACTGGTGCGGTCCTTGTAAAATGATGGCACCGATTGTTCATCAGCTTGCAGAAGCTTATGCAGGTCAGATGAAGATTGGCAAGTTGAATGTAGACCAGGCTCTTCCCGTTGCACAGAAATATCGTGTTATGAACATTCCGACCTTTATTTTCTTTAAGGGCGGTGAACCGATTGCAACTTTAGTAGGCGGTATGAGCAAAGCTGACTTAGAAGCAAAGATTAAACAGGTGCTTGCGTAAAGCACCTGTTTAATCTTTTATATAGACTTATTTTAATTTGAGGTTGATGTATTTTAATTAGTTGGCAGAAAAAGCGTCGATTTTTAGGTCTTTTTAAAAAAGTTGTGTTGACATTTTATAAAATAATGATACAATACAAAAATAGTTGTTTAACAACTTTGGAGGAGGAAAAGATTATGAAAAATGTAAAGAAAGTTTTAGCTATCGCTTTAGCTTCTGTTATGGCGTTTGCTACAGTAGCTTGTGGCAATAGTGATGTTCCGGCTACTGGTACAGAAACAGGTAAGACTGCAAGTGCAGGTACTTGGAGAATTGGTGGTATCGGACCTACTACAGGTGGGGCTGCAGTTTATGGTCAGGCTGTTCAGAATGGTGCACAGATTGCAGTGGATGAAATCAACGCAGCAGGCGGTATCAATGGTGTTATGGTTGAGTACACCTTTGAAGATGATGAAAACAATGCAGAAAAGGGTGTAAATGCTTACAACTCTTTAAAGGACTGGGGTATGCAGATGTTACTTGGTACAGTAACTACAACTCCATGTATTGCAGTTTCTGCAGAAGCAGCAGCGGATAATATGTTCTTATTAACTCCATCCGGTTCTTCTACAGATATTCTTGAAGGTAAGACCAATGCATTCCAGGTTTGTTTTACAGACCCTAACCAGGGACAGGGAAGTGCTCAGTACATAGGCGAGAACAACATGGCAAGCAAGGTAGCTGTTATTTACGATAGTTCCAGTGCTTATTCTCAAGGTATTTACGAGAAATTTGCACAGGAAGCTAAAAATTATTCTTTTGAAATTGTATCTGCGGAAGCTTTTACTGCTGACAGCAATACAGACTTCTCTGTACAGTTACAAAAGGCAAAGGATGCAGGTGCAGAATTATTATTCTTACCTATTTACTGTGAACAGTCTGCACTCATTTTAACACAGGCAGATGCTATGGGTTATAAGCCAACTATCTTTAGCTGTGATGGTATGGATGGTATTCTTACATTAGATAATTTTGATGCAGCTTTAGCAGAAGGCGTTATCTTATTAACACCTTTCGTTGCAGACGCAACCGATGATGCAACCGTATCTTTCGTTACAAAGTATAAAGAAGCATATGGTGAAATTCCTAACCAGTTTGCAGCAGATGCTTACGACGGCGTATATATTATTAAAGCAGCTATCGAAGCAGCAAATGCTACACCGGATATGAGTGTGAGTGACCTTTGCGATGCACTCAAGGAAGCTATGGTGAACATTACCGTAGATGGTTTAACCGGTGCAGGTATGACTTGGGAAGCTACAGGTGAGGTTTCCAAAGATCCAAAGGCTATGGTTATTAAAGACGGTGTATACGTAGGATATTAATCATTATTTATGATTAAGCTTTTGAATAATCAGGGCTATCCCAATTTGGATAGCCCTTTTGTCACATGATATGGCATGTGACATTTTGTATTTTAACAAGAAAGGAATTTATCACAATCGTGATATAAGCAGGTGCGAAAATGAGTTTCTTACAATATTTAATAAATGGTATCAGCTTAGGCAGTGTATATGCCATCATAGCATTGGGCTATACAATGGTTTATGGTATTGCCAAAATGTTAAACTTCGCTCATGGTGATGTTATCATGGTTGGTGCATATGTTATCTTTACTATTATTTCTACGATGGGATATCCTCCGATTGTAGGTGTCATTGTTGCAGTGGCACTGTGCACGGTATTAGGTATTACAATTGAGCGTATTGCATACAAACCTTTGAGAGGTGCTTCTTCTTTGGCGGTTTTGATTACGGCTATAGGTGTAAGTTATTTCTTACAAAATATGGCGTTGATTGTGTTTGGTGCAGATACAAAATCCTTTAACTCTATAGTAAAGTTTGGTCCGTTTTATCTTGGAGGGCTGGTTATCTCCGGTGAGACACTGGTAACCATTATAAGCTGCATCATCATTATGATTATTTTGACCACCTTTATCAATAAAACAAAGGCAGGTCAGGCGATGCTTGCAGTCAGTGAGGACAAAGGTGCTGCAGTGCTTATGGGTATTAATGTAAATCAGACCATTGCACTTACCTTTGCAATTGGCTCCGGTCTTGCAGCAATTGCCGGTGCGTTACTTTGCAGTGCTTATCCGACTTTATCCCCATATACCGGTTCCATGCCGGGTATTAAAGCATTTACAGCCGCAGTATTTGGTGGTATCGGTTCTATTCCGGGTGCATTTGTGGGTGGTATTTTACTTGGTGTTATTGAGATTTTTGGTAAAGCGTACATATCAAGCCAATTATCCGATGCAATTGTATTTGCAGTATTGATTATTGTATTAATTGTGAAGCCTAGTGGTATTTTAGGTAAAAATCGACAGGAAAAAGTATAAGGAGGTTGGCAAATGAAATTAAGGAATGAATTAAAATTTGATAAAAGAGCCAGACAGAGCCTTATTACTTATGCAATGGTAATCATTGCTTTTGTGGTTGTTCAGATTTTACTGGCAACCGGCAGTATGACAAGCCTTATGAAGGGGCTTTTAGTACCATTGTGTGTATATGCCATTTTGGCAGTATCTTTGAATCTGACCGTAGGTATTTTAGGTGAGCTTAGTCTTGGCCATGCAGGCTTTATGTGTATCGGTGCATTTACCGGCGCTTTCTTTTCTAAATGCGTACAGGATGTTATTACCATTGGCTGGATAAGAATCAGTATTGCAATTATTCTTGGTTCCGCAATGGCAGGTCTTTTCGGATTTTTAATCGGCATGCCGGTTCTTCGTCTGAAAGGTGACTATTTGGCAATCGTTACATTGGGCTTTGGTGAAATTATCAAGACCGTTGTAAACGTAGTTTATATTGGTCGCGATGAAAACGGATTCCATTTCTCTATAAAGAGCAATATGGATTTAAATATGACGGAAAATGGTAAAACCATTGTAAAGGGTGCACAGGGTATTACCGGTACACCGAAAGATGCTACTTTTACCATTGGCATTATTTTATTACTGGTTACATTATTTATCGTATTAAATTTAATTAACAGCCGCGATGGTCGTGCTATTATGGCTATCCGTGATAATCGTATTGCAGCAGAAAGTGTTGGTATCAATATTACCAAATATAAACTTATGGCATTTTCCATTTCTGCAGCACTGGCAGGCAGTGCAGGTGTTCTTTATGCACACAATTTAAATACACTGACTGCAAGCACCAATAATTTCGGTTATAATATGTCGATTAATATTTTAGTATTTGTAGTTTTGGGCGGTATTGGTAATATTCGTGGTTCCATTATCGGTGCAGTGGTATTAACGTTACTTCCTGAATTATTACGAAGCTTTAATTTAGACAAGTTACGTATGTTAATTTATGCAATTATTTTAATTGTAGTTATGTTGTTTAACTCTGCACCATCCTTTATTCAGTTCAGAGAAAAAGTGACTGCTATGGTTAAAAACAAACTTCCAAAGAAGGGAGGCGTAAACTAATGGCTTTATTAGAGGTGAAAAGTTTAGGTATTTCCTTTGGTGGACTTCGTGCAGTAGATAACTTTAATGTTTCTATTGAACAGGGTAAATTATATGGTCTCATCGGTCCAAACGGTGCCGGTAAAACCACAATTTTCAACTTACTAACCGGTGTGTATAAGCCGACGGATGGCTTTATTACCTTGGATGGAGTGGAAATTACGGGTAAGAGCACCATTGAAATTAATAAGGCAGGCATTGCCCGAACCTTTCAGAATATTCGCTTATTTAAGGGGATGAGCGTGATGGATAATGTTAAAATAGGTCTTCATAATGGTAATGGTTATTCTACTATTGAAGGAATCTTACGTCTGCCAAAGTATCGTAAGGTTGAAAAAGAAATGCAGAAAAAAGCCTTAGAGCTTTTAAAGGTATTTGATTTAGATAGCGAGGCAGAAACGTTAGCAAGCAACCTTCCTTATGGTAAGCAGCGTAAATTAGAAATTGCAAGAGCTTTGGCCACCAATCCGAAACTGCTTTTATTGGATGAGCCGGCAGCAGGTATGAATCCGCAAGAAACGTTGGCACTGATGGAGACTATTCTGTTCGTAAGAAAACACTTTAACATGACTATTTTATTGATTGAACATGATATGAAGTTAGTTAGTGGTATTTGTGAAGAGTTGACGGTTCTTAATTTTGGTCAGGTGCTTGCACAAGGAGAAACCAGCGAAGTATTAAATAACCCGGATGTTATCAAGGCATATTTGGGTGAATAGGAGGTGCGCCATGTCAATGTTAGAAGTAAAAGATTTAAAAGTAAATTACGGCATGATTCAGGCGATTAAGGGCGTATCTTTCCATGTAGAACAAGGAGAAGTTATTGCGTTGATTGGTGCAAACGGTGCTGGCAAAACAACCATTCTTCATACTATTACGGGCTTACTTTCACCTAAGGAAGGCAGTGTAGTGTTTGAAGGCACTGATATTACCAAGATTCCGGCTCACAAAATTGTATCTATGGGTATGGCACATGTTCCGGAAGGCAGACGCGTATTTGCAAACCTGACCGTGCTTCAGAATTTGAAGATGGGAGCCTATACCCGCAAGGACAAGGCAGAAATTCAGGAAACCCTGGAAATGATTTACAAGCGTTTTCCAAGACTGGAAGAGCGCCAAAATCAGTTGGCAGGTACTCTTTCCGGCGGTGAGCAGCAGATGCTTGCCATGGGTCGGGCGCTTATGAGCCATCCAAAAATAATCCTTATGGATGAACCAAGTATGGGTCTTTCCCCAATCTATGTAAACGAAATTTTCCAGATTATTCAGGATGTAAGTAAGTCCGGTACCACTGTTCTCTTAGTAGAGCAGAATGCCAAGAAGGCACTTTCCATTGCTGACCGAGCATATGTACTGGAAACCGGAAACATTGTGCTGGAAGGACGTGCAAGCACACTTTTAGATAATGATGATATCAAGAAGGCTTACTTGGGCGAGTAATTAAATTACAGAAAAAACGAACCCCGCTGTTACCAGCGGGGTTAACTTATGTCTGAAAAAATTTATGCACCAAATACTGCTTCGTAATCTTTCTTGAATTTCTCGATACCGGCATCTGTAAGAGGATGCTTGGTCATGGACTCAATTACGCTGTAAGGAACGGTTGCAATGTCAGCGCCTGCAAGAGCACATTCTGTAACGTGTACAGAGTTACGAACGCTTGCTGCAATAATCTGTGTATCAATACCATCTGCTACTGCGAAGATGTCAGCGATGTCACGGATTAACTGGATACCGGACATATTGATGTCATCTAAACGACCAAGAAATGGAGAAACGTAAGTAGCGCCGGCGCGTGCTGCTAAAAGAGCCTGGCTTGCAGAGAAGATTAAAGTAACGTTTGTCTTAATGCCTTCTGCTGTAAGAGCCTTACAAGCTTTTAAACCTTCTACGGTCATAGGAATTTTAACAACCATATTTGGATGGATCTTTGCAATTTCACGACCTTCTGCGATCATGCCTTCTGCATCAACAGTAGTAGCTTTTACTTCACCGCTGATAGGACCATCTACGATGGAAGTGATTTCAGCGATAACTTCGTTGAAGTCACGGCCTTCTTTTGCGATTAAAGATGGGTTTGTAGTAACGCCGCAGATAACGCCCATGTCGTTCGCTTTTTTGATGTCTTCTACTTTTGCAGTATCAATAAAAAATCTCATAGTAAACTCCTTTTTGTATGTATAATAAGTTATATTTTCTTTTATTATAGCATAGTTGTTATAGGAACTTCAATATTTTGGAAAGATTTTATATATCAAAATCCTCTGCTTTAAATCCTTCCACCAACTTCAGCTTCTCTTTTCGTGAAAGCTTCTTAATTGCAAATTCGCGGCACATGGCTTCTTCCTTGGTATCGAAGGTTTCATAGTAAACGAGGGTCACGGGGGTACGTGAGTGAGTATATTTGGCGCCTTTGCCGGCATTGTGACTGGCGAGGCGTTTTTTTAAATCATTGGTCCAGCCGCAGTAGAGTGTATCATCACTGCAGCGGAGTATGTAGGTATAGTTCATATATTATTTCCTTTTTCCAATTTGCTCTTTGTATCCGGTAGGTGTAAGCCCGGTATACTTTTTAAAAAGTTTTATAAAGTAGTTGGTGTCTTGTATTCCGCACTCAAAGGCAATATTTTGAATCTGCTTATCTGTAGTGTTTAATAAAGATACCGCATGCTCAATACGTCGATTATTTACATAGTCGGTAAGGGTACAGCCACACTCTTTGCGGAACAGAGAGGAAAGATAGCTTGGATTAACGTTTAATGTTTGAGCGATGTTATTCAAACTTAAATCAGCAGTTAAATCGTAGTATATTAATGTAATAGTCTTACCAATTAAATTAGAATATTTACTTAAAGAATGATTTTTTACCAAGAGGCAATAACTGCGAATCATTTTTTCTTGTAAATGCAGACTTTCATTTAAGGAGTAAATATTTTCTATTTGCTGTGCAAAGGAAGAAGAAATTCGATTAATATGAACCACGTCTACACCACCATATTCTGCAGCTTTTCGTAGTAACGTATTTAAAATAATCAAATAATTTTTTCGGTTACGTAGTGAGTCAGGTAAACGTTGTTCGGTTCCTTTGTTAAAAACCGTAGAGGCAACAGCATTTACTTTATGAAGCTGCCCCTGACTTACAGCCTCCATTAAAAGTTTTTCGTTGTAAGCATTTTCTTCTAATATAGCCAGACTAAAGGAAGAAGGAGAATAATCATGCATAGTAGGGGAAATTTGTACCGGAGTGGAATGATCCGGAATCATGTAATCAATGTATTCTACAGAGTATTGGTCGGGAATAGTCCAAATGGTTTTTGCTAATGTATTTATAATTGTAAAAAGAAGATTTTCATCTTCTACAACAGGTAAATTGTTATAAATTTTGTAAAATGAGTCAAACTGGGCATCTGCTAAACCGATGCTTGCTGCTTTTTTTTGGATTTTTTCTTTTGGGGGTGTTTCTAATAAGTATGGGCCTACGAAAAAAAACTGTTCCGGATGGGTGTCCGGTAATTGGAAAAAAAGATAATTGCAGTAGTATTCATCAAAAAACCGATATATGGTATTAGGGCGGGCATCATACATGGAATTATCCAAAAAATCAGCATAATTATTTATTCCAAAAAGAGATGAACGAAGTCCTAAGTCAATATCACAGGAAATGTATTCTGATGGATTTTCCACTATATGGGTGGATATATGCATGCCGAGTAAAAGGTCACGAACAAATTGAAGTTGAGCGTCATAAAACATAGTAAAATCTCCGACTGATATAAAGTAATATAATTATAAGATTATTTTTATGATAAATCAAGAAATTGCTAAAAATTTTTCTATATTAACAAAAGATTTTACTAACAGATTATGATTATTACTTATTAGAATAAAGTTACAAAATATTTAGTACATAAAATGAAAGGAGTATTCGCATGAAAACGAATTCTATTCAAGTTCGTCCGTTTGGATGGAGAGACAAAGTTGGCTATATGGTGGGTAATATTGCCAACGACTTTACATTTATTTTTGCAAGTCTGTATTTGACAGTATTTTATACAGACGTTTTAGGGATTAACGCAGGTCTGGTTGGCACCATGTTTTTGGTGGCTCGTATTATTGACGCATTTACCGATACCGCAATGGGTCGTATTGCAGACAAGACCAAAGCAACGGTTGCCGGTAAGTTTAGACCATGGCTGCTTCGTGCTTGCGGTCCGGTTGCATTAGCCTCTTTCTTGATGTATCAGACATCCCTAGCAGATGTTTCTATGACCCTTCGTGTTATTTACATGTTTGCTACATATTTACTTTGGGGAAGTATTTGCTATACCGCAATTAATATTCCTTATGGTTCTATGGCATCCTTGATGAGTGGTGAAGCAGACCATCGCGCGTCTCTTTCTACCTTCCGAGGCGTTGGTTCTTTAATTCCACAGGTTATTGTTGGTGTAGTAATGCCTACATTCCTTTACACTACCCTTGCAGACGGCACTAAAATTGTAAATGCTGAAGCTTTTCCAATAGTAGCACTTGTATTATCTATTTTGGCAGCAGTATGTTATATTATTTGCTATTTTATGTGTACAGAGCGTGTTACAGTTACTGAAGCAGCAAAGAATGTTTCTTTTAAGGAAACTTTAAAGGCACTTACCTCTAACAGAGCACTTATCGGTATTACTTTAGTGTACATCTGCTATCTTGGTGCACAGATGTTAAACCAGACTATTAACAATTACATTTTTAAGGATTATTTTTCAAATACCATGGGCTTAACTATTATGAATGCTGCAGGTATTGCGCCGGCTTTAATTCTGGCTCCGTTGGCAGTTCCTCTGGCACGTAAATTTGGTAAAAAAGAACTGGGTATTTTTGCTGCTGCAAGCGGTACCATTGCATTTGGTGCGTTGTTTATTATGAAAACCTCTAATATGTGGGCATATACTATTATTAATATTGTAGGTTTATTAGGTTTTGGCTTGTTTAACCTTATTATTTGGGCATTTATCAGCGACGTAATTGATGATCAGGAAGTTCGTACAAATGTGCGTGAAGACGGAACCATTTATGCGGTATGTTCTTTTGCACGTAAGATTGGCCAGGCTATTGCCAGTGCATTAGGCGGTTGGTCTTTGGCTTGGATTGGCTATGCAGAAGGTTCTACCGTGGGTCAGCAGCCTGCAGTTTTACAGGGTATTTACAATATTGCAACGTTAGTTCCTACTATCTTGTACGTTATTGTAGGCGTATGCTTAATCTTCATTTATCCTCTTAATAAAAAGAAAGTACAGGAAAATACGGAAATTTTAAAGGAAAGAAGATATAATAAGTAATATGAGAGAAATTTTCAAATTAGATAGCTGGGCATTTTTGAAAAATATGTCTGAGGCTGTGAATGTTATACCGGAAGATGCAGAGCAGGTAACACTGCCTCATACTTGGAATGCTACAGATGGTCAGGATGGAGGAAATGATTATTTCAGAGGCTCCTGCTGTTATGTAAAGAAATTAGCAAAGAGCGAACTTCCACAGCAAGAAGCGTATTATTTGGAGATAAATGGTGCCAATTCTTCTGCAGATGTTTACGTAAATGGAAAACATATGGCGCATCATGATGGGGGTTACTCTACCTGGCGAGTAAATATCACAGACCAATTACAGGCAGAAAATATTATTGCTATTGTAGTAGATAATGTTGCAAATGAAAAGGTTTATCCTCAGGTTGCAGATTTTACCTTCTATGGTGGTCTTTACCGTGATGTAAATGTAATCTGTGTTCCAAAAGCGCATTTTGATTTAGATTTCTGGGGAGGGCCGGGGATTCAGGTGACGCCTGTGGTAAATGGTGCCGATGCAAAGGTGGAAGTTATCGGTTACTTTACCGGTCTTTCAGGTAGCGAAAAGGTTAAATATATTATCAAAGACGGAGACATCGTTATTGCAGAAGAGACGATTACTGCAACAGATGGTAAAGTTAATTTTGTGATTCCAAACTGTCACTTATGGAACGGTCTCAAGGACCCGTTTCTTTACACTTTAGAAGCTTACTTATTAGATGGTGACAGCGAATTAGACACAAAAACGGTACGTTTTGGATGTCGTTATTTTGAAATTGACCCGGAAAAAGGCTTTATATTGAACGGTAAAGAGTATCCTCTTCGTGGTGTATGTCGTCACCAGGACAGATGGGGGATTGGGAATGCACTGCTTCCGGAACACCACAAAGAAGATATGGATTTGATTTGCGAGGTGGGTGCTAATACCATTCGACTGGCTCATTATCAGCATGACCAGTATTTTTATGATTTGTGCGATGAGCGCGGTCTGGTTATATGGGCAGAAATACCGTATATTTCTAAGCACATGCCGGATGGTCGTGAAAATACCATTAACCAGATGAAGGAATTAATTGTCCAGAATTACAACCATGCATCTATCTTTGTATGGGGTTTGTCCAATGAAATTACCATGGACGGGGCAAAAGACCCGAACATGTTGGAAAACCATCGCTTCTTAAATGATTTATGTCATGAAATGGATAAAACACGTAAGACCGTAGTAGCATGTATTTCCATGTGCGGAATGGATGAAGAATATGTGCATATTTCTGATGTGGTTTCTTATAATCATTATTTTGGATGGTATGGTGGCGATACTTCCAAGAATGGTCCTTGGTTTGATAAATTCCATGAAAAATATCCAAACAAGGCCATTGGTATGAGTGAATATGGATGTGAGGCTTTAAACTGGCATTCTTCCAAGCCGGTACAGGGTGACTATACGGAAGAATATCAGGCATATTATCATGAGGAGTTAATTAAGCAGTTATTTTCCAGACCGTATATTTGGGCAACCCATCTTTGGAATATGTTTGACTTTGGTGCAGATGCTCGTGCAGAAGGTGGCGAAAATGGCCAAAACCACAAGGGGCTTATTACCATTGACAGAACATACAAGAAAGACGCTTTTTATGCGTATAAAGCATGGTGGTCTGACGAACCATTTGTACACATTTGCGGCAAACGATACGTAGACCGAGTAGAAGATGTGACAAAGGTTACGGTTTATTCCAACGAACCGGAAGTAGAACTTTTTGTGAATGGAAAGAGTTTTGGCGTACAGGAAAGCAAGGAACATTTCTTCTATTTTAATGTAGAGAATGTGGGCGAGTCCAAGCTGGTAGCCGTAGCAGGCGTATGCAAGGATGAAAGTGTTATCCGAAAAGTGGATAAGATGAATGAGTCCTATGTATTAAGAGAGCAGGGAGCTGTACTAAACTGGTTTGATATAACAGAGGTTGAGGGGTATTTCAGTCTCAACGATAAGATTGGAGACATTATGAAAACCTTTCGTGGTAAGCTTTGGTTTGGCGGCTTATTCCTGACTCTAGCAAAAAAGATGAGCCAAGGTCAACCTCAATCTAAGGACAAAAAGGCAAAAAAGAAAAAAACCAAGAATCCGGAAATGAACAGCGGTGTCATGGATATGATTAGCAGCTTTACAGTTTTGCGTTTTACCGGAATGCTTGGAATGCGAAATGTAACCTTTACAAAGGAAGAATTGTTAAAAATGAACAGTCAGCTCAATAGAATCCGCAGACCGAAGTAAGGATTTTGTTTATAAAAAATTTACGATTATTCACGTTTTTTCAATTGTAACTCTTCCTTAAAGAGGATATAATTTTTATAATAGAAATACAAAACATAAAATATTATAAAAAAATTCTCGTGGAGGCTGTTATGAAAGAGTTTTTGTATAGATTAAGATGGAAATTACAAAAGTTTATGCAAGGGCGTAATGGTGTGGATGAATTGAATCGCATATTGCTTTATGTAGTGTTGGTTTTATATGTGTTGTCGATATTACTTCAATCCCTGATTCTTGACTATTTAGCCTTTGCTGGTATGCTTTATTTATTGTATCGTACCCTTTCTAAAAATCTCTATGTGCGCCGAGAGGAAAACCGCAAGTTTGTAACCTGGCTGGAAACTACCCGTATCAAAATGGAGCAGCGTAAGGACTACAAAATCTTCAAATGCAAGGGCTGTGGTCGTAATATTCGTATACCTCGCGGAAAAGGTAAAATCGAGGTGACCTGCCCTATGTGTGGCAAAAAGACGATACATAGAACGTAATATAAATTTATACAAAAGAAAAGAGTCAGATTGTGCTTTAAAAGCAAAAACTGACTCTTTTCTTATAAAAAAATACATGTATACAAGCATACAATAAAACAATTTGTGTTGACTGTTGCATGATAACGTGTTAAACTCATTTTCAAAACAGTAAGATTAGGAAATTTGGGAGGAGGCATTATGAATAATAATTTTATCGCTCAGACATTTGGCAAATCTACATATTATACAGATATCCCAAGCGCATTATTTAAAGAATATGACGTAAAGAAGGGGCTTCGTAACGAGGATGGTACCGGTGTTCGTGTTGGTTTAACACGTATTAGTGACGTTGTTGGTTACGAGTACGTGGATGGTGCAAAAACGGACACGGAAGGTAAGCTCTATTACAGAGGATACCGATTAAAGGATTTGGTGGCCGGAAAGGGTGAAGGACATTTTGGTTATGAAGAAGTTTGCTTCTTGTTATTATTTGGTTATTTGCCAAATAATAGTGAGTTAAAGAACTTTAAGGAAACCATCAGCGAGTGTTATTCCCTTCCAAAGGAATTCTTAGAAATGAATTTGCTCAGAGCTCCATCTAAGGATTTGATGAATTTGCTTCAAATTACAGTGCTTTCTTTATATAGTTATGATGATAAGCCGGATGATAACGACCCTTATCAGACCGTATTGAAAGGGCTTAATATTATAGGGAAGCTTCCTTTAATTATTTGCTATGGTTATCAGAGCCAGATGCATCATTATCAGAAGAAGAGTCTGGTTATTCACTATCCAAGAGCTGAATTTTCTATTGCAGAGAATATTTTATATATGCTTCGTGCGGACTCCAAGTTTACGCCTCAGGAAGCAAAGATGCTTGACACATTGCTTATGGTTCATGCTGACCATGGCGGTGGTAATAACTCTACCTTTACCAGTGTTGCCATGGCATCTACCGGTACGGACATTTATTCTACCTTATCCGGCGCTATCGGTTCTTTGAAGGGACCAAAGCATGGTGGTGCCAATGTAAGCTGTTATAATATGATGCAGGCAGTTATTGATGAAATTGGTTTCACGAAGGATGAAGATAAAATTCGTGACGTGATAACACGTATTTTGGCAAAGGATTTCTATGACAATTCCGGTCTGGTTTATGGTATGGGGCATGCTGTTTATACCGTGTCTGACCCACGTGCTGAAATTTTACGAGAATATTGTCGTGACTTAGCAATGGAAAAAGGTCGTATGGAGGAGTTTGAATTCCGTGTATTATTTGAAAAAATTGCACGCGAAATAATTTCCAAGAAAACCGGTAAAGTTACCAGCAATAATGTGGACTATTACAGTGGATTTGCTTATGATATGTTAAATATTCCAAAGGAAATTTATACACCGCTTTTTGCGTGTGCACGTGCAGTTGGCTGGTTGGCACACAATATTGAAAATAAGCTTTATGATGGTAAGATTATGCGTCCTGCTACCAAGTATGTTGGTGAGCCTGTGGAATTTAAACCTGTGGAGGTAAGAAAATAATGAAAAAGTTAATTACGGTTTTTAAAGGCGACGGTATTGGTCCTGAAATTATTGATTGCGTGTTAGAGATTTTAGAAGCAGCAGGTGCGGATTTAGCATATGAAATGTTTAATGTTGGTGCAGATGAAATGGAGAAAAACGGTGCTTTGGTATCCGACGAAGCATATGCCTCTTTTGATAAGACGAAAGTATTGTTAAAGTCCCCGATTACCACTCCGGTAGGTGAGGGCTTCCGTTCCATCAATGTTACCATTCGCAATAAGTATGATTTATATGCGAATATTCGTCCTGCAAAGTCCAGCGCAGCATTAAAGACTCATTTTGAAAATATTGATATTATTACATTCCGTGAAAACACCGAAGATTTGTATGTAGGTGTGGAAGAGCAGATTGATGCAGATACCGTACACGCAACCAAGATTATTACCCGCAAGGCAAGTACGCGTATTATTCGTGATGCGTTTGAATATGCAAGAGCACATGGACGTAAAAAAGTAACTTGTGTACATAAGGCTAATATTTTAAAAATGTCCGATGGTTTGTTCCTGGATATTTTCCGCCAGATTTCTGCGGATTATCCGGATATTACCGCAACGGATGTTATTGTAGATAATGTTTGCATGCAGTTAGTAATGAATCCTACCCAGTACGACATTTTGGTAATGCCAAACCTTTACGGAGATATTGTTTCTGACCTTACCAGCGGTCTGATTGGTGGTTTGGGTTTGCTTCCTTCGTGTAATTTGGGTACAGATTATGCGATGTTTGAAGCGGTTCACGGAAGTGCACCGGATATCGCAGGAAAAGGCATTGCAAATCCAACGGCACTCCTTTTCTCCGCAAGTATGATGTTAGAGCACCTTGGCATGGACGATATTGCAGCAAAGATTCGCGCAGCAGTAGAGTCTGTTTTGGCAGAAGGCAAGTACTTAACTCCGGACTTAAAGGGTAATGCAACCACAGAAGAATACAAAAATGCTATTATTGAAGCATTATAATCGACAGTAGAAAGAGGCTTTTTATGGTTAAATTATATGACGGCGGTGCATATTTATTAAACGGCACCACAGTAGTTTCAGAAGCAGAATATAACGAGAGATGTGCGGCATCCGGTCAGGCTGTAGACAAAGAAGCAGCCAGAAAAGGAAGTATCGCATATCGCATTTTGGAAGCACACAATACCGCAGACAACATGGAGCATTTAAAAATTCGTTTTGATGCCATGACTTCTCATGACATTACCTTTGTAGGTATTGTGCAGACAGCAAAGGCTTCCGGTATGAAGGAGTTTCCGATTCCTTACGTGCTTACAAACTGTCACAATTCTCTTTGTGCAGTAGGAGGTACGATTAATGAGGACGACCATGTATTTGGTTTGTCCGCTGCCAAAAAATACGGCGGTATCTTTGTGCCACCACACATTGCAGTTATGCACCAGTATATGCGTGAAATGATGGCAGGCTGCGGCAAAATGATTCTCGGCTCTGACAGTCATACCCGCTATGGTGCGCTTGGTACTATGGCAATTGGCGAGGGCGGCGGAGAGTTGGTAAAGCAGTTGCTTCGCGATACATACGACATTGCTTATCCGGGTGTGATAGGTATTTATTTAGATGGCGCCCCAAGACCTGGCGTAGGTCCTCATGATATTGCACTGGCAATTATCGGAGCCGTATTTAAGAAGGGATATGTAAAAAATAAAGTAATGGAATTTGTAGGTCCGGGTATTGCTTCTATGGATACGGATTTCCGTAACAGCGTGGACGTTATGACTACGGAAACTACTTGCCTTTCCTCTATTTGGCAGACAGACGAGGATACCAAGGGGTTCCTTACACTGCACGGACATGGTAACGATTACAAGGAATTAAAGCCGGCGGATGTTGCGTACTATGATGGTATGGTTTACGTGAACTTAAGTGAAGTGAAGCCGATGATTGCCCTTCCGTTTCATCCAAGCAATGTTTATACTATTGATGAATTAAACGCAAATTTAGGCGATATTTTAAGAAGCGTAGAAGTGGAAGCGAAAAAGCTTTCCGGTGACAAGGCTTGCTTTACCCTTACTGACAAGATTGAAAACGGCAAGTTAAAGGTTCAGCAGGGTATTGTGGCAGGTTGTGCCGGCGGTAATTACTCTAACGTAATGGCAGCAGCACATATTTTAAAGAATGCTTCCTGCGGCAACGATGCATTTACTATGTCTGTATATCCTTCCAGCCAGCCGGTATTTATGGACTTATTAAAGAAGGGTGCTATCAGTGATTTGATGGCGGCAGGTGTTACTGTAAAGACCGCGTTTTGTGGTCCTTGCTTCGGTGCAGGCGATACACCGGCAAATAATGCCCTTAGTATTCGTCATACTACCAGAAACTTCCCGAATCGCGAAGGTTCTAAACCGGGCGTAGGACAGATGTCCGCAGTAGCACTTATGGATGCACGTTCTATTGCAGCAACCGGTGCAAACGGCGGTTATTTGACCAGTGCAGAACAGTATGCAGATAATTATCAGATTCTAGCATACGATTTTGATGCTTCTGCATATACCAGTCGCGTATATCGGGGCTTTGGCAAAGCAGAGGTGGAAAAAGATTTGGTATATGGTCCAAATATCAAAGACTGGCCGCAGATGAGTGCTTTAACAGACAACATTTTATTAAAGGTGTGCTCTAAGATTATGGACGATGTAACAACCACCGATGAATTAATTCCATCCGGTGAAACATCTTCCTATCGCTCCAATCCTTTAGGTCTGGCTGAGTTTACCCTTTCCAGACGTGACCCACAGTACGTTGGTCGTGCAAAGGAAGTGGATGTGATTGAAAAAGCAAGACGTGCAGGTAAAGTTCCTTGTAAAGTAGAACCTGCATTAAAGGATATCTTTGCAAAGATTCAGACTATTGACGGCTGTGCAGACGTAACATGTACCGAAACCGAAATAGGAAGCATGGTTTATGCAATTCGTCCGGGTGATGGCTCTGCTCGCGAGCAGGCTGCAAGTTGCCAGAGAGTATTAGGCGGTCTTGCAAATATTTGTCTGGAATATGCAACCAAGCGTTACCGTTCTAATGTAATGAACTGGGGCATGATTCCGTTCCAGATGAAGGAAACACCGGACTTCGAAGTAGACGACTACATTTTCGTACCGGGAATCCGCAATATCTTAGACGGCGACATGAAGAACATCAAGGCCTACGTGATCGGCAACGAAGTAAAGGAAATTTTCCTCTACATTGCAGACATGACAGCAGAAGAACGCACCATCGTAAAGGCGGGCAGTTTGATTAATTATAACCAGCAGAAACAGTTGGAGAAATAGAATAAGGAAGAAAAAGTCCGGCAGCCGCTGGACTTTACTTTTTTATTTATAAATACATTAACTGTTGAATAATGGTAAAAAAAGGGTTACAATATAAATGAAACTATCGTATTCATTTCGGATAGATAATTTAATATAAAAAAGCTATTTTTTTTGATAAAAAAATAGGGGGGAGTGCAAAATGAGTTGTCTAAAAAGTAAATTTAAAGGAAATTTAAAACGAATAACATCTGGCTTACTGGCGATTATTATGATAGTAACATTGTTACCGGCATCTGCATTTGCTGCGGATGTACAGCCGATGGCAACACCTTCGGTGCAAATTGTCAGCTTTAACCGTGGTGCACAGGAGGATTTGCGTTCTAGTGAATTGCTGGAAGCAAAAGTAACCGGATACGACGGAAATGTTCAGGATTTGTATTATAAATGGACAAATAATTTGGGGACTTATTTGTATATCTACAATTCTCACAATATGTATGGAATCAATAATACAGATGGCGAAATAGAAATTTCATCAAATTCAAATAAAAGGGAACAAGGTTTTGCTTGGGCTTCTGTATATGGTGCTAACTTAGATAGTGATGACCTTGTAGGTACTGTTAAAGTTGAGGTATATGAAAAAGTAGGAAATTCTTATAAAAAATTGTGTGAAGATTCCCATACCGGAAAAAGATCAGGTAAGAATAACAAATATACTTATTCCGGTTTTATTTATCCTAGTCTTCAGGACGACGTGGAAAAAGTTTCTTTTGGTATTTTTGAAGGGGATACCAGACAATTGAAAGACCTTTTGGGTGAGAGTTCTATTACACATATTTCTTGTACGGCAGCATCTACTTCCGCAGTACAGATTGCATCAGGCAGAGAATATATTTCGCTTACAACGCTTACAAATGGATATGAGATACAGGGTATTAAACCGGGTACAAACGATACAGAGGCGGGCGATGCGCAGTTAACATATACAATTAAGAAGGATAATTGTAAGTTTCATCAATATTCTTCTGCCACAGCAACGACAACAGTGTATGTTTATAAAAAACCAACAGCAACGGTTTCCACTACCTATATTACCGTAGCGAATTTGGACGACAGATGTACCTATACTATTGAAGGAAAAACAGGTATTCCTATCTATGATGAAAACGATTCAGAAAAGATTGTTGCATATCGCTTTGAAGGTCTTACACCTAATACCAAATATCAGATTGTTGCCGAGGGAAAAGCAGGTGCAGACGAAGACAATATTGCTTATGCATATATCTATGCAACAACGCTGCCTGTTTACACAGGTAAAGTGCGCGTAATGCTTAATGGTAGATATGATAGTTCTACACATGATGCATTGAGTGGTACACCAACAGATATTGAAGTTGTAGTAGCGGGGCTTACTGAAAATGCATCCCTTTATCTGAGAAGGACAAATGGAACCGGCGGTTACATTGAACTTCCACGTACTGCAGAAGGTGAGTACAGTGCGGCACTGGATAACGGCGAATATAATATTTACATTAAAAATGGCAGTAATTACGAACTGGCAGATCATCAGGTTATTGTTATGAATGATGATAGCAGAACAAGATACCTGTTCTACTACAGTGTTACATATACCGACGACAACGATATAAAGCTTGCAAATAAAGATGTTGAATATTATCACAATGGTCACGAAGTGGATTTGTGGTTTGATAAGGATAATCTGCCAACAAAGGACGGATATATTTTCCTTGGATGGCAGGATCAGAGCGGCAATAGTTATTTGTTGCCGGAGTATGGCGGTAAAGAAACACGGCTTACAAACAGTATCTCTCAAGAGTACAGACTGAAACCACTTTGGTCAAAAAATGTAAATGTATATGTGGATATCGAACTGGATCATATTTATGGTGATGACCAAAACAACAGTACGACGAATATGAATGATGTATCCTTTGCGTTAATGCAGCGAAAAGCTGCATTTGGTGAATACACCCGTATGGGAGGTATGACCATTAACGACTGGGATTTTTCATTGGAAAATACGACATATGACAGCGAATATTTTGTGGGCAGACGTATTTATCAAAAGAATGGAGATAAATTTACAGAAGATATTACAAAATACTATGCAAAGTCCCCTGAAGCAAAAAGAACAGGTCTTATCGCTGAAACAGCAGCTATAAAACCTACTTTTGTAACAAGTGAGTTTTACGGTGGATATTATAGTCTGGAAATTAACAAAGCAAACTATTCCATCGTGGATGATGATGGTGACCCTACCAATGGTTATTCCGGAATTACAATAACCACATCCCCGACAACAGGCGATGTATATATTAAAGCTCAGCTTGAGTACGTGCCGAATGAATTTGAACTTGCATATAGTGTTAAAATTGCCGAAAAGGATGAGGCATTGTTTGAAACTTTGCCTGACAATCTGAAACCTATAGCAGCAAATATTAAAATTACTTCTTATTACAACACTCCATACGATATGCGAGACAGGGTGGATTGGTACACCATTACTCCGCATGCCGAAGTATACGAGCGTGTGGATATAAATAAAGTTGACAATGACTATATAGGTACAGGCCATTATTCTGTAGCAATGGATGATGGTACAGTCCCTTATTATTATCGTATGGAAATTGTTTCTTATGTGCTTGCTGATGGTACCCGTATACAGGCAATCGATAAAGAAAATGGTCATACAATCTATGAATCTGTGGGTGGACGTTATGTTGCAACATTGCCTGCTGATATACCTGCAGGCCAAAAACCAGCTGCAAATACTACGCTTGCAGGTGCTTACTATGACAATACACAACATAAGCAGGTCGGTGTACTGCAAGCCGAGGTTAATATTGTAACACATGATATTACATTTGATGCCAACGGCGGAACTTTTAAGGATGGATCAACTGCAAGCAAAACTGTAAAGAATCAGATTGTTGTGCCGGATTTGTCACAGTTTGCCGTTACAAAAACAACACCGGAAGGCGAGTGGGCATTTGATGGATGGTATGTTGTGGATGGAGAAACGATAACTGATGAAAAAGTAAATACAGGTGACGATCTTGTAAAATCAGTAACTGTTAAAGCAAAATGGATTGCTCCTGTAAATCTCCAAGGCAATGTTTATATAGCAGGTTTCTATGGTACAGGGGAAGACAAACAAAATATTTACGATTACGATCGCCCAAAAACAGTAAAAGTTCTGTTGCAGGAAATTAAGGAGAATGGTTACCCTATAACGATTTCTTCTCAAGATGTATCTTTGAATTATGGTGATGATGAATATGGAAAAGGCAGTTATTCGTTCAAAGGTGCTATCAATGATGGTAGAAAATATCGAGTGTTACTTAATGTAGCAAACTATGCATCTTTTTACCAGAATGAACCAGAAAGTATAGAAACACCAAATAATTATGCTTCATATTCAAATAGCGAGTCTGATTATATTGCAATTTTTGAGTCTGATTCAGATAAAACGGACGTAGATAAAAATACCGCTGTAATCAATATTTATGGTCGTTTTGAGCCTACAAGCTTTAATCTGTATTATAAAATTGATGCAACAGAAATTGCTAATGGCTATAGACCAAAGCTTGCCGAAACATTAGTTCTTTATTATAGAAATACGGAAAATTACAACTATCCACAACGTTGGTCTACCATTAGCCAGATGCAGGACGATGATAATTTTGTGGGTCAGGACACTACACAGGTGTTTATTGCAAATGGTACTGAGACCCAGTACTATCCTGTATGGAATAATAGTACAGACGGTATTTCTCTTTATGAATATGCAATCAGAATAGATAAGTATATACCTTATAATTCAAATAGTAAGGTATTATACTCTGTTAATAGTGCACCTTTTACCATTGTATATAACACAGGTGCAGCCCGCTTTGATCCTATTGCAACCACAGAACCATATCAGACACAGGTGCTTACCGCTACGCTTAAACCAAATAGATATGGTATCGCATATCAGCTGGATGCAGGTGATGATGTAGTAACAGGCATGGATAATTATCTATACGAATACTACTGGAGCTATGGTGCAACCTTACCAGCTGAAGAACCACAGCGAGAAGGTTACACCTTCCTTGGATGGAAAGAGGTGGATACCAAAGGCACGGCAGATACAAGTGATGATGTCCTCCGTGAAGGTTATGTAAAAGAAATTGCCCCTACACGTCAGGAAGATATTACGCTTCGTGCCGTTTGGCAAGCTAATGAGTATAATTATACAATTAAGTTCTTTCTTGACCATAATGAGCTTACAGAAAAGCGTATAACAGGCATAGCGGCTTATGGAACACGTATCGAATACACTGCTGCACAGGTAGAAGCAAATTCTGGCGGATATAAACTTGACCATGTCAGATATAGTGACGATATAAGCGACAATACAAAGCATGTTATTGTTATTGAGTCAAATGAGGCTAATAACCTGTTGGAAGTTCACTATCTTACCCAGCTTGATGTGGAATATACAACAAAATATTGGCGAGAAGGTGCCAATGGTACTTACGAAGAATTAACACAGTTCGAACATAAGCATTACGACGGTATAACCAATGAGATTGCTACAGCCCATGTGGAGCAGTACGGAGAATATTATCAAGGTGAAAAAGGCATTGCGCTGAAGGGCTATGTAATTAATGATGGAAAAAGTACAAGTTACACAGAAGATGGTGTAACGCATAAGTATTCCATTAAAATTAATGGCAGCGATCCAACTAAGAATATAATCAATTTGTACTACGATATTGCACAATACAATTATAGTGTAGAGTATTATTACGGTGGAGAACTGGATGAGAGTAAGACCGTAACAGGCCTTAGTGCTGATTATGGAACAACAGTAAGCACATACGAAAACAAGACAAAAAATGGTTACCAGGAAACACCATATAGCGTTCAAGGGGCATTAATTGGTACAGACCCGAGCCGTAATATTGTCAAAGTTTACTATGCACCACGCACGGACATAACTTATAAAGTGGTATACTTTGCAGAAAACAATGCAGGAGGCTATAACGCTGTGCACACCGCTAATGGTATAGGCAGCTTTGGTGAAAAAATATCAATAACACCACTTACAAATGGTGCAGACTATACCGATGAAACTCTTAAAACATTACTTTTAGGCTATGTACTTGATCATACAAATCCTGCACTGGCGGATAATTCATCATCTTTGGTGTTAGGTACAGAAACAGCACAAAATGTAATTAATATTTACTATAAGCGTGGAGAATTTAGCTACAAGATAGAGTTTTATAAAGAGGGTCAGACAATCCCGTTTGATACATTAGATAAAGGTGAGCAAAAGCTCGGTACAGCAATTTCGGCTTCCGCACAAGAAATTGCGTCAAAAACTCCTATCGGTTATAAACATAAAGAAACAACAGGTGCAACAGCAATAACTGCAGATACAAACCAAAATATTATAAAGGTTTATTATACACCTCAGACGGACTTGCCATATTGGGTTGAATATTATCGTGAAAAATCAGATGGCACCTATGAGTTGATATACACCGACAAAGAAGATTCCCAAAAAGGAACCTATGGGCAGGTTGTTTCTGTTACACCACGATTGTTGGGAGCTTATTATTCCGGTGATCTTGGAAAAGCTCTTACCGGCTACATTTACACGATAACCGGTGAAACGGTGGAAAGTGCAATTCTTGACGTTAAAGATGGAAACGGTAATCCGTCAACCATTCTTAAGCTGTTTTACGAACGAAATAACTATGCTTGGTCTATAGAATATTTCAAAGAAGACCAGACAACACCTTTCTATATTGAAGAGAAAGGCAATGCACCATTCGGCAGTCAGGCAGAAGTAACATCAAATGAAATTGCTTCATATAAACCTGTGGGATATAAAGGAGGCACAGCAGAACCTGCGCGGCTTACAATATCCACAAATCCTGCCTCTAATGTTATCAGAGTAACATATGAGAAGGATGAAACTCAGACAAAAGAATTGTCCTACACCGTTCAGCATGACTATGCCGGTATAATCGATGCAACCCGCACAGAGGTGCATTCAAAAACAGTGTGGATAAATGACAGCAATGTAATGGATATCGTTGAGAACAGCCTTAACCAGATAACAAAATTTGGTTATCGTTACAGCAACATAAGTTGTACGAACGGTGAAAATACCAACGATAACAAGGTTGTATCAGGTACGGTTATCACTCTTCACTATGAGGATATTCGAACAACATATACCGTTGAACATTACAAGGAAAATCCTGATTCTCAAGGTGAATATAATAGAGTTGATGCGGACGTACAGATAATCAATTGTATAAAAGGTGAAATAGTAACCGCATCACCAAAAACAAAAGCAGACTATCCTGGTTATGCCTTAGATGAAACAATACCGGGCACATTAGTAAGTGGTACAGTACCGGAAAGCGGTACACTAATACTTAAGCTGTATTACAAAAAGGACGATACACAGACCAAAACAGTGTCTTACAAAGTTCAGCATAAGTACGAAAACACCACTGCAGCTGAAAGCAGAATTTTGTATGAAAAAACATATACAGAAGATGTATGGATTAATGCACCAAATACTATAACTATTGCAGAAGATACTCTTGAGCAGGCAGTTTATGACGGATATGTGTTCCGTGATATAATACCTGCCGGTATAACTGAAGGTATTGAGGTTATGTCTGGTTCAATAATTGTGCTCAGATATGAAGAAGATACAAGAGATACAGCAAAGAAAGATGTGTTCTATACTGTAAAATACTATCTGGATGGTGTGGAGCAGACTTCAGCAAAAGAAACCTATACAGAAAGAGTGTGGAAACATTCACCTGACCAGATAGAAATAACAGCACTTGAGCAGAAAACTTTTGTAGGATATACGTACTCATATACAAGTCCCGCTTGTGCAGTAGGAAGCACTGTGGCAAGTGGACAGGAAATTGGTATGTACTATGTTTTCAATCCTGAAGAAAAACATACTATACAGTATACTGTAAAGCATGTTATAGAAGGTAATACAAAACCAGAACATACTTATGTTTATCCAAAAAATGTACATTCAACAATCACAACTCTAGAAGTAACTGAAGCCAGTCTTGTACCAAATACATACCTTGGATATGAATGTACAAGTATTACCATTGAAAATTCATCACAATCAATTACTGCGGGTGATATGGTAAATGATAATGCAGTCATCATTATGAATTATACAAGGGATAATAAACAGACCAAGCCTGTTTCCTATACAGTTAAGCATATGCATGGAACAACTCAGCTTAATACAACGGATATTGTTGTAAGTGATACCGTATGGGTAAATGATCCTGCTGAACTTACTGTTACAGCTTCAAGTATTGCTATTCCGATATACGAAGGCTATATTTACCATGCAACTGAACCAACCGGACTGATTGCAGGTACGACAAAAGTAGCCAATGGCACAGTCATAGTTATTAACTATGTTAAGGATGAAAGCAAAACCAAAACGCTTAAATATACGGTTAAGCATGTAACCTGGGATGGCGAAACGGTAGGTACCGGAACTGAAACGGAACAGGCCGTAAATACCTATATTACCGAGTTGTGGATGCATGATCCTCAGACAGAAATAACTGTAAAGGGTGCAAACTATGCACAAAGAAGTTATACAGGCTATAAATATGTCAATACTACATTATCAAACCGTGAGGACATCTCAGATGGCAAGGTACTTGATGGGACAGTAATTACTCTTAATTATGTAAAAGACCCAACAGCTACTAAAACCGTAGGTTATACAGTAAAATACTTTATAAATGGTGAAGAAGATACAGCTGCTCAAAAAACACGCATAAATAAAGTATGGATAAATGACAACTCACCTGTGATGGTTGTTTCTGAAGATATTAACACAACAAAATATGGAGATGCTTATAAGCTTGCATCCATAAGTCCTGATGTAAGGACAGAAGGTAGCACAGTTGCAGACAAAACCGTTATTACGCTTTACTTTGTAACAGATACATCTGTAACAGAAAATGTAATGTATACCGTTAAACATGTTACATACGACGGGGTAAGTACTGTAGAAAAGGCTGTTGAAGAACATATTGTTACAGTTTCAAAAGCTGAAAAGGACAATCCGTTTGGCATAATCAATGGAACACTTGATTTCAATTTCTACACGGGATACAGTGCAGAGGGCATTATAACCGGAACAGCGGGTTATGACGGTATAAATAAAACGGTAACCAATGGTACTATTATTACGATTACTTACAATAAAGATGATAACCAGACAAAGGAATTGTCTTACGTTGTTCGTCATAAAATAGGTGACAACGTAATAGATCAGTATACCAAAAAAGAATCTGTATGGATAAATGATTCCGATACAATTACGGTGAATGCGGAACATGTTGCTGACCAGACAAGTATTGCTAATCCTAAAAATGCATATGTTGGATATAAACTTGCTCATTATCAAGTGGGAGGATCATCTGTCGCAAAACCAACAACTGTAACGAGCGGAACTGTTGTTACCGTTACATATATTGTGGACACAGAACATCTTTCTACCAATGTTTATACCGTAAAACACATTGTTTATAACAGTGAAGGAGTGGACGAAAAAGCTGTTAAACAGGAAGTGTTTGTGGACAAATTCTACGAAACTATCCCAACAGCACTTGATACACAGAACCTTACTGTGAAACTTGGATCACTTGCTCCAAATGATTATCTGGGTTACAAATATGCTGAAACTGTAACTGAGAGGGGAAATTCCGTCCAGGAAGGTGACAAAGTTGCAACAGCTACTGTTATTTTAGTTAAGTATGTAAAAGACATTACGGATACAAAAGAATTATCATATACCGTAAAACATCTCCTTGGTGGTGTTGAACGTAAAGAAGATACAAAAACATATAAACAAAATGTGTGGGTACATGCGAATAATACACTTATTGTAGAAAGTGGTTCTGTTGCTCCTAAGGAATATCTTGATACGCTTGGGTATGAATATGCGGGAATCGATCCTGCTGGTATAACAAACGGATCTGTAGTCGATAATGGTCTGGTTATTGAGCTTAACTATATTAAGGATTTAACCAAAACCAAAGAAATAAAATATACAGTAAAACATGTGTATATGGAAGGAGCTACAGCGGTTGATCTTATTGCCCCAGAAGAATATAAAACCGTTGTTCATTTAAGTGATTCAGATACGATACTTGTTCAGGAAGGTTCACTTGATTGGAAATCCTTTGCAGGATATAGCAACGGAACAAAATCCTTTGCAGGGAACTTTACCGGAAGTGAAACCGTATTAACAAAAGACGCAACTGTTACACTCATCTATACAAAAGATGAAAGTCTAACAAAACCTGTTTACATTACGGTTAAACATAATGTTGGCGGTATAATCCGTTATACACGAGAATATTCTCGCAATGTATGGGCAGGAGGACTTGACAAGATAACAGTTGAAGAACTGTTCCTAACACAGACACCTTATACGGATTACAGATTTGATGGCTATGACCCGGCAGATGTAAAGGTAGGAGATGAGCTTACCAGCGGTACAACCATAACCCTGCATTATGTAACAACAAAGGCCAATTATAGAGTTGAACACTATATCTGGAATGACGAAACCAAGAATTACGATTCTTCACCGGCAGCAGAAGAACACTTTAGTGCAACCATAGGAACAACCGTTACAGCGACAGCCAAAACAACAGGTCTTTTTAAAGGATATATGGTAAATCCATATGCAGCCTGTGTAACTACAGGCCAAGTAGTAGCAGATGGTACATTGGTGCTTAAACTGTATTACGACCTGGATATAATGGGTGGTGACATTGAGGGTGACCAAGTGTTTAATGATCCGGATAATATTCCAGATAAATATCAGGCAACCGTTATTTATAATGTAAATCCTAATAGTAAGGCACAAAGTATAAGTCGTTCAAAAGAAGTCATTACTATATATGACAGTATAGACTCAACAAAATGGGCATATACAGGCAATGTAACTACGAGAGGAACGCAGGTAACTCCGATAGATGGTTACAAGCTTAAAGAATGGACATATGAAGAAACAGATACTATTGTTTCTTCTGACAATATTCTTTCTTCACAGACAATAGCTGTAGTTGGTGGAGGTACATACATCTTCACAGCTCAAATTGTGCCAAAACCATCGGTTGTTGTACCAAAAGTTGCAGCTTATAAAGTTGAATATTACAAGTGGGATGCTTCTGCAAATGATTATGTGTTACAAAGTGGCGATACCCGGGTTCTTATGGGTTCCTTGGGGGACACTGCAGTTGTGGATATCAATGCAGTAAATGATAAGTATGCAGCTATCAATGAAGATTGCGATAATTATATACTTAATCTTCAGCAATCTGTAACAAGCGGCACAGTAAGGATGCCGGCTAAAATAGATAATCAGCTTGATATGCTTACTCTTAAGTTGTATTTTGATATCGATAATATTGGTGGCGGAGCAGAACTTGATGAACCGGATGCTATTCCGGATAAGTATCAAGCGACTATTCTGTACATAACAGACCCTGCCAAAGAAGGCATACTTTCTCGAATAAAAGAAATTGTAACGATTACAGGTGCAACCGGTTGGATTCAGACGGGTGTTGTGAATGTAAAGGGAGCCAAAGTAACTCCAACAGAAAACTATAAAATGAATAAGTGGACATTCACCAACAATGGAACAGAAACGGATGTTGCAGGTGCAAATGAAAATACTCTTGCACCACAGACAATAGCTGTGGAAGGTGGAAAAATATACACTTACTGTGCAAATCTTGTTAAAAAACCTGCAAATTACAAAGTGGTACACTATAAGTGGAATGATACACTTGGCATTTATCAGGAGGCAGACAGCAGCATTATTGCAAGCACTGTTGGGGAGACGGTTACAGCAACAGTAAACAACTATCCGGGTTATGTATACAATAGTCAGACCAGTACAGCAAGTGGTGTAGTATCACTTCCTATTACCGGTAGTGGCAACGATTATCATCTTGTACTTATCCTTTATTATGATGTTGATAAAATTGGAGGTGGGACAAACTTTGACCAAGCAGATACGATACCTGACAAATATCAGGTAACAGTTCTGTATACGGCAAATCCTGCTGACAAGGCACAAAGTATAAGTCTCGAAAAAGAAGTTATCACTATTTTTGATAAAATGGAACCAACAAAATGGGCAGAAACGGGTAATGTAAATATAAGTGGTACTATAGTTGTACCGGATGCAAAATACAAACTTAACAAGTGGACCTTTGTTGACAACGGCACGGAAACAGATGTTGAAAATGCAGTTGACAATACACTTGAAACGCAGACTATTTCTGTGACCGGTGGCAGTACATACACATATTGTGCACAGCTTATTAAAACAGTTGCAAATTACAAAGTCGAACATTATAAATGGAACAGTGAAAGCAGAAGCTATGAGCTTGAAGAAACAGAGAATTTTGCTGATATAGCAGTTGATACAGCTGTTACAGCAACAGCAAAAACATACACAGGCTTTGTACTCAATCCACAGGCAACAGGATATAGCGATACAGGTAATGTTGCTATAGATGATAGCCTTGTTCTCAAACTGTATTATGATGCAGATGCTAACGAAGATAATGTTCCTGATATTTATCAGGTATTAATTATCTATCAGGCAAACCCACAAGGCGTGGCAACGTTAGCAAAAACAAGTGAACTGCTTTCCATCCGTCCGACTCTTGTTCAGAAGTTACTACGCCTCAATACAGGCTGGCTTACAAGCGGTTCTGTAACAGTTGACGGCACAGAATTTACAATGGTAGATGGATATCTCTTTACAGGTTGGACTGATAAAGACGGTAATTCCGTAACGTTTCCGGAAGTGCTTAAGAATGTAACTGCAGGCGAAACCTATGTGTTTACTGCAAATTTCGAAGAAATTATACTTCCACCTGAAGAAACGGATGACATTCCGACAACGGATGATACAACGCCATCTGATCAGAAGGCTATCATACCGGCTACAGGTGATACAACAAACACCACATTATGGATAATTCTTTTGGTGTACAGCGAAGTTATAATTGCAGCAGTTATGCTTGTTGCAAAGCGTAGAAAAGCTAAGAGAAATTTCTAAAATGACAGTTTAATAAATGATTTTAAATGGTCTGTCTCACGTTAAATTCGTGAGACAGATTTTTTATTTTGACTTGCTTTTTCTTATGGAATAAAATTTTTTATAAAAAATTGACCAAACTACATATTCAGACGTGTATAAAGTGAAAGGAGGTTGATGAGATGGAAAAATCATTGGCGCGGCCGGCTGGTGATGTGGAGAGAGTTGTTCATACATATGGGAATATGCTGTTTCGATTATGTCTTATCACACTTGGGAATGCAAGCGATGCGGAGGATGTGATTCAAGAAACCATGATAACGTATTTGCTTAAAAAGTCTGAGTTCAAGGATGCAGAGCATGAAAAAGCGTGGCTTATCACAGTGGCTAGTAATAAATGTAAAGACCTGCTTCGGTTTAGAGCACGTCATCCGATGATAGATTTGGAACAAATACAAGAATTTGCAGCGGAGGACTCCGATAGCGGAATTTTAGAAGCTCTTATGACGCTGCCGGAGAAATTTCGTATTGTTTTGCTTCTGTACTATGTAGAGGAATATCGCATAGAGGAAATTGCCAAGGTGATAGGAAAAACCCCGTCGGCGGTGAAGATGCGACTTCAAAAGGGGCGCAGTTTGCTGGAAAAAGTATATTGGAAGGAGTATATGTAAATGGAAATGCAGCGTTTAGCAGAAAAAGTAAAAGAAATAAACATGCCAGACGAGATGCAGGAGCGCATTATCAGACGGTGCTATAAAACATCAAATTTAGAAATGGAGAATCAAACTATGAAGAAAAGAACAAATACATTTTTTAGAAGAACAGCCGCTGTTGCAGCGTCTTTGGCTTTATGCCTTTGTATAACAGGCGTTACTGCTTTGGCGGCAAGCGGCCAGCTCAAGGGATTTTTTAAAGATATTAAAAATTGGCAAGGCGCAGTAACAGGAACTGCCTATGAGCAGGCTACAGATGAGTTGGAAGTTGCCATTTTGGATTCCTCAGAAGAACTTACTATTTCTGTAACTATGGTAAATCCAAAGGTTGCACCTTATTTTGCTATCCAGGAGCTGGGGGTAGAAAGCTATGAGATTTTGAACGCTTCCGGAAAGGTAGTGATGAAGGGTGATCCGACCGCCATGGCTGAAGTGGTGGACGGACAGGCAACGATACCTGTTCCTGTAAAAGAGCTTGGTACCGGAACATACAAGCTGGTTATTCACGCATTTGTAGGTGGAGCAAAAGCAGAACAGCCGCTTACCATGAGCGGAACATGGGAGATGGAATTTAGTAGATAAATTAACACTGGAGAAAAAGTTCGGTATTTTTTAAAAAGTGCCGGGCTTTTTCTTTGCTTATGATGATGGACGTGGTATAGTTAAAGTAAGATTATGGATAAGGGGAGTTGAGGAGCAATTATATGAATGGTAAATTAAGAAATATGACCGCGATTTACCTGCTTAAAGGCGAACAGATATTGTTACTTTACAGACAGGGTGGCAAGGTGGTAAACAATGTCTGGACAGGCTCTGCAGGAGGACATTTTGAACCGGAGGAACTAAATGACCCAAAGGCATGTGTGCTTAGAGAATTAAAAGAAGAACTGGGTCTTCTTGAGAAAGATATAGATGGTCTTGCCATGCGATATATTACGCTTAGACGTACCAATGGTGAAATCCGGCAAAATTATTATTTCTTTGCCAAGTTAAAAGAGGAAGTGGATGAGAACTTGATTTCCACAGAAGGCACATGCAAGTGGTTTTCTGTGAATGAAATTCACGAATTGGAAATGCCTTTCTCGGCAAAGTATATGATGGAGCATTTTTGCAAAATAGGGAGATTTACAGATAAAGTATATATAGGTGTAACTAATTCTGAAGGGGAAGAATTTATAGAATTACAGGAGTGTTAGGAGAAACAATATGGAAAAAGATTATGGCGAATATGTAACATTTAACGTGACAACAAAGGATGGCTCCGAGGTGGAGCTGGCGCTTATGGATGAATTTGATTTTGAAGGCAAGCACTATGTGGTGGGAGCTTTAATAAAGGATGAATGTATTCAAGAGGATGGCCTTTATATTTATCGAAGCATTATGGAAAAGGACGGTTTTCGCGTAGAAAAAATTAGTCGTGAATTTGAATACAAGCGTGTTGCAGAAGCGTATATGGAGATGGAGGAGTAACCAATTGGTTTGCGGAGGTGCAAAACATGAGATTTATATGGGAGCATAATGGAGATGATACCTTGCTTTATTCTGAGGAATGCATAGGTGCATTTACGAGAGGTGCGAATTTGGAGGAGGCAATAGAAAAAATACCGGATGAAATAAATTCGTATTTGAATTGGAGAAAAGAGCCTGCATTAGAAAATATTACAATAGAAATTATTCAAGAGAAAAACAGTAATTTGCAGATTAAAGATGCGGATTCAGATGTTATTTTTGATACAGAAACAAGTCCTTTGAGCATAGAAGAGTATTTGCAGTTAAAAGAAATGGTTTTACAATCTGCCCTGGATTTTTATAAATTATATTTATCGATACCGGATAAAAATGTAAGTTGTCTTCCAAAAAGAAATACATTTTATGGTGCAGTACCAAGAACAGCACAGGAAATGTATGAGCATACTAAAAACGTGAATTCTTATTACTTTGGAGAAATCGGCATTGACTCAGACAACGAGGGAACGATATACCAGTGTCGCAAAAGAGGATTTGAACTTTTAGAAAAAACAGAAGGTTTTTTGGATAATCCGGTTTTCGAGGGCAGTTATGGTGAAATGTGGTCTCTGAGAAAAATGCTGCGACGGTTTTTATGGCATGACAGAATTCATGCAAAGGCCATGTATCGAATGGCGGTGAAGACATTTGGAAGCGATTGTGTGGAGAATGTGTTTGGGTTTTAGGTGGTTTATTGACTTTTCTAAAATATCAGACTATATTTAATTTAACAAAAAAATCGCATACAGGAGGATTTTATGAAAACGATTTTATTCCAGGGTGATTCCATTACGGATGCGGGCCGTGCAAGAGATAATGACAGCAATGTAGGTGTGGGTTATCCGGTTTTGGTAAAAGGAACTTTAGGCTTTGAACATCCGGGTGAGTATACTTTTTTTAACCGCGGCATCAGTGGCAATAGAGTGGTAGATGTGTATGCACGAATTAAAAGCGACATCATCAACCTAAAGCCGGACGTGATGAGTATTTTAATCGGTGTAAATGATGTGTGGCATGAGGTTTCCAAAGAAAATGGTGTAGATGCGGAGAAATACTTTAAGATTTATTCCATGATGATTGAGGAAATCAAGGAAGCGCTGCCGGACATCAAGATTATGATTTTGGAGCCATTTGTATTAAAGGGAACTGCAACGGAGGAAGCATGGGATGTATTCCGTCCGGAAGTTGAGAAGCGAGCTGTTAAAGCTAGGATGATTGCGGAGAAGTTTGATTTGCCGTTTATTTCGCTGCAGGACAAGTTTGATGCTGCTGCCAAGCTTGCACCGGCTGACTACTGGTTAAGAGACGGCGTACATCCAACAACTCAAGGCCATGAGCTGATTAAGAGAGAGTGGCTGAAAGGGTTTGAAAGAATATAATAAGCCAGAACATATCAGACATTACTGAAATCGTCACTTCATAGCAGGTGGCGATTTTTGTTCCCAAATCAGACAATAAAAAAAGCCTCAAACCCGCATATTTGCTAAGTCTGGGACTTACAGTGGACCGCCAGGGGCTCGAACCCTGGACACCCTGATTAAGAGTCAGGTGCTCTACCAGCTGAGCTAGCGGTCCATTTTTGTGCTCTCATTTAAAGCACTTAATGAATATAGCACACGTTTTAAGAAAATGCAACACTTTTTTTAAAAAAATTAAAATTTTTTTTATTTGCTATATACGGATGCACGAAAAGTATGGTAAAGTAGGTAAGAGTATGAAGGTACTGAATAGTTGCGAAGTTCTTATAAAAAAGAGGTATTTCAGATGATTTTTGACACACATGCTCATTATGATGATGAAGCATTTAATGAAGATAGAGATGAGCTGCTCTCCTGCATGGCGGCGGGGGGGATTGCAAAGATTGTAAATATCGGTTCCAGTTTTGAAGCAAACGAAAAAACGCTTAAGCTGACACAGGAGTATGATTTTATAAAGGCGGCATTTGGTATTCATCCGGAATTTGCAGACCGGTTAAACGAGGAAAATTTTAAGCGTATCGAGGAGCTGTGCAGATTGGATGAGTGTGTAGCGGTAGGTGAGATTGGTTTGGACTGTTATTGGCCGGAGCCGGATGTAAGTATTCAGAAGCCCTGGTTTGAGCGTCAGATGGACTTGGCAAGGCGTGTGGGAAAGCCAATGGTGGTACACTCCAGAGAGGCGGCGCAGGAAACCTATGAAATGATGAAAGCGGCAGGAGCAGGCGATATCGGCGGAGTAGTGCATTGTTTTTCTTACAGCAAGGAGATGGCAAAGCTGTTTGTGGATATGGGCTTTTATATTGGAGTAGGCGGTGTAATTACCTTTAAAAACGGCAAGAAGTTAAAAGAAGTGGTAGAATATATTCCGTTAGAGCACATCGTGCTGGAGACGGACTGTCCGTATTTGGCACCGGTACCATTTAGGGGCAAGCGTAATTCTTCTTTGCTGTTGCCTCATGTAGTGGAGGCAATCAGCGAGATTAAGGGGATTTCCCGCGAAGAGGTAGAGCGTATTACATGGGATAACGCACACAGGCTGTATCGCTTATAGAGCAAGCAATTACGATAATTTAGTTTTTAGGAGCATAGCATGGCAACATTAGGTATTCCACAGAACACCATAGCAATTTTACAAAAATATAATTTTAATTTTCAAAAGAAATTCGGTCAAAACTTTTTAATTGATACGCGTGTGTTGGAGCGTATTATCGACAGTGCGGAGATTACTAAGGAGGATTGCGTGCTGGAAATCGGTCCGGGTATCGGTACGATGACGCAGTACTTGGCAGAGGCGGCCAGAGAGGTTGTAGCAGTAGAAATCGACAAAAATTTAATTCCGATTTTGCAGAATGATACCTTGGCAGCCTATGATAATGTGACCATTATTAATGATGATATTTTAAAGGTGGATATCAATAAAATTGTAAAGGAAAAAAACAACGGTCAGCCGATTAAGGTAGTGGCCAATTTGCCTTATTATATTACCACACCGATTATTATGGGGCTGTTTGAAAGTCATGTACCGTTACAGAGTATTACCATTATGGTGCAGAAAGAAGTGGCAGACCGCATGCAGGTGGGGCCGGGTACCAAGGATTATGGAGCATTAAGTCTGGCTGTGCAGTATTATGCAAAGCCGGAAATCGTGGCAAATGTGCCGCCAAACTGTTTTATTCCAAGGCCGAACGTGGGCAGTGCGGTAATTCGTTTGACACGTCATGATGTGCCGCCGGTACAGGTAAAGGATGAGGCCTATATGTTTGCATTGATTCGTGCGTCTTTCAATCAACGCCGCAAGACTTTATTAAACGGTCTGACCAATGCAGGAAATTTAGGTGTGACCAAGGAACAGATTACGGAAGCGTTGGAGAAAATGGGGCTTCCTGCAACGATTCGCGGTGAGGCACTTACCTTAGAGCAGTTTGGAGAACTTAGTAATTTATTAAAAGCATGAGGAATGTAACATTTTTGTAATTTTTTTGCGAAAACAGGCTTGTTTATTTTGACATCATTTCCATGCTATGATAGACTTAAAATATATTAGATTTGATAGAGGTGAAACCTTTGGACAAGGCAGAATATAGAATTGCAACGGAACATATTAAAAAGTTAATAGCAAAGGGGGAGTATGCAGAGGCTTCCCATATTGCAGACACCATTGACTGGAGTAGAGTCAAAAGTGTTATGATGCTTTGCACGGTGAGTGATTTGTACAAAATTAATCGTCGTTACGAAGATGCCAAGGAAATTTTATACATGGCATATGAGCGCAATCCGGAGAGTCGTACTATTTTGTATTCTCTTTGTGATTTGTCCATTAAATTGGAAGAATTCGTGGCAGCTATTGAATATTATAAATCTTTTGTAGAAGTGGCACCAAGGGATACCGGTCGTTATGTGCTGCAATATCGTTTGTATCAGGCGCAGGACGTGGGATTGGAAGAACGCATAGATGTCTTGGAGCAGCTGAAGAGTGAGGAGTATACAGAGAAGTGGGCCTATGAGCTGGCTTATTTGTATCATCGCATTGGTTTTGCGACGAAGTGTGTGGAAGAATGTGACGAATTGATTTTGTGGTTTGGTACCGGTCGTTACGTTTACAAAGCAATGGAGTTAAAGATGCTTCATGAGCCACTGACCCCATCCCAGCAGCGTACATATGACCAGCGTTTTGAGCATCTGGAACAAGCTAAGGACATGACGCGTGTATTACCACGTATTGATTCCGGCGATTCCGAGATGACGGATGAGAGCATGGTAGATGTGACCGATGCACCTACGGTAGAAATTCCAAAAGAATATATTGAAAAGGAATTACATTCAGAGCCGGAAGAAATTCAGGTAAAAACGTTGGACGTAGCCAATGCATATAATACCATGAATTTACAGAAAGAGCTGGCAGAAAGTCTGCGTGAAATTTTAGAGGGTACACAGGCAGAAAGTATTACGGAAGAAGCACAGGCAGATGAACCTACAATTGTAGCTGCAGAGGTTGTGGATGCGGTAAATAAAGTGATTCAAGAACCGGCTGCAGAGGTGGTATTGGAATTGGCAGAAAACGAGTCCGTGCCGGAAGTGCCGGAAGTAATTATAGAAGACGTCACGGCGATTGTGGAAGAGGCTATGGTAAATGACCAGATTACAGGTCAGTTATCTATTGATGATATTTTTGCAGCCATTGAGGCCGAGATGAAAAAGGACCTGTTCACGGTAGCGGAGGAGACATCTGTAGAGACAGAGGAAGCTCCGGATGAGGAAGAAACTGCTGTTGTCGAGGAAGAACATTCTGAGGATGAGAACATTTTTGAAGAAACTATGGACCCGGAGATAGAAGAAATCAGCGACGAAGAGGAGGTTTTCTTAGAAGAAAAGCAATTTTCAGAAGAAGATTCTTTGGATGAGATAGAGGCTGCGTTGGAAGCGGCATCAGATGCGTATGCGGAGGAATTTGCAGCTCAGCAAGGCGTGAAGGTGGTCTTAGAAGAAGAGGAAGAAGAGTATGCAGAGCCGGAAGAAGCTATGGAAACCCCGGTTCCTGTGGAAGAACCGGTAAGTGAAGCTGCGCCGAAAGAAACCTTACAGGAGAGCAAGGTTGATGATACCACCGGTCAGGATTTCAGCAAATACGAAGATTTTATTCGCTCAAAAGATACCGAAGAACAGATTGCTGCAGCCAAGGAGCGCATTTCCATGGAACCGATGTTTGGCAATGTAGCAGTTACAGGACACGACTTAAGTATCTGTTTTGATTTTATTAAAGTATTCATGACCGACTTGAAGAAGCAAGGGTTTGATATAAAAGGTAAAACAGCGAAGATTTCTGCTGTAAACTTAAATAAAAAAGAACCTTCTGAAATTATCAAAAGGGTTCAGGGCGGTATTTTGATTATTGAGAGAGCCGGTCGTCTTCGTAAGGAAACGGTTGCTAAAATCGAAGCTTGCTTAAAAGAAGATATATCTTCTATTTTAGTCTTTGTGACAGACACGGATCAGGGCATGAATCGCTTCGCTGAGAGATACTCTTCATTAGCTAAGTTAGTTAACTTGCGTGTGGATATTAAGGACTATTCCGGCGAAGAATTAGTAACATATGCAGTAAAATATGCCTATGATCAGGAGTACAGCATTGATGAAATGGGACTTTTGGCATTGCGTACTCGTATCGACGAAATGATTGCTGACGACGATGCACCGACCATGAACGATGCACAGCATGTTATAGATGAGGCTATGGAACATGCAAATCAGAAGAATTTTAAACACTTTATGGACGTGTTATTGCGTAAGCGATATGATGACGAGGATATGATTATCCTTCGTGAAGAAGATTTTCTATAAAAAATTTTGGGGTATACCGTATGGTATGCCCCATTTTTATGCTATTCTTCTACCAATAAATTGCTTTCTTCTTTGCGTGATATTTTTTCGAGCAGAAATTTGTAACGTTTTAAAATTGCATTTACTTGATAAATATAGCAGTCGATTAAGTCCGGGTCGGTAACATTATCAAAGCCGCTGTATGCAACTTCCAAAGCGTATCTTGTTTTTTTCAAATCTTCTAAAAGATTTTCTTTTGTTTCCGAAATCTCCTCAGAGTCTGACAGTGATACGGGAGTTTGCTGAAATATCATTCTCATCTAAGTCACCTCACTTTTGCTATATCTAAAGTATAGTAAAAATTTGGGAAAAGTATACTGAAACGCGTCCAAAAAGTATGACATAAAATACAAATTATGGGTGCTTTTGTAAGGGAAAATGTCGAGAAATCAAGGGGTTGCGCAGGGTGAGGGACGAGATATCGTCTTTTGTTGTAGGAATTTAACGAAAATAAAAAATGTGTTTGGAAGCTATAGACAAACAAAATTACTTTGCTATAATACAAACATATTCGAATTATTTCATTAAATTTTTTTGCCGGCAAAATTTGAGGGGACATTATGAGCGGAAAAATATGTTTTTTTGAGCCTAATGCAGATTTGGCAGAGAAGCTGGTAGATTACTGGCTCAGCCACGGATTGGCTCACTATACGATTTGTTACTATTCGGATGTAGGCAAATGGCAGGAGGATGCACCAAGGCTGTTTGCGGATTTATGGATACTGGACCGAAGTCTTGAGCAAGGTGCTTCTTTCCTTCCTCGCGGGAGGATACTATGGTGGACGGGCTGTCCGGAGGATGTTGGAGCAGTATTTAAATATCGAAGTGCAGGAGTGCTGCTGCATACGATATTAGGTCAGTTACAAGAGACAGGGGATTGCTGTACAGGATTGACAGGAACCAAGCTTATCAGTCTCTATTCACCTGTTAAAAGATGCCTGCAGACGACATTTGGCATTCACTTAGCACATTTACTATCGAAAAAAGGACGCACGTTATATCTAAATCTTGAAGGTTACTCCGGCTTTGACCGTTTTCTATCCGGACCCTTTTCTAAAGACATTTCAGATTTTATCTACTACGTCAATCAAACATCAGAGAATATTTCATTAATTACGCAGAATTTCCTGTATCCCTTGGGAGAGGTGGATATGATTCCGCCTGTATTAAATCCACGCAATTTACAGGATATCACAGCAGAAATGTGGATACATATGCTGCACAGTTTAAAAACATGTGGATTATATGACTACATTATAATTGATGCCAGTGATTTTATTCACGGGACCTTTTCTATCTTAAGAGAAAGTCAGGTGGTTTTTTCGTTGACCAAATTGGACGAATATGCAAGTGCCAAGTGGCAGCAGTATTGCAGTATTTTGGAGGAATCAGGATATCATGATGTCCTGGAAAAGACGAAAAATCCGGAAATACCATATGTTTCTGAGATACCGGTCTGCATGGAAGCGTGTTTACCGGGACCGATGATGGATATGGTATCTAAGGCAGCAAAGGAGGCTGGATTAGTATGACAACCGGATATGAGGTGTGCAGAGCGCAAATTAAACAAAAAGTGATGGAAGTACTGCAATCCAAAGAAAGTGTAGAGGATGAGGTGGTTTTTTCTTGTATTGAAAAAACAGCCCGTGAATTTGCTGGGTATCGATTGTTGAGACCGGCAGACAAGGCAAGATTGCTAAAAGAGGTATTTAATAGCATTCGTAAGCTGGATTTATTGGAAGAACTTTTGGAGCAACAGGACATTACAGAAATTATGTTAAATAGCTATGACCGGATTTTTATAGAGCGTAATGGTAAAATAGAGCGATATGACGGGCAGTTTGAATCAGAAGAGCGCTATATGGATATTATTCAGCAGATTGTTTCCAGATGCAATCGGGTGGTAAATGGCGCAAATCCCATTGTAGACGCCAGGCTGGAGGATGGTTCCAGAGTGAATGTGGTTTTATCACCCATTGCACTTCAGGGAACATGTATGACTATACGTCATTTTCAGGACAAGCCGCTGCAGATGGAGGATTTAATCGGAAAGGGCAGTATTACCAGAGAGTGTGCAGAGTTTCTAAAAAAACTGGTGGTTGCCAAGTATAATATTTTTGTCAGTGGTGGCACCGGTGCGGGCAAGACCAGCTTTTTAAATATTTTGTCCGGGTATATTCCGGAAGAAGAACGTATTATAACGTTGGAAGACAGTGCAGAGCTGCGATTGCAAAATACGCCCAATTTGGTCCGGCTTGAAACCAGGAATGGTAATGACCGGGATTGCAGGGCAATTACCATTCGTGATTTGATTAAGACGTCTCTACGAATGAGACCAAATCGTATTATCGTGGGGGAGGTACGTGGAGAGGAATGTGTGGATATGCTGCAGGCAATGAATACAGGGCAGGAGGGAAGCATGTCTACGGGGCACAGTAATTCCGGGAGAGATATGATTGCCAGACTGGAGACCATGTGCCTTATGGCCCAGGAACTGCCTTTGGAAGCCATACGCAGACAGCTGCTTAGTATTGATATTATTGTGCATTTAGGTAAACTTAGAGACCATTCACGTAAGGTGCTGGAGGTGTGGGAGTTGACAGGTCTTGAACAGGGAGAGGTTCAAATGAAGCTTTTATATTTGTTTAAAGAAGAAGGAGAAGCGGATGGCAAGGTTTTGGGAAAACTGCAAAAGGTGGGGGAACTTACAAAGACAGGAAAGCTTAAGATGGCAGGTTTCGCCGTATCTTCCTGATGTTACGTATAAATTGTTGGGAAGTTGGATTGCAAAAGGCTTTTTATGTCAGGCGTTGCTGGGATACTTTTTTTACAAAAGTTGGTGGACCTTAGTGTGGCTGTTACCAATAACCGTAGGACTTGTGTTTGTTCAGTGGAAGGCATGGCAAAAGCAGGTGATTTTGGATTTAGAACAGGCTTTTAAGGACTGGCTCTTTTATGTAAAAGGAGGTTTGGCTGCGGGGCAAAGTATGGAACGGGCTATTATAAAGAGTAAAGATAATTTCCTTGGTTCGATTCGTGTTAATCATCCTTTTAGAAAGGGGGTAGAGCAGATATATCGGGGATTGGAATTACATATTCCGTTAGAGGAGTGTATTCGTAAGATGAGTGCAGAGGCTGGAGTGGAAGCAATGGAAGATTTTGTGATTATATTTCAAATTGCCAAAAAACAAGGCGGTCAAATGACAGCTATACTAGAAAAGACTATTCAGCAGATTTATGACAAAATCGACCTTAGACAGGAGCTTTATGCAATGATTGCAGCTAAAAAGATGGAGCAGCGAATCATGTGTATTATGCCCTTTGGAATTTTATTTTTTGTTGGAACAGCCAGTGGAGGTTATTTTCAGCCGTTATATCATAATTTTCAGGGGAGATTTATTATGACTATTTGCATGTTTGTTTATATATTTGGTGTATGGTGGGGAGAACGCCTGACAGAGGTTCGAATATGAGGCAAAAGAAATGTAATGAAATATTTGAGCGGGTTTATAGTAAATTAAAGCAAAGCCACTTAGTTGTTTGGTGCTTTCCAAAGACAGTATGTGAAGATATCCGTGTATTGGGTAAGGTGGAAAAGTCCTACTATATTCAAAAAATAACATACGTAGCAGGATTGATACTTTTTTCCATGGTGCTGTTTATGTTTTATTTGGTGCAAGGTATCACCGAAAAGAATGGGATGGTTAGGGAACTTGTCAGACCGGAGGCGTACGAAGAAACACGTGAGGTTGTAGTACGGGCCGGAAAGCTGGATGACATATATCAGTTGGAGATTGCTCCGGTTACGATATCTAAGGAACAGGCAGACGCGCTTTTTCTGGAAGTAATCGAGGGACTGGATAGTTATATTTTGGGCCGTAACACAAGCTTAGAATGTGTTACGGAGAACCTCTATTTGCCGGAATACCTTTCGGAGTATCCCTTTGAAATTTATTGGGAGAGTGATAAGGAGCATATTGTAGACACGTTTGGTGTGGTAAATCGAGCAGGACTGGGGGAAGATGAAATTGTCATGCTGACCGCAGTATTTCGATATGAAGACTGGATTTGGGAAGAGCAGTTTGGGATTTTAGTATGTAAGGAAGTGCTTTCGGAAGAAGAAGAGTATGAAAGGCAATTGGGATATTTTTTAAAAGAGTCGGAAGATCATCAGCGTGGAGAAGGCATTTGGGTGCTGCCGGAGAGCTTTCAGGGAGATACCTTGCATGTATATGCGGTAGAAAAAGACTACACCATATTGATTTTGGCAGGACTTGTACTTGTGGCGGCAGCAGCGGTTTGGCTGGGACAGGATTATGATTTACATATGGAACGACAAAAAAGGAGGGCAGAATTTCAAAATGAATATATCTCCTTTGTAGAAAGTTTATCCATGTATATATCTTCGGGGCTTACCCTGCAGGCAGCCATGCAAAATTGTATGAGGGACTATGTAAAAAGAAAGCCGCCAGGGCACTTGTTAAGGACTGCATTAGAGGAGTTTCAACGTGACCTTGGAAATGGTTGTAGTTTTCCGGAAGCTATGGATTCCTTTGCACACAAGGCGGATAATGCGGAATATAGGCATCTTACCGGTATGTTAGGACAGGGAATTCTAAATGGTTCTCAGGGTCTTTCAAGGGCTTTGGAACAGGAAGTGGAAAAGGCAAGGGAAGAAAAAAGACGGCAGAGTAAAATAAAAGGAGAGCAGGTATCCACAGCACTGATAGGACCTATGATGTTACAGTTGGGCATTGTTATAGCGTTAATCATGATACCGGCATTTACTAATATGCAGTTTTAATTGTGGAGGATTGTTATGAAAAGATTATTGTATCGGGTACAGTATAGCTTGCAGAATGAAGATGGAATTACCACGGTAGAGGTAATTTTATTAATGGTTGTTCTTATTGGAGTAGTATTGATTTTTAAAGAGCAGGTAATGGAACTGGTAGAAAATATTATGGACAAGATTACCAAGCAGGCTTTGCGTGTATAAAATGTACAGAGAAAAAGCAGAAGGTTCCATCAGTGTTTTTTTTGCGGTGACGCTTACGTTAATGTTGTCTTTTTGTATGGTTTTAATAGAAAGTGCCAGGGAAAATACCATGTTGTTAAAGACAGATGTGGTATTTAATGCGGGAGTGCAAAGTGTCATGGCTGAATTTCACACAGCTTTATGGGAAGCGTATGATTTGCTTTATTTGGACTGTAGCTATGGTACGGGAAGCGCAAGCTATGGTCTTGTAAAGTCTCGTTTAGAAGGATACATAAACAAAAACTTGGAATTTCAAAATGAGGGGTGGCTTGGATTAGACTATGCCGAGACTAAGATTACGGATGTTTTGTTGGCTACGGATTATAGTGGATTAGATTTTTATATGCAGGCAATTAATGTTGCAAAAGCAGCGATAGGAGTCACTTATGTGGAACAAATCCTATCCTGGTTTGACCAGGTGGAGTCTACTTATAGCATGGGAAATTTTCTACAAAGTGAGGCTGCAGATGTTACTGCGTCTATAGATGATGTAAATGGTACAGAGATAGAAGTAAAGGAGGCTGTGTGGGGAACGGATATACAGGGTAATCCTATTTTGCTGGAAGACGCAGCGTATGAAGTAGTCGATATTGAAAATCCTTTAGAACAAATACTGTCTGCCAATATTCTGTTACAGCAAGTAATAGAGGATTATAGCACTATATCCGATATAAACGTAGACTCTCATGAATTAGCATCACATCGTACATTGGCAGAGGGAACGATGCAGTATACCGGAGAGGAAGACTCTTTTGGAAATAAACTTCTTTTTGGTAAATATGTAATGGACCATTTTAATTGTTATGGAAAGCAGAAGAAGTCTGGCACAAGGGAACTTAATTATGAAATGGAGTATTTGATTGGCGGAAAAAGCAGTGATAAGCAGAATTTGGAGATTGTGACGGCAGAATTATTACTTATTCGCGAGATCGATAATTATTTGTTACTACTTCAGAATGAAGCAAAGCAGCTTGAAGCGCATGGAATAGCTACTGCAGCAGCGTCCTTAGTCCCGTGGATGGAGCCGGTTGTTTATCAGGCACTTCTGATATATTGGGCCTATGAAGAAAGTGTGCAGGATGTACAGGCACTATTTCGAGGAGAGACTGTACCACTTGTAAAGTCGTTCCCAATAGAGGGAGTGCGGGAGTTTTCGTTGGGATATGAGGAATATCTGTTGCTGCTTTTGTTAATGCAAAGCCGGGAAAATTTAGTAATGCGTTCCATGGATGTTATTGAGCTATTCATAAGGAAAGAGGATGCAGGTTTTCAAATGGATACATGCATAGGGAGGGCGTGTCTGAACGGAGAGTTTTATGATAAATATAATAAAAAGTATATGATATCCAAAGAAATTAGATACGATTAGGAGGTACTATGATTACAGGTAGTCGAAAAGGTGCTCTTTTTACCAGCACAAACATTTTAGGCGAAGTTAAATCAACTCACAAATCACATCGAGAAAGGAAGTCTCTCCAGACTTATGGTTATACCGGACATATCAGCTTTCTCATTTCTAAGACTTTAAAATGTATGAAAAGAGCATCCTTTCGACTATCTGTAACATGTAATGCCAGCGTAAGTATAGAGGCCGCTATTGCAATTCCGGTTTTTCTATTTTGCTTTTTAGAGATATTGTCGCTGTTAAATTATTTGTCTGTATACAGCGGAGTACTTTATGCTACGAAAGCCACAGCAGAGCGGGTAGCGGTATATTCTTATGCGTATGATCAACTGGCAGGTGTAGATAAAGAAATTTCCCTGGGGGAAGAAGTTGTGACATCGCTTGTTTTTTCAGAAGCATATCTTGAATCACAGATTCACAAAATGTGTGCTGGTAATCTTTATAAAAATACTGTTAAAGGCGGAACAAAAGGAATTTATTTGTTGGGTTCGCATATAGACCGGGCACAAACCTGCGTAGATATCATTGCCTATTATACGGTAAAACCGATGATACCTTTTGCAGGTACAGAAATGTTTATGACAAATCGGTACTACACAAAGATGTGGACCGGTTATAAGACAGAAAAGATGGATGGCGCCGGTGTGTATGTATTTATAACAGAAAATGGAAGTGTTTATCATTTGACGGAGAATTGTACGCACTTGAAGTTGTCTATATCCAAGGTGAATGCTGCTGATTTGTATACGAAGAGAAATGAAGCCGGTGGCGAATATTCAGTGTGTGAGATGTGTTGCGATACTAGTACCTTACAGGAAGTGTATTATATTACAGATTATGGTGAGAGATATCACGAGACGATTATCTGTTCCGGGTTAAAGCGAACCGTTTATTGTGTAGAGAAAACAGAAGTAGCTGACTGGTCTGTGTGCAGCAGATGCAGTCAGATGTTAGGAGAAGCAAAATGAAGAATGCTCTATTATGCGGATATTTGGCCGTTTTAAGTTTTCAGGACATAAAACAAAAAAAGGTGTCACTATGGTTGCTGTTAGCAGCAATAATCGGCGGTGTTTGTTATGCAATAGTACAGCAAAAAGGCTTTCATATTTTGGGGGATATACTTCCGGGGATTCTAATGTGTATGATTACATTCCTCGCACCCAAAGCGCTGGGAATCGGAGACGGGATAGTTGGAGTAATCTATGGTTTGTTTTATGGATGGCGTAGTACCTGCATATGCTTGATGTTAGCGTTTGGCTTAACAGTAATAGTGGGAGTAACATTATGTATTGGAAGAAGCGGAAGAAGAGTACAAATTCCTTTTATCCCTTTTTTGATGGCAGTTCATGTAGGAATGTTTTTCTTAAAAGGATAGATGCATTTGTAACAATAGAATATAGTTTGCTGTTGCCCGGAATTATGGCAATATTTACTATGTTAGTATGCATGGGATTATATTTACATAATCAGTGTGTTTTGCAAACAAATATATATATTTTGTCTATCGAAGGCGCCGGGATGTATGCAGACAAGGCAGAGCACAGGCTTACTGCTTTACAGAAGAAAGAGGCAGGGCTTTATAAGGAAAAGTATGTTTTGGCAGAAGATATACAGACCGCCTATCGGTTAAGAGGAAATAACATTATAATAACCGGAAGTGGAAGAATGGCAAATCCTTTTGGGGTATTTGGAGTAGGGGAGATGTCGTGGGACTTGAAAGCAGAAAGTAATGTAAATGTAATCAGTCCATGTGAAACGTTGCGTCTTATAAAAAATATGTTTCAATTACCGGATAGGGTAACAGGAGAGGGGGAAGGTGCAGATGAGTTTTGAACCGGAATTTGTCAGGGGAAATCAGAAGAGTTATATTAGAATTGCATGTTCCAAAGAGGTTTTTGAAAGCTATGAGTATCAAATGTGTAATTATAATACACTAAAAAGTGTTCTGGAGTTTCAGCATAGAAATCAAAATGGAGAAAATTATTTATACTATGAAGTAAGTGGAATGCAGTCTTTGGATGTATTTTTGGAAACTCAGAAGCTGAAAAGAAATTCTGCAGAGATACTTTTAAAAGCGATTGTGAAGTTATGTAAAGAATTATGGGAGTTCGCACTAGATATAAGCAGTGTAGTTTTTTTGCCAAAGTTTGTTATGGTAGATTCGGATGGGGAGGAAGTCAAATTTATATATTCTTTTCGAGCAAAAGAAACAGAAAATGAAGAGCTTGAGAAATTACTTGAGTGCTGTATTGAGTATTTGGATTATAAGGATGAAGAATTAATGCGGCAGTTTTATAAGATATACGAAAATTTGTTAGAGAAAAATGAGCAGTTTTTGTTATGTAAAGAAGTGGAGCAAATGCTTTCTTTGTTCTCAGAAGAACAAATGGAAAATGGTATAGATAATATTGGTGTAGTACATGAGGTAGTTCCATTCGAAGCATCAGTAGAGGACATATCGGTAGGTGCTTTGACAAAATCCAAGACAGCAGAGAAAGAGTTAAAAGGTTTAAAGAGGGGGACATTTATATTATTCCTGATAAATGTTGCAGCATTATTTTTCTGGAAGCCGTTGACTATTCTAAAAATTTTTTTCTGTGTAGCGGTAGGAGGCGTATTGCTTGTATTAAATATTCTTATCTATAAAAAAGAAAAGAAATACAAAGAGATGGAAGAAGAGAAGCAGAGGCCGGAAGTATTGCAGGAAGAGTATGACGTGTTTCATAAAAATTTTGGTATAGATAATACTGGTGGGACGCAAATTATTACGATAAGGGATACGGAAAGATTTTTATATAGTTTGCAAAATATAGAACCACAGTATATCTATTTCTCGGATTCAAAAAAGATTGTGGGTAAAGATGTAAAACGGGCGCAGGTTTGCATTCCACAAGGTGGTGTAAGCAGGGTGCATGCACTTCTTTTGCGGGAGGATTCTGAGTATATGGTGGAAGATTTGAATTCTACCAATGGAACTTGGGTTAATGGAAAGGCATTAATACCAAGAGAACCTTACGTTTTAAAAGAGGGTGACAAAGTGCGTTTTGCTGAAATGGAATATATATTTAGATAGTTTGTATATCTTTTACTTTCCCTTTTGATAAAGATGTGATAAAATTTTATCAAGTCGAAAGGAGTAAAAGACAAATGGTACAAATTCAGATTCCAGATTCTGTCCAATTTATTATTCATACAATTGAAGAAGCCGGATTTGAAGCCTATGCGGTAGGCGGATGTGTCAGAGATTCTATTTTGGGTCGCGTACCGGATGACTGGGATATTACTACGTCTGCCAAGCCGGAGGATATTAAGCAGTTGTTTCGCCATACGATAGATACCGGGATCCAGCATGGTACGGTGACAGTTCTTGTCAAAAAAGAGTGTTATGAAGTTACAACATATCGTATTGATGGTGAATATGAGGACAGTCGTCATCCAAAAGAAGTAAACTTTACTCCTTTATTGTCCGAAGATTTAAAGCGAAGAGATTTTACTATCAATGCAATGGCATATAATGAAAAGAGTGGTATTGTAGATTTATTTGGTGGTCAGGAAGATTTGCATAACAGAATTATTCGTTGTGTGGGCGAACCAAGAGAGCGCTTTAAAGAAGATGCTTTGAGAATTATGCGGGCAGTACGTTTTTCTGCACAGTTAGGTTATGACATAGAAGAACAAACAGCGGAAGCAATCAGAGAGCTTGCACATACATTAGGGCGAATCAGTGTAGAGCGTATTCAGGTAGAGCTGGTTAAATTACTGGTTTCTGACCATCCGGAATATGTACAAAAACTTTATGAAATGGGATTGACCAGGGTGTTTCTTCCGGAGTTTGATGCGATGATGGATACACCGCAGAATAATCCGCATCATATATATTCTGTAGGTATGCATACCATTAAGTCCTTGCAGTTTGTTTCAAAGGACAAGCTTTTAAGACTTGCTATGTTGTTGCATGACATCGGAAAGCCGGTAACCAGAAGTACAGATGATAAAGGTGTAGACCATTTTTATGCTCATCCATTGGAGGGCAGTGTGCTGGCAAAGAAAGTGTTGAAGAGACTTCGGTTTGATAATGAGACTATTGATAGGATTTCTTTGCTGATACTGTATCATGATTATGGTAACGCGGTTAGCGCAACACCGGCATTTACGCGTAAGTATATTCATAAGGTGCATATGAAGAATTTTCCATTGCTGTTGGAAATTAAGAAAGCAGATGTGATGGCACAAAGTGACTATCAGAGAGACGAGAAATTAGAAAAGCTGGAATTGCTTCGAAAAAGCTATGAGGAAGTTGTTGAACAGGGAATATGTATCAGTCTCAAATTTTTAGCAGTTACTGGCAGTGACTTAATTGCTGCAGGAATGAAGCCGGGGCAGGAATTAGGAAGAGCTTTGAATGATTTGTTGGAAGTTGTTTTGGAAAATCCGGAAATGAATAATAAAGATTCTTTAATGGAATTGATAAAGAGATGGGGCTATATTTAGTCCCACTTTTTAGTTCTATGTGAACATATCTGCATTGTTCTAATTATTCTCTTTCCTTCATAAGATGAGATAGGCAGTCCGAATGTATGGAAAGGTCGAATGTGAAGAAGGGAGAGGGGAATGGTGGAACAGGCTTTAAGTTCGTTAGATCAGTATGATTTAGAAATAAAAGGGATTCGAAAAGGAAGAGGTTTTTGGATTGTAAATTGTAAAAATGGTGATTATGTATTAAAAGAATACAGGGGGAGTCGGGAACGTGTATTGTTACAAAAAACACTTACAACGCAAGTTAAGGAAGAGACAGGCGTTATAGTACAGGAAATCGTTCCAAATAAAGAGGGAGAAATGATTTCTATAGATGGCGATGAACGCAAATATATGTTGCAAACCTACATGGAAGGCAGAGAATGTAATTTAAAAGATAACAAGGAGTGCGCCTTGGCTGTATCCACTATGGCGAAGATGCATAAAGGGATGTATGTGAATAAATCAGATGCGCCGGATGTACTGCCTTATAGTTTGAAGCATGAATTTGAAAAAAGAAACACAGAATTGAGAAGAATTCGCAGGTATCTGAAAGAAAAGCGACAAAAAAATGATTTTGAGCGTTTTTTACATAAGCACTTTAATTATTTTTTTGAAAAGGCACTTGAAGTGGAAGAGGAGTGGAGAGCTTATGAAGATTTCTGCGTAAAGGAATCAGATGCGCTGGCGTTTTGTCACGGAGATTATCAACATCACAATGTCTGGTTGTCTTACCATGATATAATGATTTTACAGTTTGAAAAATTCTCAGCAGATTTACCGTGCAGGGATTTATATTTATTTATGAGAAAGCTTCTTGAAAAGAACAATTGGAACCCGGAAGCCGGTCGAGAGATATTGGAGATTTATGAGAAGGAAAGGGAACTAACCTGTGCGGAACGTATCTCCATGATTTATCGATTTGCGTATCCTGAGAAGTTCTGGAAAATAGCCAATTATTATTTTAACAGTAAGAAATCCTTTATGCCTGAGAAGAACACAGAGAAGTTGGAACGGTTACTGGAGCAGGATAATGATAGAGAAATATTTATAAATGAAATATTAAGAAAAATTGGCCGATACTGTTAACTGAAATTTGGAGAATTTATAAGCAGAATATTGCAAACTCCTTGACAAATGGGCTCTTTGAGGATATAGTTAAAAGCAAAAGCGCCGATATCGGCCAACTTTTCACGTAGAGTAAGTAGGAGGAGCAAAAATGAATAAGACAGAATTAATTGCAGCTATGGCTGAAGTTAGCGGCGTATCCAAAAAAGATACCGAAGCTGTTTTAAAAGCATTTACAGAAGTGGTTTCCAGTGAACTTAAAAAAGGCGAAAAAATCCAGTTAATTGGTTTCGGTACTTTTGAAGTATCTGAAAGAGCTGCCAGAGAAGGCAGAAACCCAGCAACAGGTGAAGCAATGCAGATTTCTGCTGCAAGAGCACCTAAGTTCAAAGCTGGCAAGGCATTAAAGGATATGATTAATGCTTAATTAGCGATTATGGAGCCTACAGGGCTCCATTTTTGTGTTAGAGGGTTAATATGAGATTAGACAAATATTTAAAAGTAAGTCGTCTGATTAAGAGACGCACAATTGCAAACGAAGCATGTGATGCAGGGCGTGTTTTTATTAATGATAAACCTGCCAAGGCATCAGCAAATGTAAAAGTTGGAGACACGATTACTATTTCTTTTGGCAATAAAGAGGTAAAAGTAGAAGTTTTGGATGTGACAGAGACTGTTCGCAAAGAAGAAGCAAAGGAATTATTCAAATATTTATCTTAAAACCGTACAAGTTGTTCTAAGAAGGAGCCGGCCTTCATACAATATAAAAAGTGTATGGAGGAAACAGGTATATGGAAGATTTATATAAGCAGGGTAAAGGTTTGCATAAGCTGACATTGACAAATAGGGGCGCCTTGGTTGTAAATGGTGTAGTGGATGTAATCAGTTTTGATTTAAATGAGGTTCTTTTGGAGACGGAAGCAGGAATGCTTACGGTAAAAGGACAGGATTTGCATGTAAATCGTCTCACTTTGGAAAAAGGCGAAGTGGATATTACCGGAACGGTAGATAGTTTGTTATATTCCGATATTTCCGGCTATGGACAGAAAGCAGAATCCTTTTTTGCCCGCCTGTTTCAATAACAGAATATGTCCGGCTTTTCTTTTTTAGCAGAGGAGAGCGCCATTTTGCTTTATGCAGGGGCGCTGGGTCTTGAATTGGGACTGATTTATGATTTCTTTCGAATAATTCGCAGAGTTTGGAAGTGCAATTTTTTTGTTACGGCATGTATGGACCTGACTTTTTGGATATTTACCGCAGGCAGAACCTTTTATATCATGCACACACAAAGCAATGGAACGTTGCGCTGGTTTGCTATTTTGGGTGTAGTCACGATTCTTTTTTTGTATATGAAATGTTTTAGTACATACGTAGTGAAGATAGGTGTTTTTGTGTTATCGTATGTGAAGTCGATTATGGAATGGATTAAGAAGTTCTTGACGAAAGTTCTAAAAATGTCTATTATTAAGTTAGGTAAACATTCATGAAAGGGGGATATGCATGGCAAGAAGAGCGGCATATCAGACAAGGTATCACAATAAAGCTGCTATATATATTGTTCTGGGAACGGTACTTGTTTTTGCGGTAGTATTACTTATAAACTGCCATTCCCTAAATGAGAAGAAAGAGCGATTGCTTAAGGAGCAGGTCCAGAATGAGCAGGAGTATGCAGAAGAGCAGCAAAGAACTGCAGAGCTTCAGGAATTGGAAAAGACCACGCAGACGATGAAGTATTATGAGAAGGTTGCTAAAGAGCAGTTGGGCATGGTTTACGAGGACGAAATCATTTTTAAGGAAAGCAGCAAATAAAATAGGTTTTTAAGGAGTTCCGTGTAGAAAAAAGCATGGAACTCTTTTTTCAGTACTGTTTTGTTTCGACAGTCTTTTTATCTGAGAAGGCTTATACTATATCCTTGAAATAGCATCTTTTTGGGGAGGAAGTATATGAAAAGCAAAGACAGTTACATAACAGAGCAGACCATTATTACATTACCGGAGTATGGTATACAAAAAATAAAGCATTGCGCGGATTCTTACCGCAATATTGCAAAAATTTTCTTAAATTTTCAGGGGCCGGCAGAACAGAGCAAAGCGCAAAATCGTCAGGGAATGATTTATCATAGACAAATGATGGAAAATCAATATTTTATGGCAGAGCAATTTTTAAGTATGGCGGACAAGTTATCTCAGGTTGCTACGGAAAGTTATCAGTTTGTACCGGAAGAAGACAAGCAGTTTAAACAGTTGGCACGTTATTTAAAAAGAGAAGGTGTGGAGGTAAAGCACATTTATTTTATGGAAAATGAAAATCGGGATGGCGTATTGGAAATTACCATGCGGGTGGTACAAAATCGGGAGAGAATACCGGTTACGGATATTGCGGAAGCCTTGGGTTTGTATTATGATATGAGGCTGAAACCCTCCATAAAAAGTGGATATTTTGTGGAGCCGGAGTACCAGAGTTTTACCTTTATTCAAGAGCCTGCCTTTATGGTGCTGTCCGGTCAGGCAATGGCCATAAAGGATGGAGAAGAAATTTCAGGGGATAGCATTCTGGTCTCTGAAGCCGTGGATGGACATATGTATTTTCTTATGGCGGATGGTGTAGGAAGCGGACGAGAGGCCAGTTTACGCAGCGAAAAAGTGTTGGATTTTATGGAAAAGTTTTTGGCGGCGGGATATTCCAAGGAACATGCAATTCAAATTCTGAACGGACTAATTCTGCAGGACGGGCAGGAGTCAGCCATGTCTACGCTGGATATGTGTGACCTGAATTTGTATAAGGGAGTCTGTGAATTCAGCAAAATTGGTGCGGCAGCAAGCTATCACAAACGTGATTATTTAGTAGAAAAAATCTGGATAGAAAATTTACCATTGGGCGCCTTTGGAACAATGGACTTGGATGTAGCAAGGCGCAGACTGGATGAGGGGGACTATGTAATTATGCTGACGGATGGGATTTTAGAAAGTCTCATCACGTTAGGTCAGGAAGAGAAGCTGATGGATTATATCAGTAAATTATCCGTTAAAAATCCACGGGAAATGGCACAGAAAATTTTGCAATATTGTATCGGCATTTGTAAAGGAAATATTCATGATGACATGTCGGTGTTGGTATTTGGAATGTGGAAGAATTAAGGAACTTGATTTTCTGTCCTTTTTTATATATAGTTATATATATGGTGAGTTTTCGCAGAAAAGAAGTTGGACATGAGATTAGAGAAAAAAATACGACATTATATTGAAAAATTTCATTTATTGCCGATAGGAAGTGGTGTGGTAATTGGCTTGTCAGGTGGCGCAGATTCGGTGGCACTTTTAGAAGTGTTGTGCGGTTTGCAATCAGAACGAGGCCTTAGGCTGGCAGCAGTGCATGTACACCATGGGATTCGTAAAAGTGCACAGGAAGATGTAGCATTTTGTCGTGAACTTTGCATGGAAAAAAAAGTAGATTTTTTCTGTGAATATATTAATGCGCCCCAAATGGCAAAGGCACAGGGATTGTCGGAGGAAGAGGCGGGACGTAATGCACGTTACAGTATCTTTGAGGAATATCGTGAAAAGCTGCAGATGGATGTAATTGCGGTAGCACATCATCAGAATGACCAGGCGGAGACTATATTGTTTCAGCTGTTCCGGGGGAGCGGTCTTAGAGGGATGTCCGGTATGCAGCCAAAGCGCGGAAATATTATACGTCCCTTGCTGAGTGTATCCAGAGAAGAAATTGAGCAATATTTGTGTGACAAACAAAGAACCTATGTGACCGATGAGACCAATGCAAGTGACCAATATTCCAGAAATAAAATTCGTCATCATGTATTGCCGGTTGCAGAAGAAATTTCTTCCGGAGCGGCAGGACATATGAGTCAGACTGCGGGACAGCTTCGAGAAATTTTGGAGTATATGGAGCAGCAGGCTACTACCTTTTTAGATAAGCATGGAGAATATTCGGACGGAGAATGGAAGCTTCCTGTAGAAGCCTTACAGCAAGAACATATTGCTTTGCAAAAAATGATCGTTACAGAGGCTTTGGCAAGGAGTTTTAAGAGTCGCAAGGATATTACAGAAAAGCATATTGACCATGTTTTAGAATTGCTTGATAAGGATGGCGAAAAAACAATTCATTTACCGAATGGCGGGGTGGTAGTAAAAAGATATTCTCAGCTTATATTTAAGCAAATTCTTGAAAATAATGAGAGTAATTTCCCTGGTTTTTGCAAGATAAAAATAGAACCGGACCACAGTTATCTTTTGGAAAATGGAATGTTTTTGGAAACAAGATTACTTTTTGAGAATAATTTGGAAAATGTACCCAAAAAAGATTGTATTAAATGGTTCGACTATGATAAAATAATAAAGACTTTGTCCTTGAGAACAAGGGAACAGGGTGATTTTTTGGTGATTCGGGATGATGGTGCCAGAAAATCTCTGCAGGATTACTTGGTGAACGAAAAGGTTCCCAAAAGTGAGCGTGATAAACAATTGCTTTTAGCAGATGGAAATCATATTCTATGGGTGGTTGGTAAGCGCATTAGTGCTCATTACAAAGTCACAGAACATACGAAAAGAATTTTAGAGGTATACATAGGAGGAAAAAATTGTGGCAGAAAGAGTTGAGGTTCTATTAAGTGAAGAAGTTGTTGATGCTAGGATTAAGGAGATTGGCGAACAAATTTCCAAGGACTATGCCGGCAAGCAGGTTCATTTAGTTGGTGTATTAAAGGGTAGTGTATTTTTTGTTTGTGAATTGGCAAAAAGAATTACCGTTCCGGTCTCTTTGGACTTTATGTCTGTATCCAGCTATGGCAGCGATACCAAGTCCAGTGGTGTTGTTAGAATTGTAAAGGATTTGGATGAATCCCTTAAGGACAAGCATGTTATTGTAATCGAGGATATTGTGGATTCCGGAAATACCCTGAGTTATTTGCTGGAAATGTTAAATGACAGAAAACCGGCAAGTCTTAAACTTTGTACTTTATTGGATAAACCGGAAAGACGCAGAAAACCGGTGCATGTAGATTACACCGGCTTCCAGATTCCGGATGAATTTGTTGTAGGCTATGGTTTGGACTATGACCAGAAATACCGCAATCTCCCATATGTTGGAATTGTAAAATTTGAATAGAAATAGCGAGGAATTTTTGTTGAAAAGAAAAAGTAATAGTATTTTTTGGTATCTGCTGATTGTGGGTGCGTTTTTAAGTTGCATTTTATGGGTGAATAATCTAAATAGTCAGGCTACTCAGTATACCAAAAACGAATTTATTCAGGATGTAAATGCAGGGGAAGTGGAACGTGTTGTGCTTGCACCAAGTAGGGATGTTCCTACCGGCACTGTATATGTATATGCAAAAAGCGGCGAAGGATATAGTTTTCATGTAACCGATGTCAGCCAGATAGAGAATTTGATAACGGAAATGAATACTACAAATGCAGTAAATGTGCCGGTTTATGTAAAGGCTATTCCGGAGGAGAGCTGGTTTGTAAACCAACTGCTTCCTCTTTTGATTGTAGCGGCGCTGGTGCTGCTGTTTTTTGGCATGATGAATGCGCAGCAAAATGGCGGTGCCAATGGAAAAATGATGGATTTCGGTAAAAGCCGTGCCAGAAAGAGTGAGAGTAATACCAAGCTGCAGGATGTAGCCGGTCTTAAGGAAGAAAAAGAAGACTTAGAAGAGATTATTGAGTTCTTGAAAAATCCTTCTAAGTTTACACAGGTTGGTGCCAGAATTCCTAAGGGTGTGCTTTTGGAGGGGCCTCCGGGTACCGGTAAGACCTTGCTTGCCAAGGCAATTGCGGGAGAAGCAGGGGTACCATTTTTTACGGTGTCCGGTTCTGACTTTATGGAGATGTTTGTAGGTGTAGGTGCTTCACGTGTAAGAGATTTATTTGAAGACGCCAAGAAAAATGCACCTTGTATTATCTTTATCGATGAAATTGACGCCGTAGCCAGAAAGCGTGGTACCGGTATGGGCGGCGGTCACGATGAACGTGAGCAGACCCTGAACCAGCTTTTGGTTGAAATGGATGGATTTACGGCGAACACCGGAATTATTGTGCTTGCAGCAACCAACCGTGTAGATATTTTGGATCCTGCAATTCTGCGTCCGGGTCGTTTTGACAGAAAGATTACGGTTAATCGTCCGGATGTAGGTGGCCGTTATGATATTTTAAGAGTGCATGCCAAGACCAGGCCTCTTGGTGATGATGTAGACTTAAATCAGGTGGCTCAGACTACCGTTGGATTTACCGGCGCGGACTTGGAAAACTTATTAAATGAAGCATCTATTCGTGCGGCAATGGATGACCGCAAGTATATTTTACAGTCCGATATTCAGAAGGCATTTATTAAAGTAGGTATCGGATCCGAAAAGAAGAGCCGTGTCATCAGTGACAAGGAAAAACGTATTACTGCTTATCATGAAGCAGGTCATGCAATATTATTCCATGTATTACCGGATATGGACCCGGTATATACCGTGTCAATTATTCCGACCGGTACGGGAGCCGCGGGCTATACCATGCCGCTTCCGGAAAAGGATGAGATGTTCCTTACCAAAGGAAAGATGAAGCAAGACATTATGGTATCTTTGGGTGGTCGAATTGCGGAAGAGCTTATCTTTGGAGATATTACCACGGGAGCTTCCAGTGATATCCAAAAGGCGACTATGAGAGCCAGAAGTATGGTGACCAGATTTGGCATGAGCGAGAAATTGGGCCTCATTAATTATGATGATGGTCAAGAAGTATTTATCGGCAGAGATTTCGGTCAGACCAGAAGCTATGGTGAAGAGACCGCAAATGCTATTGACGATGAAGTTCGTAACATTGTTCAGAAGTGCTATGAAGAAGCAAAAGAGATTATTTTAAAGCACGAGAATATTCTTCATACATGTGCAGACCTTCTTTTAGAGAAGGAGCGCATTACCCGCGAAGAGTTTGAAAGCCTTTGGGAGGCATAAAATTCTAACACGAGGAAGGTAAAACGTGATGGCACTCAGCCTAGATGAAAAATTAGCATTAAATAAACAATACATTCAGGAGATGCGTCCGGTGTTTAATCGCAGGGCGCTCTTTAGTGATACTACGGGAGAATATGTCATTCCTGCGGAGCCCAAGTTAAACGAAAAGATTACCATTCGATTTCGAGGGGGCAGGAATAATCTGGACAAAGTATATGTGATTATTAACGGACAGCGCTTGAAAATGTCCAAAGAAAGTCATGATGAGCAGTTTGATTATTTTGCGGTACAGTATCAGCTTGGTGAAGAGGTGATTCACTATTATTTTGAGATGCATGTGGGATTGGTGTTTGGCTACTATGATGCACGTGGACTTGTAAAAGAAACTATGGAGCAAATGTGGTTCAGAATTGTTCCCGGCTTTTCTACTCCGGACTGGGCAAAAGGCATTGTAATGTACCAGATTTATGTCGACCGTTTCTATAATGGTGACCCATCAAATGATGTGGAAACCAGAGAATATGTTTACATCAACGACTATGTGCAGAAGGTGGATGACTGGTACAAATATCCGGCTCAGATGGGAGTTCGAGAGTTTTATGGCGGAGATTTGCAGGGAGTTCTTGATAAAATGGACTATTTGCAAGAGTTGGGTATTGAGGCATTGTACTTTAATCCGCTGTTTGTATCTCCGTCCAACCACAAATACGATATCCAGGATTATGATTATATTGACCCGCATATTGGCTGTATTGTGGAGGATAACGGTGATGTGCTGGAAAAAGGAGAATTGGAAAACAGTAAGGCGACGAAATACATTCACCGTGTTACCAATAAAAAGAATCTGGAAGCCAGCAATGCGCTTTTTATAAAAGTAGTAGAAGAAGCACATAAACGTGGTATGAAGGTTATTCTGGATGGTGTGTTTAACCACTGCGGTTCCTTTAATAAATGGCTGGACAGAGAACGTATTTATGAAAATGCTCCCGGCTATGCAGAAGGAGCCTTTGTAAGTGCACAGAGTCCGTATCATACGTTTTTTAAGTTTAAGGATAATAATAAGTGGCCTTATAATAAAACCTATGAGGGTTGGTGGGGGCATGATACGTTGCCAAAACTTAATTACGAAGAAAGTAAACAGTTAGAAGAATATATTTTATATATCGGTCAGAAATGGGTGTCTGCACCGTACCATGTAGATGGATGGAGACTTGACGTGGCGGCAGATTTGGGTCATACCCCGGAATATAATCATGAATTTTGGCGCAAGTTTCGAAAGAAGGTCAAAAGCGCAAATCCCAATGCTCTTATTTTGGCGGAGCATTATGGCGATACCAGACCTTGGTTATCAGGCGGTGAGTGGGATAGTGTAATGAATTATGATGCATTTATGGAGCCGGTAACTTGGTTTCTTACCGGTATGCAGAAGCATAGCGACAGCTTCCGTGCGGATTTACTTGGAAATGCAGATTCCTTCTGGTACGAGATGGCAAATCATGCCATGACGATGCCGAGCACGTATGTAGCTATGAATGAGCTGTCCAATCATGACCACTCCAGATTTTTGACACGTACAAGTCGCAAGGTTGGACGTGTTCATACGGTGGGACCGGAAGCCGCAAACCAAGGTGTTAATAAAGCGGTCATGCGAGAGGCTGTAGTAATTCAAATGACATGGCCGGGAGCACCGACGCTTTATTATGGTGATGAAGCGGGCCTTTGTGGTTTTACAGACCCGGATAATCGTCGTGCTTATCCTTGGGGAAGGGAAGATCATGAACTCATTGCTTTTCACAAAGAAATGATTGCTATTCATAAGACACATAAGGAATTAAAGACCGGTTCTATTAAGAGCCTTGATCAGGACTACAATTTCTTATCTTATGGTCGATTTGACAAAGATGGTATCTGTGTGGTTGCAATTAATAATCGTGAAGAATCATTCGCCAAAAAAATTTCTGTGTGGGAGCTTGGAATTCCAAAGGATGCTAAATTGACCCGTATTATACTAAGTACGGACGAAGGTTTTACAACTCAAGAAGAAATTTTTATGGTGGAACGTGGGAAGGTAACTTTGGAAATGCCAAAGAATTCTGCCCTTGTTTTGAAATATGTGAAATAACTATGTCGATATAAAAGGGACATTGGAGTGTGTCATATCCAATGTCCCTTGAATTATCTTATTTATAAAATATAATTATGCTCTTTTCTTTAAAGAATAGCTGCCTAAGAAGCAAACAGCAGCAAGGCCAAATGCAAATAAGTAAGCAGTGGACTGACCTGTCTTTGGTACGTCATCATATTCATTGCCACTGGTTGATGGTGCAGCTGGGGCAGCAGCTGGAGTGGTAGAATATTGTCCTGCGCTATTCTTTAATTCTCCCTCATTCAGAGTTAAAGGTGCAGTAAAGTTGTACATCTGGTATTTTACGCCACCATTTGTATCATTGTGCATATAGAAATTCTTACATGTACCAACAACGTTAACAGAAACAGTGGATTCATCGGTGTAGTAAATTTTTAAGTTGTCACAGTTTCCAAAGAAGTTACAAACAGAGAAATCATACAGGTAACCATTTGTAACGTCACAGTTGATATTTGCCTGTGCACCGGATAAAATGTAGCAATCCTTAACACTCTTTACATTTGCAGTACAGGAACTGTTAGCTGTAATGGTGAGATTCCCTAAATGGAAGTCCAGATCAAGTGTTGGGTTGCCTTCTTGTGCGTCTACAACAACGTAGTCCCCATCTTTCATTTCCAGAGTCATGTAGTACATGGATTTATCTTGGGATTCGTTATCCCATGTAGAGCCTACCTGATAAAGCCAGTCATCAGTTACTGCAACATACTTAACAATATAAGTGGTTGGTTCTTCTGCAGCTACGGTAAGTGTGCTCAGATTAAGAGACATCACTGCCATCATAACTACAGCAAAAAGTGAAAATAATTTTTTCATAGTGAAATCCTCCTAATAAATTTATTTATCATGATAAAATTATTCTTGAATAGAAGTATCGTCCGCAATTTCTTTGGCAACGACTACAAATCGTCCGTTCTCTACATGAGAAGAACAGGTGGATAAAGTAATAAAACGATCACCAAATTCTGCGGTAACACCGGTGTCAAAAAGTGCCAGGTCCATAATGTTTTCAAAGAAGTAGTTAAACTCGTCTTCCGTATCAGCCTGGAAAAATTGGTAGAATTTAAAAACAGTGTCTTTTTTACGATAAACTTGTGAGTAGAACGTAGCAATGACCTCATACTTACGTTCACAGTCTGCTGTAAACAGGAGCATCTCCTTGTGTTGCTCACAATAAGTCTTGTCGGCAAAATCCGTCAAATTACCAAACATAGCACCAGACCTCATATCATGACCGTGGATAATAAGATTGGTAGTAAGCGGATCTAAAGAGCTATCGGTATCCAGTAAAAGAGAACCATTTTGATTGTTTGTACCATCATAATTACGATATAAATAGTAGGTTTCATCGCCCGGAGTCCACATAACAGGATAACTGATAATCGTATCCGGAATATGCAGCCATGCTACAAGGTCAGGATAGGTCTCAAAAAAATCTGCGTAAGGACTTATATAAGGCTCCGGTGTCGGTTCAGGCGTCGGCTCCGGAGTAGGTTCCGGAGTGGATGACGGCTCTGCCGGTACGATTATATCAGACGACACAAGGCCTTCCGAGTTTACCGATTCCGAAGGAACCTGGCTTACAGACTGCTCTGTTTTTATGGTATCACCAATCAAATCAATGACATCTGCACAGCCAAAACATACAGCACATACACCTACCATAAGCAAGATTGTAGATAGTAATTTGTTCCATTTTTTCATGTTTACATTATACGTCAGAAGTATATATAAATGCAATATTTTTGTTGGCATTTTTGTGACAAAATTATGAAAATTCTGAAAATTAAGCAAATCTTAAAATTTGCAAAAACAGAACAATGGAGATTAAAATTTATTTTGGGGAAAGTTTAAAAAATGCTTGCGTTTTATAGTTAGCTATGTTATCATAAATAATCGTGAGGGAAACCTTTACATGGACAGATTCCCGAGAGGCCAAAGGGGACAGACTGTAAATCTGCTGCATCTTGCTTCGGTGGTTCGAATCCACCTCTGTCCATTCGACCAGCCAGTGGTCGAGCCTATATTTAGGATGCCGGCGTGGCGGAACTGGCAGACGCACAGGACTTAAAATCCTGCGGGACTTACCTCCCGTACCGGTTCGATTCCGGTCGCCGGCATTAAGTGAGAAGCTTCAAGCTCTTTAATTTAAAGGGTTTGAGGCTTTTTTGTTGTGTTGTAATGGGTGATAACCGGTGTTAATATTTGGAATGCAGTTGATTTCTTGGAAATGGTATTGACATATTATAATGGTCTAATATATTATATAGACAATCCATATATAGATGTTCTATATATGGATATAATACACTAAGGGGGGTAACTATGACCATAGAAAAATCATTAACATCCGGCAGTATGACCATGCTTCTTTTAAAACTTTTATCCGAGAAGGATATGTATGGTTATGAAATGATTGATACATTAAGAAAGCGTTCTCAGAACGTATTTGAACTGAAGGCAGGCACCTTGTATCCGCTGCTTCATGGGCTGGAGGAAAAGGGGCTTCTTACCGTTTATGAGCAGGAGTATCAAGGAAAAACCAGAAAGTATTACCATGTTACGAAAGAGGGACTTAAGCTGTTGGAACGTAAGGTGGAAGAGTGGAATATGTATGCCGAGGCAGTATCCAATGTACTTGCAATGGGGGTGTAGCATGATGGAAGAGTATATTCAGGTTTTGCTGGAGCAGATTCGCTGCAAGAAAGCACAGCCTTACATTCGAGAGGAAATTTGGGGGCATTTGGAGGACCAGATAGCAGATAATATGGTTGCAGGAATGTCCAGAGCAGATGCAGAAAAAGCTGCTGTAGAGGATATGGGAAGTCCGGTAGAAGTAGGTATTGCTTTGGACAGAATACACAGACCCAAGGTGAACTGGGTACTGATTAGTCTTATGGCAGTCATTGGTCTGGCCGGGATAATATTGCATGATCTGATGTGGCGGCAAATGGGCCTGCTGGCAAGTGGGAGCCGTGAGTTTGCGAAGTATACGGTAATTGGGTTTACTTTGATGCTTGTGGTGTATCGAATAGATTACAGTGTGATTGCTCGTTTTTCTAAAATTATTGCAATGGTAATGATTTCGACATGTGTAGTTGCGTGTATGCAGGGAAATGTAGTGGGAGGAGCAGCACAACTGGAAATACTGGGCAGGAGCATTTCTTTGTTTTTCCCAATGCTTTTGTATGTACCGGTGTATGGTGCTGTCATATATAAGTACCATGGGCAAGGATATGGTGGCTTGGTTAAGTCCCTTTTATGGATGTTGGTACCGGTAGTTTGTGGGTTTTATTTACCACAACTGATGCTTTCGGTAACGTTACTGGTATCCATGATGGTGGTACTCACTGTGGCACTTGCAAAGGATTGGTTCCAGGTGCCAAAGAAAAAGGTTATTGCAGTGCTATGGGGCGGTGGTGTCGGAGTGCCGTTAGCGGGATTGTCTGCACTTGTAGGATTTGGTTTGTTAAAAACACATCAGATTGCAAGAATAAAGGCGTTTTTTGGTAATACCGATAATCAGGGTGCAAATTATATGACGTGGCAGCTTCGAGAAGTGCTTGAGAACTGTCAGTTTGTTGGTAGTGGTACAAATAACTGGATGTCAAATGAAAGTGGGATTGTGTATATACCGGAATGTAATACAGGGTATGTTTTTTCTTTTATACTGCATAATTACGGTATTTTGGCAGGCATCATGCTGGGTGTTATTTTGGTGGCTATGATTGCAATCATTTTTCGAATTTCGTTCAAGCAAAAAAACCGACTTGCTATGTGCATGGGCTGTGGTTGCGGAATGATACTGGCGTTAAATATAGTAATCAATATCGCGGAGAACATTGGGCTGTTTCCGATTACAGAGACATTTTTGCCGTTCTTTTCCAGAGGTAGAAACAGGATTATAGTTTGCTATATAATGTTGGGAATTATTTTGAGCATATACCGATACAAAAATATATACCCGGAGCACATAAATATAAAACTTGAATCGACAAAGATAACCCTTTCGTTATAAAGGTTTTCACTCAAAATGTTAAATCCATGGATTGTCATATTTCAAAAGCTCATATATACTTATATAAATTAGGAAATAAAATCGCTTTGAGCGAAAAAGGAAAAACGAGGGAGAATATATGGGAATTAACGAAATTATTATTTATATAATGGTGGCATTTGCGGTGTTGGGTGCCCTTGATCGTATGATTGGCAACCGATTTGGACTGGGTGAGAAGTTTGAGGAAGGTATCATGGCTATTGGCGTACTTTCTATTTCGATGATAGGTATGATTTCTCTGGCACCGGTACTTGCAAAGGTACTTGAGCCGGTGGTAGTACCGGTATTTCAGTTTTTGGGTGCGGACCCATCTATGTTTGTAGGTGCAATTTTGGCAAATGATATGGGCGGCGCTTCTCTGGCGCAGGCTATGGCAATTAATCCGGATGCAGGCAATTTGAGTGGGTTGATTGTGGGTGCTTCTTTAGGTGGTGCAGTGGTTTTTATGATTCCGGCAGCACTGGGCATTTTACAAAAAGAAGACCATAAATATCTGGCGACCGGAGTACTGGCAGGTGTAATTACGGTACCGATTGGTTCTTTTGTGGGCGGTCTTGTGGCAGGTTATTCCGTAGGAATGTTGTTTAGAAACTTGGTTCCAATCATCATATTTGCGGTATTGATTGCACTGGGACTTTGGAAGTTTGAACAGGCTATGATTAAGGGATTTACCTATTTTGGTAAGTTTATCGTGGCGTTAATTACATTGGGCTTGATTGCAGGCATTGTGGAAGAGCTGACCGGAATTGTGGTTATTCAGGGGATGACTGCGATTTCAGAAGGCTTTGTGGTGGTAGCAGACATTGCTATGGTATTAGCAGGTGCATTTCCGATGGTACTTGTGCTGACAAAGGTGCTGGCTAAGCCTTTGGCAAAGGTGGGCAAGCTTCTTGGCATTAACGAAGTGGCAGTTGCCGGTATGGTTGCCTGCCTGGCTAACAGTGTTCCGATGTTTGGTATGGTAAAGGATATGGACAAACGCGGTAAAGTAGTGAGCCTTGCTTTTGCCACATCTGCAGCGTTTGTATTTGGGGACCATTTGGGATTTACAGCAGGCTTTAACGCAGAAATGATTGTGCCGATGATTGTAAGTAAATTAGTAGGCGGTGTGACAGCGGTTGTAGTTGCATTGTGGATGGTACGCAAAGAAAATTAATAAATATATTTTAAAAAGATAAGACCACAGTGGTATATAAATGTACGACTGTGGCCTTGTTTAATATACTTAGTTATTATTTTTATGAGTAAACGCCGCCAGTATTACTGGTACTGTTATCATAATAGGAAGTGCATATCTAACCTGGACAACCGGACCAAGGAACATGGTTGCAAGGTAAATCAGTGGTAGAAGGGTAATAAGAATGTTCTTTTTATCCCTGGTATAAAAACTTAAAATACTGGTTAAGAGCAAAATCCAACAATAAAAGGCTGGTTTGAACAAATTTGATATAACCGGCCACTTGTAAAAGCTGTTGCCGCTGACGATTTCTTCCAGCTTCCTTTCTAACCATGGGAATTTGGTTTCATGGTCAATTCCTTCCGGGATGACTTCTGAGGCGGTAGAGTTGTATGTGTGGAGTGCTCCCATACGTTCTTCTATACCAAAACCTAATACTTCTGCCCAGGAAACGTCATCGATAAACCAATAGCCACTTGTTAAAACAAGAAAAGCATCAATATATTCGTTTGGATATTTTAGGCCGACTTTTATCCATGCACTAAGCATGTCTCCATAGTGTCCTTGCCATGTATTATTAAAAACCATGGCACCAATCGGACCTTTAACGGTATCAGAAATTGGTGGATTATAGTTGTCCCAGTATTGTTCTGGAACATACGTGTCAATTAAGGAATGTGTTTCTTCATCCAAGGTATTTCCGTGGTAATATCCGACACGGGCAAACTGCTGAATTGGCACACTGAACATCTCAACCTGACTTCCACGACCGGCAGAGAGTCCTAACTGTAAGCCTTCTAATGCTCCTTTTCCACCCACGATGAGACAAAGAGCCATAATAACAATTCCTGTGCGTTGTTTTTTTTCAGCAACAATAAAGTAGATAATCATGAAAACAGCAACTGCATAAAGCGCATTATTACGGAAGAGCATCATAAGGATGCCGGACATCACCCATAAAATGTCTAAAATGCGTTTGTTTTTATCGTTTACAATAAATGTTCGTTCCACAAATAAACTGATAAATACTAGAAATAGAGCTGAAAACAATACATCTTTGGTTATTCCCACTGACAAGATAGAGTTATATGGAAAAACTCCAAAAAATGTAATTAAAACAATAACAGGCCATATTTTTTGAATCAGTCGATAAACCACGCGAATAGAGTAAGCACTTGCTGCAGAAAAAACGAGCATCTGAAAAATGCTATAAAATGCTACACCTGTTTGAAGGCTGCCAAGTGCATTGCCAATCTGAAAAGCAACCCAGATTATGAGGGTGTGTGCTAATGGCTGATAACTATTGAACCAAATAAAACCTTTGGTCGCTTCTTGGGACTGCCGATGAAAGTCAAACCCCATAACTGCCGGGTAGTATGCAAGAAAAACAGGTATCCAGCAAAGGAAAATTACAACCCAGCTGACTAAAAATACTTTGAAAGCTTGCCTAGATTTATATGCTGAGGTAATAGTGGTATTAGTGGAATTTTTTATATATTCAGCCCATTTGAAAAGTACATTGCTAAAAGGCAAAATAGAAAAGGAAAGCAAAAAGGAACGGATTAAAATAAGTCCCTTGCCTTTTACGCCGCATTCTGTCATACCGGTAGCTTTTAATTGGTATCCAAAAACCAGTGTAATAGAAAAAAGGAATGCAGTAAAAAAAGCAAAGATAAATCGACGACGTTTAGCGTGCTTTTCACTTATCTGTGTAATGTCTTCTAAAGTGTGGTATAATAAAAAAGCAAGGCCACCAAAAATGCCCAGACTAAGATAACTATTAGTGAATAGGCTGCCGGCTACCAGTAAACAGAGGTAACCGATGCCATAGGTTCCTGCAAAGGCACATATTGCGGAAAGACCCCATTTTTTGTGTGTTTCAGAAAACATAAATTTTCTCCTTGTAAATTTTTATATTTATTATACTATTTAAATTTAAAAATTTCAATGAAAAGAAAGGAGTCGGCATTGCATTTTGTTCAATCCAACAAGCACATAGTAAGGAAAAATATAACAAAACCATGAAATTGTTATAAAAAACAATGAAAATTTTAAGCATTTGTAGAAAACAAATTTTGTTTATGTTACAATTTGAGTGTTACTAATAACAAGTTAAATTTTATATATATATGAGGATATGCTATGAAAAGACAAAAACTTACAATGGATGGAAATCAGGCGGCAGCTCATGTATCCTATGCGTACAGTGACGTTGCAGCGATTTATCCGATTACTCCTTCTTCCACCATGGCAGAAGTGACCGATGAATGGGCCAATGATGGTCGTAAGAACATTTTCGGACAGTGTGTAGCAGTGACAGAAATGCAGTCAGAGGCAGGTGCAGCAGGTGCGGTACATGGTTCTTTGGCAGTAGGTGCTTTGACCACTACGTTTACTGCATCACAGGGTCTGCTTCTTATGATTCCGAATCTTTATAAGATTGCCGGTGAGCAACTGCCGGGTGTATTTAATGTGGCAGCAAGAACCATTGCCAGCCATGCACTTTCTATTTTTGGCGACCATTCTGACGTATATGCATGTCGTCAGACCGGTGTAGCTATGCTTGCAAGTGGTTCCGTGCAGGAGGTTATGGATCTTACCCCGGTTGCACATCTTGCAGCCATGAAGGGAAGTCTGCCGTTTATTAACTTCTTTGATGGTTTCCGTACTTCTCATGAAATTCAGAAAATTGATGCATGGGATTATGAAACTTTAAAAGAAATGATGGATATGGATGCAGTCCGTGCTTTTAGAAAAAAAGCGTTAAATCCAAACCATGCCTGCCAGATGGGTTCTGCACAGAATCCGGATGTGTTCTTCCAGGCAAGGGAAGCAAGCAATCATTTTTATAATGATATGCCTGCAGTAGTAGAATCCTACATGAACATGATCAATGAAAAAATTGGTACAAACTACGGTTTGTTTAATTATTATGGTGCAGAGGATGCGACTCATGTAATCGTAGCCATGGGCAGCGTATGCTCTACCATTGAAGAAACTATTGACTATTTGAATGCAGCAGGTGCCAAGGTTGGTGTGGTTGAAGTTCATTTATACAGACCATTCAGCAAAGAGCATTTGTTAAAGGTGATTCCAACTTCTGTACAGCAGATTTCCGTGCTTGACAGAACTAAAGAGCCGGGTGCAATGGGCGAGCCATTGTATCTGGATGTAGTTGCTGCTTTAAGAGATACCCAGTTCCATAATGTGCCGATATTCAGCGGCCGCTATGGTCTTAGCTCCAAGGATACCACTCCTGGCCAGATTAAGGCTGTTTTTGACAATACAGAAAAGAATGTATTTACCATTGGTATTATCGATGATGTGACCCATCTTTCATTAGAAACGGCAGACAGTGATACTTCCGGAGCACAAACAGTAAGCTGCAAGTTCTGGGGTCTGGGCAGTGACGGTACCGTTGGTGCCAATAAGAACTCTATTAAGATTATCGGTAACCATACCGACAAGTATGTTCAGGCATATTTTGATTATGACTCCAAGAAGAGCGGTGGTGTAACTGTTTCTCACTTGCGTTTTGGTGATGAACCGATTAAATCCACATATTTAGTAAGTAAGGCAGATTTTGTGGCTTGTCACAACCAGTCTTATATTCACAAATATGACATGGTTCAGGACTTAAAGAAGGGTGGCACGTTCTTGCTTAACTGCACATGGGATGCTGCAGAGTTAAACGAGAAGCTTCCGGCAGGCGTAAAGCGTTATATTGCACAGAATGATATTCAGTTCTATATCATTGACGGTATCAAGATTGGTAAGGAAATCGGCTTGAACGGCAAGATTAACACCGTATTACAGTCTGCATTCTTTGCTTTGGCAAATATTATTCCGGCAGAAGATGCCATTCAGTATATGAAGGATGCTGCAAAGAAGAGCTACGGTAAGAAGGGCGATGCAATTGTTCAGATGAACTATGATGCGATCGATGCAGGTGCAGGCAGCATGGTGAAGGTAGAGGTTCCGGAAGATTGGGCTTATGCAGTAGATGAAGTGAAGGCTGCAGAGCTTTTGGCTGACAGACCGGAAGTTCTGAAGTTCGTTCAGGAGATTCAGAAGGAAGTAAATGCACAGCGCGGCAATAAACTCCCTGTTTCTGTATTTACCGATTATGCAGATGGTGCTACGCCAAGCGGTACTTCTGCACATGAACGTAGAAGTGTGGCGATTGATGTACCACAGTGGATTCCGGAAAATTGTATCCAGTGTAATCGTTGTTCTATGGTTTGTCCGCATGCGGTAATTCGCCCGATTGCCATGACCGAGGAGGAAGTAAAGAATGCTCCGGAAGGCATGAAGGTGGTTCCGATGATGGGTATGCCGGGCATGTATTTTGCAATTACCGTTTCTGCAGCAGATTGTACCGGATGTGGTTCCTGTGCACAGACTTGTCCTGGTATGAGAGGCAAGAAGGCTTTGGTAATGCAGCAGACTGCAGATTATGTGGCTGGTGAGCTTGCAAAGAAACAGGCAGAATTTGATTTTGCAAAGGCACATCCTGTAAAAACAGATGTTGTAGATAAATTTAAAGAAACTACCGTAAAGGGCAGCCAGTTTAAGAAGCCGTTCTTAGAATTCTCCGGCGCATGCGCAGGTTGTGGCGAGACTCCTTATGCGAAGTTGGTTACCCAGTTATTTGGGGATAGAATGTATATTGCCAATGCAACGGGTTGTTCCTCTATTTGGGGTAACTCTTCTCCGTCCACACCATATACTACCGATGCCATGGGCAGAGGTCCGGCTTGGGCAAACTCTTTGTTCGAAGATGCGGCAGAGTTTGGTTATGGTATGTTACTGGCTCAGAAGAGCATCCGTGCAAGATTACGTGATGAATTAGCAGAAATTGCAGCAAATACAGATAGCGCAGAAGTAAAAGATGCTATTAAGGGGTGGGAAGACACGTTCCAGACAGGCTCTTTGAATGGCACCGCTACTGACAAGTTGATTGCAGCATTAGAGGCTTCCAAGCCGGAAGGCGCAGAAGACGTGCTTGCAGAAAAAGATTTCCTTGCAAAGAAATCTCAGTGGATTTTTGGTGGTGACGGCTGGGCATACGATATTGGCTTTGGCGGCTTAGACCATGTACTGGCAAGCGGTCAGGATATTAATATCATGGTATTCGATACGGAGCTTTACTCCAACACCGGCGGTCAGTCCTCCAAGGCAACACCAACCGGTTCTATTGCAAAGTTTGCAGCAGGCGGTAAGGCAGTTCGTAAGAAAGACCTGGCAAGCATTGCTATGAGCTATGGTTATGTATATGTAGCACAGATTTCCATGGGTGCTGATTACAACCAGTGTGTAAAAGCAATTGCGGAAGCAGAAGCTTATGAAGGACCATCCTTAATTATTGCATATGCTCCATGTATCAACCACGGTATTAAGTGTGGTATGAGCTGCTCACAGGCAGAAGAAGACAAGGCAGTGAAATCCGGTTACTGGCATTTGTTCCGTTACAATCCGGACATGAAGGAAGCCGGTAAGAACGCATTCTTCCTGGACAGCAAGGCTCCATCCATGGAATATCAAGACTTCTTAGATGGCGAAGTTCGTTACAATGCCCTAAAGAGAGCAAATCCGGACAAAGCAGAAATGCTCTTTAACATGGCAGAAGAACAGGCGAAGGACCGTTTGGAATACTTGCAGAAGTTAGTGACACTGTACGGTGCGCCTGAAAAAGCGGAATAAGAGTATTCTGGTTTGAGATGAAAAATAAGTAATAAAATGAGCAGGGGCATCTGAGGTGACCCTGCTCAATATTTTTTTCGCCATCCAACCAACTCATCCACCGTTGTATTATAAAACTTGGCCAATTTACAAAGGTTTTCGATAGACGGAGCGTAGTTGCCACGCTCGTATGCAGACAGGCTTGCGAGAGAAATACCGGTTTTTAGATGCAATGCTTGTAGGGTGAGATTTTGTTCATTGCGAAGCGTAAGTAATTTGTTAGATAAATAAGACATAAAAATACCTCCCGAATTGATGTTTTCACTAATTATAAAACATCAGCCGGGAGGATTCGGACATTATATCGTCTTTTAAAAAATATTTATTTGTCACCCATTTTATCCAGTAAGGAAATTTTGGTGTCATAAAGTTTCTTGGATAAGTCTACATATACTTTGTGCGGATTTACAAAACGCTTGGTTTCTTCCCAGAGAGTATCCTGCTCTTGCAAGCAGTAAGCACGGATATCCATAACCTTTGGAGATTCATAAACACATTCGCCCTGTTTAAATACAGGAACCATTAATTCGCGCAGTGTGTAAGTGCCGGGAGCAAGGGTGGCCTTTTTCCAAGGCTCGGTTGGAGAGAAGAGGCGCATTGGCTCATCTTCGGTGTAAATCTCGTCATCCATACAAATAAGGTCAGCTTTGATTTTTCCGGATTCCTTGTCGTAAATACGGTAAATTTTCTTGTTACCCGGATTGGTAACCTTTTCGCTGTTTTCGGAAAGCTTAATCTTCGGAATAAAATTGCCCTGCTCGTCCTGAATAGCTGCTAATTTGTAAACGCCGCCGAATGCAGGGTTGTCCTTGGCGGTAATCAGATTGGTTCCAACGCCCCAGGAAGTGATGGCTGCACCCTGGAACTTCAAGGACTGGATAACATACTCATCCAAATCGTTGCTTGCAGAGATAACTGCATCGGTAAAACCTGCATCGTCTAACATTTTGCGGGCCTTTTTGGAAAGATAAGCCAAGTCGCCGCTGTCTAAACGAATACCGTAGTTCTTTAAAGGAACGCCTGTCTCACGCATTTCGGTAAATACACGAATGGCATTTGGGACACCACTTTTTAATGTATCATAGGTATCCACCAGCAAGGTACAGGATTGAGGATACATCTCGGCATAAGTTTTAAAGGCTGTGTATTCATCCGGAAAGCTCATAATCCAGCTATGTGCATGGGTACCTTTTACCGGAACATCAAATAGCTCACCGGCCAGAACGTTGCTGGTACCAACACAGCCGGCGATGACGGCTGCTCTTGCACCGTAAATACCTGCGTCCGGACCCTGTGCACGGCGAAGACCAAATTCCATAACGCCGTCACCTTTTGCAGCATAGCATACACGTGCGGCTTTAGTGGCAATGAGTGACTGATGATTGATAATATTTAACAAAGCGGTCTCGACCAACTGCGCCTCCATAATTGGCGCAATAACTTTTACCAACGGTTCCCTTGGAAAAATAATGGTGCCTTCCGGAATGGCATAGATATCACCGGTAAATTTAAAGTCTCCTAAATAATCCAGGAAAGATTCCTCAAACATATTCAAGGAGCGAAGATATTCAATATCCGCTCTGGTGAAATGTAATTCTTTAATATATTTGATAGCCTGTTCTAAGCCTGCCATAATGGAATAACCATTGCCGCATGGGTTAGTGCGATAAAATAAGTCAAAAATAACGGTTTCATTTGCAGTTTTATTACGAAAATAACCTTGCATCATAGTAAGTTCATACAAATCAGTAAGAAGTGTAAGATTCTGCCTATCCATAAAATTCTCCTCATGAAATGACTTTTCTAAAGTACGTTAATGAAATAACAACTTGATTGTAGACCCATTTTTAAAAATAGTCAATAAAAAAGCGTGATAATGCGTTCCGTTGTTGTACAAATTTGGTTAGTGTGTTATAATTTTCTTGACATTCAATACTAAAATTGAAAGGCGTCATAGAAGGATTAGAGAAATGATTAACAGCCCGATTCGCTTTATGGGAGTTCCAAAGACCATCGACAACGACCTTGCAGCAACAGACCATACACCGGGCTTTGGTAGTGCGGCAAAATATATTGTCACGGTTACCAGAGAATTGATTCGTGATGGTTTAGTGTATGACATCAGGTGGGCGGTTCTGCAGTAAGTGCAGCGTTCGAAGGTAAGACCGGTCTTATGGTTACCTTGGACAGATTATCTACAGACCCATATATTTGCACCACCGGGTTGCATGATGTACGTCAAATTGCAAATGTAGAAAAGAAGGTTCCGTTAGAATGGATTATCAATGATGGTACGTATGTTAGCGAAGAATTGATACACTATATTAAGCCGTTAATTCAGGCGGAACTTTCCCCTATCATGATTAAGGGTCAGCCAAGGCATATTGTAATAGATTTATAAGAGGTAATGAACATGTCAACACCACACAATCAGGCAGTAAAAGGTGAAATAGCAAAAAAGGTTTTGATGCCGGGAGACCCGCTTCGTGCAAAGTTTATTGCGGAGACTTTTTTAGAGGATGCAAGGCTGGTTAATCAGGTACGAAATATGTTTGCGTACACCGGAACCTATAAAGGTCGTCCGGTGACGGTCATGGCAAGCGGTATGGGAATGCCGTCCATGGGAATTTATTCTTACGAGTTGTTTTCTATGTATGATGTAGAGCAGATTATTCGAATCGGTTCTGCAGGTGCATGTGTGCCGGAGTTGCATATCGGCGATGTAGTGCTGGCAGATGGAGCATGGAGCGAGTCTACCTTTGCACGCACGCAAAATGGATATGACAAGGATGTCATCTTGCCAAGTGCTGAACTAAATGCGTATATTCAGGAGGCAGCCGAAAATCTGAATATTCCACTGATGGTAGCAAGAGTACACTCTAGTGATGTATTTTACTGCGAAAGTAATGTGGATGATTACAAAGTAATTTACGAAAAACATAAATGTGTCTGCACGGAAATGGAGAGCTTTGCACTGTTCCACAATGCGAACGTGCTGGGTAAGAAAGCAGCATGCCTTCTGACTATCTCCGATTCCTTAGTGACCGGAGATAGTGCAAGTCCAATGACTCGTCAGACTGCATTTACCGACATGATGAAAATAGCGCTGGAAGCGTGCTTGTAAAAAGCGTTCCGTGAAAAATAAGAGTTATAATTCTAGAGGACATGGCATGGTCAATTTTGCTATGTCCTTTTTTAATCCGGGTTTATACAAAGCCAAGGATTTATAACAATTATGAGCGGTTCCTTTTTGTCATGGGAATAAAAACTTTCGTCAATAGAAAGATGGGTAAAAAACAAGAAACTTATAAGAACTCTTGACATCTGTTCAAAAATGGCATAAGATTTGATGTATGATGGCATTGAACCGGATTAGTATGTGATAATGGGTTTCAGAGAGGGAATGTTTGGTGTAAATTCCTACGGCATGTCACAGAACCTACCGGGGAGCTCCGTATGAAAATACGGCGTATTTCTGCGTTAAAGAATTCGAGTGAATGTTTCGACATTAATAAGGGTGGTACCGCCGGATTCCGGTCCCTTGGGGATTGGACCAGTGTGTCCATCCTTTTATTATTTGTAACAAGTTACAAATAATAAAAGGAAAAGCAGGGATGCACACAGATGCGTATGGGAAATTATTTTCCTACGGCAAAAACGCGTCTGGCGCAGGAGTTTCGCAAGCGAAACTCTATTTGAGGGTTTATTATTTTGTTAGGAGGCAATTATGGCAGAAAAGAAAATGGTAGAAGCGATTACCGCAATGGAAGAGGATTTCGCGCAATGGTATACAGACGTTGTAAAAAAAGCAGAGCTCGTTGATTACACATCTGTAAAGGGGTGCATGGTGTTCAAACCGGCAGGCTATGCAATTTGGGAGTTAATTCAGTCTCAGTTAGACGCAAGATTTAAAGCAACAGGCGTTCAGAATGTATATTTACCGATGTTTATTCCGGAAAGCTTATTACAGGTAGAAAAGGACCACGTAGAAGGTTTTGCGCCGGAAGTAGCATGGGTAACACACGGCGGCCTTCAGCCTTTACAGGAAAGAATGTGCGTACGTCCTACGTCCGAGACATTATTCTGTGATTTTTACAAAAACGACATTCAGTCTTACAGAGATTTACCAAAGGTATACAATCAGTGGTGCAGTGTGGTTCGTTGGGAAAAGGAAACCCGTCCGTTCCTTCGCAGCCGTGAATTTTTATGGCAGGAAGGTCACACAGCACATGCAACAGCGGAAGATGCAGAAGCAAGAACACAGCAGATGTTAAATGTTTATGCAGATTTCTGCGAGCAGGTACTTGCTATTCCGGTTGTTAAGGGACGTAAAACCGATAAGGAGAAATTTGCGGGTGCAGAAGCTACTTATACCATTGAAGCTTTGATGCATGATGGTAAGGCTTTACAGAGTGGTACCAGCCACAATTTTGGTGACGGCTTTGCAAAAGCATTTGGTATCCAGTTCACAGACAAGGACAACAAATTAAAATATGTACATCAGACATCCTGGGGTATGACAACCCGCTTAATTGGTGCAATCATCATGGTTCATGGCGATAACCGCGGACTTTGCTTACCTCCAAAGGTAGCACCAACACAAGTTATGGTTGTTCCAATCGCTCAGAAAAAAGAAGGTGTTTTGGAAAAAGCAGAAGAATTACGTCAGATTTTGGCTGACAAAGGCTTCCGCGTAAAAGTAGATGATACCGATAAGAGTCCTGGCTGGAAGTTTGCTGAGCAGGAAATGAGAGGTATTTCGGTTCGTATTGAATGCGGTCCAAAGGATATTGAAGCCGGCAAGTGCATTATCTGCAGACGTGATACCTTTGAAAAGATTGAAGTTTCTTTCGAGGAATTAGCGGACAAGGTTGCAGAGGTATTAAACGCAATGCAGGTTGAGATGCTGGAAAGAGCTCGTGCACACAGAGAAGAAAATACCTTTGTTGCAAAGAACATGGAAGAATTAGAAGCAATTTTTGCAGAAAAGACCGGTTTCGTAAAAGCAATGTGGTGTGGAGACAGAGCGTGTGAAGATACTATTAAGGAAAAATTATCTGTAACAAGCCGTTGCATGCCGTTTGAACAGGAAGAAATAAGTGAAACCTGCGTATGCTGTGGTAAGGAGGCTCAGAAAATGGTTTACTGGGGAAAGGCATATTAATAATTATGAAAAAAGACAATTGTATTTTTTGTAAAATTGCAAATAGAGATATCCCAAGCAGAAAGCTTTACGAAGATGATAATTTTGTTGTAATTATGGATTTGGGTCCGGCTACCAAAGGGCATTCTCTTATTATTCCAAAAGTACATTACGCAAATCTTTATGAAATGCCGGCAGATTTAGCTGGTGAAGCAATGAAGCTTGCTCAGAAGATGGCGATTAAAATGACTGATGCGCTGGGAGCAGATGGATTCAATCTTGTACAAAATAATGGTGAGGTTGCCGGCCAGACCGTATTTCACTTCCATTTACACTTAATTCCTCGCTACAAAGAGGATGCACCTTGCATTACATGGACACCCCAAACGGTTTCAAGCGAAGAATTAGATGCAATCAAAGATACTATCTTAAAATAAGAAGAAAAGAGGCTCTCCTTTTCAGGGGAGCCCTCTGACATTTTGTTTACAGGAGAAAAACTATGAGAAACATTCCGGTATCAGAAGTAACACGAACTATAAAGGAAATGTGTATAGAAGCCAATCATTTTTTGTCTTCAGACATGAAAGACGCTTTGTGCAAAGCCAACCAACAAGAAAAATCAGATTTGGGCAAGATTGTACTTGGTCAATTAATGGAAAATCTTGAAATTGCAGGTCATGATATGATTCCCATTTGCCAGGATACCGGCATGGCAGTTGTTTTTATGGAGATTGGCCAAGAAGTCCATTTTGAAGGTGTCAAAGAAGCTATATTTACTGCAGCAAAGGAGGCTGGGCCTAATGCGTGCCCCCTATGGTGGTTGGTGTAGGTATTGGCGGTACCTTTGAAAAATGCGACTTTTAGCAAAGCAGGCACTCGTAACATCCATGAACGTCCTCGTATTACCTATGTAAGAGAAATGGAAGAAAAATTGTTGGAAAAAATTAATTGTTCGGGAATCGGCAATTAAAGAATTTAACAAGTTGGAATAAAATTCAAGAAAATACATATAGTATAGATTAAAATTAGCAAATACAACATATTGGGGACTTAAAATTTCTCAAAAAAAGTGCAAAAAAAAGTGTTGACAAACTGATGATTGCTATATATAATCAATAATGCACTGCGAAAGCGGGGCACAAATACGTTGGTAGCGAGTGTTATTCAGCGAGCAGAAATACTCAAGAGGCTGAAGAGGCGCCCCTGCTAAGGGTGTAGGTCGGGTAACCGGCGCGAGGGTTCAAATCCCTCTTTCTGCGTTAAATTTCTTGTAAAAATTTTTGAAAGAAATTTAAAAAAAGTAGTTGACAAGAGATTGTAACTATGGTATATTAAGTGAGTTGTCGCAAAGAGCGACAACAGTACCTTGACAAATAAACAGCAATGCAACCCTGAAAGATTCCTAAAACATGAGATGAAAGGTCATCTCATCTGGAAGAAATTCAGAGAACAAAACCTTAAACAGTAAGTAACGGTTTAAAATTAGCTTAGAAAATTAGCTAGCTTTATTTTGACCAAGAGATTGAACATGAGAGTTTGATCCTGGCTCAGGATGAACGCTGGCGGCGTGCCTAACACATGCAAGTCGAACGGACAACTGATGAAACCTA
>JAZQUB010000013.1:0-33296 GCA_045631045.1 Lachnospiraceae bacterium
CCGTAAACGATCTGTAAGAATAATTCTCTCATAGCTGTGTTGATAGCATCACAAACTAAGTCTGTGTTTAATGCTTCAAGAACAGTTCTACCTGGTAAAATTTCAGAAGCCATAGCTGCAGAGTGAGTCATACCGGAACAACCGATAGTTTCAACTAATGCTTCCTGAATAATACCTTCTTTAACGTTAAGAGTAAGCTTACATGCACCCTGCTGTGGAGCACACCAGCCTACACCGTGTGTCAGACCGGAAATATCTGTAACATCTTTAACTTTTACCCATTTAGCTTCTTCTGGGATAGGAGCACAACCATGGCTCACGCCCTGTGCTACTGGACACATTTCTTCTACTTCTTTAGAATAAATCATGTGAATTTCTCCTTTCAATATGTAGATTATTTAAAGCAACGTTTCACATTGTTAGCTTTTTGACATAATCACTTATCTTATTTTCGCATAATATGTCAAAAAAATCAAGTACAATATCACTTAATCTAACGACATATCTTTATGCAACTTTTCCCACAAAAAGCTGCCACGAAATGAATTCGTGACAGCTCAATATCAATTTAAGAAAGCATCATTCTATCGTTTGCAAATTCAGTACCGCTTGCTTCCTGGAACTTCGCCAGTAAGTCGGATACTTTCAGATTCTTTTTCTCTTCTCCTGCTACATCATAAATAACGCGTCCATCCTGCATCATAATCAGACGATTGCCCATTCGGATGGCATCCTTCATATTGTGTGTAACCATAAGTGCGGTCAGATGATTTTCCTCAATAATATGCTCGGTTAAATCTAAAACTGTTTTGGCCGTCTTCGGATCCAATGCAGCAGTATGCTCATCCAATAAAAGGAGCTTTGGCTTCTGTAAGGTAGCCATGAGCAGAGTCAGAGCCTGTCTCTGTCCGCCGGACAAAAGACCAACCTTGGTATTCATGCGATTTTCCAAACCAAGGCCTAAAATTTTTAACTCTTCACGATAAATCTCACGTTCCTCGTTTGTAACACCCCATTTTAAAGTACGTTTCTTACCACGACGATATGCAAGTGCCAAGTTTTCTTCGATTTCCATACCGGCAGCAGTTCCCATCATTGGATCCTGGAATACTCTTCCAAGAAACTGCGCACGTTTGTGTTCCGGCCAAGTAGAAACATCCACGCCATCAATGGTAATGGTACCTCTGTCAATCGGATATACACCGGCAATCATATTTAATGTAGTAGATTTACCAGCACCGTTACCACCGATAATGGTAACAAAATCGCCCTCATTTAACTTTAAATTTACACCATTTAATGCTCTTTTCTCGTTGATGGTACCTGCATTAAAGGTTTTAAATACATCTTTAATTTCCAGCATGCTCGGCACCTCCATTTGGGGAATACGCTTTTTTGGTGCGATATTTTGCCATTGCTACAGGGGTTGCCAAAGCTAATGCAACAATGATGGCACTTAAAAGCTTCATATCGTTCGGGTCAAGACCTAACCAAAGAACGATTGCTCGGATTAAGAAATAAGTACAGCAGCCAACGATAGCGCTGGTAAGCTTCATATAGAAGGATTTAAATCTACCAAATAAAACTTCACCGATAACAATAGAAGCAAGACCGATAACGATTGCACCCGTACCCATGTTAATATCTGCATATTTCTGACTCTGACAAACAAGTGCCCCTGCAAAAGCAACCAATGCATTTGCAATCATCAACGCAAGAAGCTTGGTTTTCTTAATATCCACACCAAGAGCACGAATCATATGTTCATTATTACCGGTTGCACGTAAGGATGCACCAAGCTCAGTACCAAAGAACCAGTATAAAATCATAACTACTGCAATAGCAATCACGATACCGATAATCAAGGCAACATGTGAATTTCTAAGACCGGTTAATTCTACCAAACCGGAAAAAATAGTTTTGGATTTTAAAAGCGGAATATTGGATTTGCCGCCCATAATCCTAAGATTAATACTCCATAAGGAATATTGTGTCAAAATACCTGCCAGAATAGCCGGAATCTCAAATACAGTATGTAACAATCCTGTGACACAGCCTGCAAGAGAGCCTGCAATGATAGATACCAAAATAGCAATTGCAGGATTTACATTAAAATTAACAATTAATACAGCACAAACACAACCGCCCAGTGAGAAAGAACCATCACAGGTCATGTCTGCAATATCAAGTAATCGAAATGTAATGTAAACACCAAGTACCATCACACCCCACAGAACGCCCTGACTAAGGGCGCCCGGTATGGCGGATAATAATGAACTAATATTCATAAAAACCTCCGCATAGGATATTCATTATTTTAATCCGGAAACATCAATGCCGATTGCTTTTGCTGTTTCTTCGTTTACTGCGAGCTCACATTTGTCAGCCGGTAAGAACTGAATTGGCATGTCAGCAGGCTTTTTGCCATTCTTCAAAATGTCAACTGCCATTTCACCTGCAAGGTATCCTAACTGATAATAGTCAAGACCATATGTAGCTAAAGCACCTTCCGTAACCATATTGGATTCACCTGCAATAACCGGAAGCTTGATTTCATTTGCAATCATAGCTACAGTAGCCATACCTGCTGCTAACTTGTTGTCTGTTGGAATCCAGCAAGCATCTACTTTACCTTCCATAGACTGAACAACGGTCTGAATTTCGTTGGAATTGGAAATAGTAAACTTCTCTACGGTTAAGCCCTTTGCTTCTGCTGCTGTAGTAAATAAATTAGCCTGTAATACAGAGTTATCTTCATCTGCACTATAGAATACACCGATGGTCTTTGCTGCAGGAACTAATTGGATAAGTAAATCTAACTGTGCATCAATTGGGTTCATATCAGAAGAACCGGTAACATTGCCGCCAGGAGCATCGTTAGAATTTATCAAGCCTGCTTCTACGTAATCGGTAATAGCGGAGCCAACAATTGGAATATCGCTGGTAGCACCTGCAACTGCCTGAGCCGCAGGAGTTGCGATTGTATAAATCAAGTCTTTTTTGTCGTTTACAAACTTGTCAGCTACGGTTACACAGGTAGAAGAATCACCGGAAGCATTCTGCTGATCCACTTCATACTTGATACCGGAAGCATTTAAAGCAGCGATAAAACCTTCATTTGCTGCATCTAATGCTGCATGCTGTGTTAACTGAAGAACACCAATCTGATAAGTGTCATTGGCTGCACCGCAACCTGTGAAAAGTGACAATGCCATAGCGGCTGTTAATGTGAGTGCTAATAATTTCTTTTTCATAAAAGTATCCTCATTTCAACATTTTAGTACATTAAACTTTAACACTTTAAAGTGTTCGATGTACAAAGTTTATTATAATACTTTTTTTTAATATGTCAATCTTTTTTTGCACAAAAATGACAAAAAGTGCACGCTTTATTGTGCACCTTCTGAACAGATTATTTTTTTAAAACTACTTCATCTTTATTTTTGAAAATATGATTTGCCGGAATACAGCCACGAACACAGCTTGTTGGGTATACATTACTGCTTCGTCCGATTACAGTTCCGGGATTTAATACGGAATTACAGCCCACTTCTACATTATCCCCTAACATAGCACCCATTTTCTTAAGTCCGGTCTCAATCTGACCTTCCTTTGCTTTTACCACTACCAACGTCTTATCGCTCTTTACATTAGAAGTGATACTTCCTGCACCCATGTGTGACTTATATCCCAGTACTGAATCACCCACATAGTTATAATGAGGTACCTGAACTTTATTAAATAATACTACATTCTTCAATTCCGTAGAGTTGCCCACTACAGAACCCTTTCCTACAATTGCATTACCGCGAATAAAAGCACAATGACGAACTTCTGCTTCTTCATCAATGATACACGGACCGTTTATGCATGCAGTTGGTGCAACCTTTGCAGATTTTGCAATCCAAATATTCTCCCCTGTTTTATCAAATTTATCTGCGTCTAGACTTTCGCTTAACTTCATAATAAATTTAGAAATCTCCGGTAAAACTTCCCACGGATATTCTTTTCCGTCAAAAAGTTCTGCCGCTATGGTTTGATTTAAATCATACAAATTTAAAATACTATATTGTTTCATAGCTCACTCCTGAAAATTAATTAGATTTCTTAGCTTTTGTACTTTGATAATAAGGCTCTGTTGCTTTAAATTTTGCATATACAGCAGACTGGTTGTTGATGCTTTTGGCATAATTGGTATATTTCGTTACAAAATCCGAAAGCTTTACCATATATTCATCCGAAGTAATGCTTCCGTTTGCTACTCCGGTAAGTCCTTTTTCCCAGCTTGCGGTAAGTGCCGGGTCCAGCATACGCTTCATAGAACAATCAACCACATCATAAATCAATTCACCAAGCTGGGTCGGTGTAAGTATCTGCGTCTTTTTATTTAAAGCAATGTATTCATTTGTAGTAATCAGCTTCTTTAAAATTTCTGCTCTTGTGGCACTGGTACCAATACCACTTCCTTTAATCTGGGCACGAAGTTCCTCGTCCTCAATAAACTGACCGGCATTTTCCATGGCAAGAATCATGCTGCCGGAATTATAACGCTTCGGCGGAGATGTCTCTCCGGTTTTGATTTCAATGTCGTTTAATGGAAGCTCTTCGCCTTTCTTTAAGGCATTTAATTTTGCCATAAATTCCGCATCACAGCTGGTTTCTTCATTCTCGCTTACATCACTGTCTGATTTCTTGTTATTAGTATCCGCCTGTTCGGTTTTGTCCTCGCCGTCTGCCTTTGTTTTACCGGCATTGTTGCGATTACCGAAGGAATAACGCGTAACTTTTAAATATCCTTCTTCAACCAACGTCTTAAAATTAGAATAAAAACGTTCATCATGAATGCCTGTCACCAGGGAAATCTTCTGATATATTGCAGGCGGATAAAAAATAGCCAAAAATCTGCGTACAATTACCTCATACACTTTTTGCGCGGTAAGATGAAGGCTTGTCATAGCATTTAAACCCTGTCCTGTTGGAATAATGGCATAATGGTCCGTAATTTTTTTATCATCTACATATCGACTCTTTACAATCTTTTTGTAGCTACCGTTTGCCAGAATTTCCTCTGCGAAAGGCTGTCCGTGCACGTAATGTGTGAGTCCCTTGATATTTTTGTATATTTCTTTGGCAACCGCCGTAGAAAGCACTCTGGCATCGGTTCTGGGATAGGTTACCATCTTCTTTTCATAAAGCTGCTGTACAATATTTAAGGTCTCGTCCGGGCTGATTTTAAATAATTTAGAGCAGTCATTCTGAAGTTCAGCAAGGTTGTATAAAAGTGGTGGATTTTTGGTTTCTTTTTTCTTTTCTTTGTCCACCAAAATTAATTTACCCTCGGCTTCACGAAGCAATTCCTCGCGGAATGTTACAGCTTCTTTTTCTTCTTTTAAGCCTTTTTCGTTATAAAGTTTGGGAGAATTATAATAACGGCTAACTTCCGTCACACGCCACTCACCATCTAAAGCCTTCTCTCCTACAGAAAAAGCGGCAACAAGGCGATAAAAGCTGGTCTTTTGAAAATTACGGATTTCACGTTCACGATTGACTACCATGCCAAGCACACAGGTCATAACGCGTCCCACGCTGACTACACCACGTTCCACACCAAGATACTGCTTAATGGCATTGCCATACTTCAAGGTCAAAACTCTGGAAAAATTGATACCCATCAAATAGTCTTCCTTGGCGCGCAAATATGCCGCATCGCTTAAAGCATCATACTCACTTAAATCCTTTGCTTCACGGATGCCTCGCAAAATCTCCTCTTCCGTCTGGGAATCAATCCAGACACGTTTACGTTGCTTATCCTTAACGCCTGCCATCTGCTCTACCAGACGATAAATGTATTCACCTTCTCGTCCGGAGTCCGTACATACATAAATGGTATCCACATCCTTACGATTTAGAATACCAGATACAATTTTAAACTGGTCCTTCACCGCATCAATTACCTGATACAAAAAGGTATCCGGTATAAATGGAATGGTGTCTAAGGACCAGCGCTTATATTTGGTATCATAGCTTTCGGGGTAGCTCATCGTGACTAAATGTCCTACACACCATGTCACGATGGAAGCTTCCCCTTCCAGATAGCCATTTTTTTGTACCATATTCTCTTTTAAAGCCTTGGCAAATTCCCTGGCTACACTTGGTTTTTCTGCTATAAATACACGTTTTAACATTATATTTCCTATTTCTTAGTGATATAACCCTGAGCGGTTAATAATTCTGCACAAAGCACAGCACCACCTGCAGCACCACGAACGGTGTTGTGGGATAAACCGATAAACTTGAAGTCATATACATTGTCTTCACGAATACGTCCAACACTTACACCCATACCATTTTCGTAGTCTACATCTAATGTAACCTGTGGTCTGTTGTCTTCTTCTAAATACTGAATAAACTGCTTTGGAGCACTTGGAAGCTCTAACTCCTGAGGAACGCCCTTGAAGTTTACAATCTTCTCAATTAACTGCTCTTTGGTTGGTTTCTTTTTAAATTTTACAAATACAGCTGCTGTGTGACCGTTTAATACAGGTACACGGATACACTGGCAGGTAATTACAGGGCTGGTAGCAGGCTTAATTACGCCATCTTCAATAGTACCCCAGATTCTTAAAGGCTCTTTTTCAGACTTTTCTTCTTCACCGCCAATGTAAGGAATGATATTTTCTACCATTTCAGGCCATTCATTGAAGGTCTTACCTGCACCGGAGATTGCCTGATATGTAGTAGCAACTACTTCATATGGCTCAAACTCTTTCCAAGCGGTTAAAACAGGTGCATAAGACTGTATGGAGCAGTTTGGCTTAACTGCAACAAAGCCCTTCTTGGTACCAAGTCTCTTTCTCTGGTACTCAATAACATGCATATGTTCCGGATTTAATTCCGGCACGCACATTGGAACGTCCGGTGTCCAGCGATGAGCAGAGTTATTGGATACAACAGGAATCTCATGCTTTGCATAAAGGTCCTCAATTGCCTTGATTTCGTCTTTAGACATGCTTACTGCACTGAATACAAAGTCTACATCTTTAATAACTGCTTCTACATCTGCAACATCTAAAACTACAAGGTCTTTTACTTTTTCCGGAATCGGAGTAGTCATTTTCCAACGACCTTCTACTGCCTCTTTGTAAGACATACCTGCACTTCTGCCGGAAGCAGCCACGGTCACAACCTCAAACCATGGATGGTTCTCTAATAAAGCGATGAAACGCTGTCCAACCATACCGGTTGCACCCAAAATACCAACTTTTAATTTTTCATTTACCATAATAGTATCCTCCTCATTTTCCTTTAGGAAACGTTATTAAAATAGTATATTACTAATTTAATCATTTAAGTATGCTTTGTGTAATGTAAGCACCTGCTTCATGGCATCCGGTCCCGGTGCACCAATCGTAAGTCTCTTATTAACACAAGTTTCTAAACTGACTGCGTCATAAATATCTGTTTCGAACTTATCACTGATTGCCTGCAATTCTTCTAAGCTAAGCGCATCAATGCAAGTATTCTTTTCAATGCAATATAACACCAAACGACCGATAATGCCATGGGCATCACGGAAAGGAACCCCTTTCATAACCAAGTAGTCTGCCGCATCCGTAGCATTGGTAAAGCCGTTCATAGCACTCTTTGCCATCACATCCTTACGGAACTTCATGGATGCTAACATGCCGGTAAATAACACCAGGCAGTTTTCTACATTTTCAATGGCATCAAAGGTCATTTCCTTGTCTTCCTGCATATCCTTGTTGTATGCAAGCGGAAGTCCCTTCATGGTAGTAAGCATACTCATCAAAGCACCATATACACGACCGGTCTTACCACGAACCAGTTCTGCAATATCCGGATTTTTCTTTTGCGGCATAATGCTGGAGCCGGTAGAATATGCATCATCAATTTCGACAAACTGGTATTCATTCGAATTCCAGATAATAATCTCCTCGCAAAAACGACTTAAATGCATCATAATCATGGAAAGAGCACTTAAAAACTCAATCACATAATCTCTGTCAGAAACGGAATCCATACTGTTTAAGGTAGGACCATAGAATCCTAACAGTTCTGCCGTATATTCTCTGTCTAACGGATAGGTAGTACCTGCCAAAGCACCTGCACCAAGAGGACAATAATTCATACGCTCATAAATGTCCTGCATACGACCTCTGTCACGTTTAAACATCTCAAAATATGCTCCATAGTGATGAGCCAAAGTCGTTGGCTGCGCCTTCTGCAAGTGTGTAAAGCCCGGCATATACGTATCCAGATTTGCCTCCATGGTCTTTAAAATAACCTCTAGCAATTGCTTTAACAGTGCATCGGTTTCTTTTACGTGCTTACGTACATACATACGCATATCTAAAGCCACCTGGTCATTACGGCTTCTTCCGGTATGAAGCTTCTTGCCTGCATCTCCGATTCTATCAATCAAGTTTGCTTCCACAAAACTATGAACATCTTCATATTTGGTTGTAATAGGAAGCGTACCGTCTAAAGCATCCTTCAGAATAGACTCCAGCCCCTTTATAATCTGCGTCTTTTCCTCCTCTGTCACAATTCCCTGCTTACAAAGCATGGTTACATGTGCCTTACTTCCGGTAACGTCCTCTTCTATTAATTTCTGATCAAATAATATAGATGCATTAAAATCATATACCATCTGATCGGTTTCCTTGGTAAACCTACCGCCCCACAACTGTGCCATGGATTCTTCCTCCAATGTATAACATCATTTCCAAACATATTATCACAGATTATTCCATTTTTCAAGTTTTGGTTTGCACTTTTTTGAGTTAATTATTTATCTCACTAAAGTGGTGCTTCTTAGATAGATATGCTCCAGACTTTGAACTATTTTGTATAAAAGCATTGCAAGCACGCATAAAATGATAATGGAAGTGAGCACCATATCCAATTTAAATACCTGTGTGCCATAAATAATTAAGTATCCCAGTCCTCTTCTGCCTGCAAAAAATTCTCCGATAATCACCCCTACAAGTGCTAAACCGATGTTTACCTTCATCAAGCTGATAATATTCGGTATGGAAGCCGGAATAACAACCTTGGTAAGCACATCGATTTTGTCACCGCCAAGGGTCTGAATTAATAAAATTTTTTCCGGGTCCGTCTCGCGAAAACCACTATATAAACTAATAATGCTACCAAACAATGCTACAGAAATACCTGCCACAATGATGGTTTTACTTCCTGTACCAATCCATACAATAAAAAGTGGTGCCAATGCTGACTTCGGAAGCGCATTTAAAACAACCAAAAACGGTTCCAAAATTCTGGACAAAGCCAAATAATACCAAAGTAATATTGCTGTTGCAAAGGATATTAGGAAAATCAACACAAAACTTATGCTAATTTCTAATAAACTATATCCCAAGTGTATCAATAATTCTTCTCTTAAAAGCATCCGGGCAAAACAGGTCACCACGATACTAGGGCTGCAAAAAAAGAAACTATCAATCCAGCCAAAACAAGAAGCAGCTTCCCAAAATGCCAGAAAAAACAAAAACAACCCAATTTGGGACCATGCAATATTTCTATGAAATTTTTTATGTCTGGCTACAAATTCTTCCTGCCTGGTCATACTTTTTCCCCCTTCCCTCTTAAATCGTCCCATAATAAATTAAAATAATCATTAAATTCCGATGCACTTCTTGCCGCCAGCACACCTTTTTCCTCACAAGACAATTGTATCGGTAGTTCCCTGATAACGTGTGCAGGACGATTACTGAGTACTATAATGCGGTCGCTCAGGCTAATGGCTTCCTGTAAGTCATGGGTAATTAAAATTACACTCTTTCCGCTTTCCCGAATGATAGATGCTATATCGTCCGAAACTTCTATCCTGGTCTGAAAGTCCAGCGCACTAAACGGCTCATCCAAAAGAAATAAATCCGGGTGAAGTACCAACGTCCGAATAAGTGCTGCTCTCTGTCGCATACCTCCGGACAACTCATCCGGTTTTTTATTTCGAACATCCCAAAGATTATATTCCTTTAACAAATATTCTGCATATTCCATTTTTTCCGGAGTTTTTTCATTCTGTATTTCTAAACCCAGCATACAATTTGACCAAATCGTTCTCCACGGAAACAAATGGTCGTGCTGCAGCATATACCCTATCATTGGACGTTCCTTTGTTTTAAAACGAATTTCCCCTTCTTCCGGCTCAAAAATTCCGGAAATCAGTGACAAAATCGTGGATTTTCCACATCCGCTTGGACCGACGATTGCTACAAATTCCCCTTCCTTTATATGAAAAGATAAATTTTTAACCGCCTGTGTTTCTCCTTTCAGATTATGGTAAGCATATGATACATCAACAAAAGAAAGAAAAGGCGTCTCCATATATTACTCCAAACACTTACTTATTTTATTATATGTGTCAAAAAGATGATGGGTACCAGATATACGAAGCATGAGACAAAAGATTATGGAAAGAACACAATCTTGAAAAATAGTACTTGAAATTTTTAGAAACTTTGATATAATAAACATGTTCGCTTCCGTGGCTCAGTTGGTAGAGCAATTGATTCGTAATCAATAGATCGAGGGTTCGAGTCCCTTCGGGAGCTTAAAAAAACCTGCACCATGAAATTGGCGCAGGTTTTTCTATTATAAAATATTCTTATTTCTGAACGTAAACATCCAGTTTATTGTATGGAATTTCGATATTGTTTGCATCTAATTTTACTTTAATATTCTCGGTAATGTAAGCCTTTGCAGCCCAGTAATCTGTGGAATTTACCCAGAAACGAACATTCAAGTCTACACTGCTTGCTCCGAGATTGCCTACAAACACGTCATAAACTTCCTCTTTTAATACATATTCACAGTCTTCCAAAAGTGTCATTAATACACTCTTTGCGGTACGTAAATCAGCGGTATAAGCAATACTTGCTGTAATATCCAGACGACGCTTATCCATTGCACTTACATTTACAATCGTACCATTGCTCAAGGTCCCGTTTGGAACTACAATTACACGATTATCCGGTGTGATAAGTTTTGTAGCAAACATCTGAACTTCAGAAACTGTACCTTCTACACCACCTGCAACAATGTAATCGCCCACTTTGAACGGCTTAAGTAATAAAATAAGTACTCCACCAGCCAAATTACTTAAAGAACCCTGTAAAGCCAGACCAATTGCAACACCGGCAGATGCTACAGCTGCTGCAATACCGGTAGTATCCACATGAAAAATACCCAGAATAATCACAATTAAAAGTGCATATAAAGCAAACTTCATGAAATTATCCAGAAAAGTAATAACTCCCTTGTCTACATTTCCTTTTTCCAACATCTTTCTTACAAGCTTACGTGTCAATTTAATTAATTTAGCACCAATAAACCAGATAATAAAGATACCTACTACCTTTAATACTAAACTAATAGCAGCAGGAAGCAGGGTAACTCCTACCCAGTCCATAAGTGCATCAGCTGATGCTGTTTTGTATGTGTATGTTGCTAATACGTCCATTGTTTAGTCTCCTTTTTAATAATTATTTTTAATATTCCATCTTTGTTACTCTTCCTTTAAAGAATGAATAAACAAACCACTTCTAAGCTTTGGCTCAAACCAGGTGGATTTCGGTGGCATTAAAAGCCCCGCGTCGGCCACGGAAAATAACTCCTGAATATCCGTCGGATACATAGCAAAAGCTACCTTCATATCGGTATGTACTCTGCGTTCCAGCTCTTTCAATCCGCGAATACCACCCACAAAATCAATATGCTTGTCGGTTTTCGGGTCAGCAATATGCAATACCGGCGTGAGCACATGCTCCTGCAAAATGGAAACATCCAAATCTCTTACCGGGTCTCCTGTGTAGTAATGCTCCGGAACTTCCAGTAAATACCACTGTTTGCCAAGATACATGGTAATCTGCCCTTTAAATACCGGCTTAGTCGCCTTCTCCCCAAGAGGTGTCACTATAAATATCTCAGACATTTTCTTTAAAAAGGCCGCTTCATCCATTCCGCCAAGATTATCCACCACACGATTATAGTCCATAATCATCAGCTCTTCATCCGGGAAAAACACAGACAAGAAATAATTATACTCTTCCGTGCCGTCATAATTTGGATTTGCTTCTCTTCTCTTTAAACCAACCTTAGCAGCAGAAGCACATCTGTGATGACCGTCTGCAATATAAATTTCCTTCATATCGGAAAAGCCAGTGCTAACCTGTGCAATATCCGCTGCATCAGAAATAATCCAAACCTGATGTCCGATACCATCCTCTGATACAAAATCATAAACTGGTGTTTCACCCATCACACGATTTACTACTTCGCGAATTTCTTCCTTGGCACGATATGCCAGGAAAATTGGACCGGACTGTGCATTACAAGTGTCTACGTGACGAATGCGGTCTAATTCCTTGTCTGCACGGGTATTTTCGTGCTTTTTGATAACCTGATTTTGATAATCATCAATAGATGCAAGACCTACCAAACCGGTCTGACTACGTCCATCCATGGTAAGCCTGTAAATGTAAAAGCATGGTGCTTCATCCTGAATAAAATATCCCTCTGCAATGCGGGATTCCATCAGTTCTCTTGCTTTGTCATAAACGCAGTCGGCATAAATATCTACGCTCATATCAAATGCAGTTTCTGCTCGGTCAATTGCCAAAAAGGATAATGGATTGGCAGCAACTACACCAACCGATTCCTCGCGATTGTACACATCATATGGAAGTGCTGCAATCTGAGAAGCATATTCCTTAGCAGGTCTGATTGCTTTAAATGGTTTTACAATTGCCATAATATGTTGCTCTCCTTCATTTATTATTTAGAAATATTTTAACAAAAACCTCTAGCCAGTACAAGGTAAAAGTGATAAAATATCTACAGAATTTGGTTTTTAATTGACGTTTAATCAAAGGAGCATCAAATAATGACAGTAAAAGATATAGAAATTTTAGAGCGTATTAATAAATACGCCGAAGAAAAATTAGGTGATATTGAGCCCCAGAAAACTCAGGTTTCCAAGCAGTTAAGTGTCCTGATGCCAAAGCTTCAGGAAATTGCAGACGAGCTTGGTATTCCCTTGGAGGATATGTTTATTAAATACATGGACTTGCAGAGCGAAGCCAGTCTTATTAATGAAATGAAGCTGCGTGAACAGCTTGAATTATAAATCATTTACGAAAGGAACTATTATTATGCTTACCGAATTTGAAGTAAGACGCACTATATGCGAAATTGGAAAAAGACTTTATGCAAAGGGCTACGTTGCCGCTAAGCACGGCAATATCTCTTACAAATACAGCGATAATGAATATTTCTGCACCCCTAGCGGCGTGTCAAAGGTATTCCTTACCCCTGACAAAATTGTAAAGGTAGATGCAAACGGCAAGAAAATTGACAACTGCAAGTACAACCCTACTTCTGAGGTGACGCTGCACATCCGTATGTACCAGGAGAATCCTTCTATCCGCGCACTGATTCATGCACAGCCGCCGTTCTCAACGGCTTATGCCATCAAAAACGTGCCGATTAACAACTGCGTGCTCCCGGAGAATTACGTATATCTGGGCGTAGTTCCAAAAGGCGCCTACAACAAGACCACCGGCGAAATCTCTGCCGAACTTAAAGACTGCATCAAGACCAAGAAAGGCTTTTTATTTGAAGGCACCAGCGTATTCTCTACCGGTGACACCCTGGAAAATGCCTTTGACAACGTAGACTCTTTAGAATTCTACTCCAAGATGAACTTTATCGGAAGCCACATTCCGGAAGCAGCAGGCATCACTGAAGCAGTAAGTGACTGCTCCGGTGAGGAAGCACTCATAAAGGCTGTGACTGAGCAGATTATGCGTGAGCTTGGAAAATAATATTGTTAGAAGAATAAGATATATACATACAGACAGGAGAACCTATGAAGGGATTCTCCTGTTTTGTATTTCAAGAATATATTATTGTTCTAATTAGTCATCATCTCTTTTGGGACGACTGCTTCTAAAACCCATATCAATTTCATCGAGTATTTTGGAAAAGGAATAATGTGCTTTATGATTCAAATCAATTATCTGAAGAAATTCCTCATCTGTAAGTACTCTCTCAGGCAAATAATAGGTACTGTTTTCAACACAAAATGCAAGTGTACCTTCCACATACTCTTCCGTCGTTTGTATAACCACTACTTCGCCTAATGGAACACTGTTTTCATATTCATAGGCTTGCACCAGTTCTTCATAATGAATGTCTTCTTCCTCTGTTAACCTTCTGCTAAATGCACCGCTCACGTCCAAATTTGCGGAGTGCATAATCAAATATGCTTCTTCCACTTCTTCATTGGTCATAGCATGCATACGCTTCATCCAAGGATATTCTTCTTCATAATATTCCTGAGCATGCACATAAGTACTATACTCCAACTTTTTAAAAAAATCGATAATTTGTAATAATTCTTCATCTTTTAATTTTCTGTCTGGCAAACAAAACGTACCTGTTGCAGTATCTAACGCGACTTCTCTTCCGCGATATTCAGAGGCATTTTCTAAATATTTAACTGCACCCTTCGGGAAACGTCCCTCTGTCAAATATTCTTCTTTTAAAATAGTATTTCTTTCTTTTTCTTCTTTAGATAGCGGACGACTGTATTTAATTGTCTCATACGGTAAACATATCGCATAAAACTCTTCCAATTGCTGTCTATTCATTTCTGTCATCCGTTCTTTATATGCATGAATCGCTTCCGCAGCACAAGCAGTTATACCGGCCACGCATATAATCACTAAACAAGCTACAGCCGCTTTATAAAATCTGCACATGCTCACTCTTGTTTGTTTTTTATCTTCCAAGGAATCCAACGTTTCCAATACTTTGCTATGTATGGATTGCGGTACATCATTCCAAATATTTTTTATGGACATATTACACCTCTCCTTCCAATTTTGTTCTTAAAGCTGCTTTCCCTCTGGACAACCGATTTCGGACATTGGTTTCTGTTAAATGCAGGATTTTACTAATTTCCTTTACCGAATACCCCTCTATATCATGAAGGACAATTGGCATCCTGTATTTTTCATCCAGCTTCATCAATTCTGCAAAAACAACAGACTCTTCGCGAATACCATCCGCCGCCAAAATATCCCATCCAGGATATTCGTCCATCGGAATATAGCATTGTGATTCTTTTATTATCTGATAACACTCATGAATCACAATCCGTGTCAGCCATGTTTTAAAATACTCCTTTTTTCGAAGAGCATGCCTTTTCTGCCAGGCTTTTAATACGGCGTTTTGTATCGCATCTGCGCAATCATCATCGTTATGTAGTATGGACTTTGCAACTCGATATAAAGAAAGTTCTGCAGCTAATATTCTTTGTGTAAATTCTTCTTTATTCATTTGGTCAAGTAGTTCCTTTCTGAAGTATACCTCTTAATGTTTGTCCGACAAATTCGAATTCACTTATTAGATGATAATTGGGTGCAATATGTCTCAAAAATATGAAAAATTTATAAGTTAGTTAAGTTATTTATTTAATTCTACAGAAATTTTCACAGGTTCCTTGGCCTTCCAAACGTGAGAATAAATAGGTGCCAGATATACCTCGTCTTCAAAATATCCCTTCAAAGGAAATTTTTCCATAAAGGTAACAACCTTTCCATCTTTATAGGTATCTCCTGTTGATGTTCCCCATGAATTTATATTATGCTCTGTTCCATCCATATCAAAATATTTACCGTAAAATATAGAATAAATTTCCTTATCACTTCGCTTTCCCCCTTCAAAGGATACAATCCAGCCTTCCTCTTCTTTTACAGCAGAATGGAAGGTTACCCCTTCCGGCAAAGCATCGGTTTCTCCGGTTTTTAAGTTCACATACACTTTTTCCATATCCTTATTCAGCCATTCTGCACCGGTAATTACAATCGTTATCCGGTTCACATCATAAAACCAGGTGCTGTCTGTTCGGAAAGAGACCATAGCCGGAGAATCTGTGGTTCCTGTTGCAGTAACTCCATTGGAAGGTGCATCAAATTTTTTGCCAAATCCGGTTTCTATGTAGAAATCTAAGCGCTTCAGCCATGCCGTGTTTTCTTTGTCATCCTCAACATTTACTCTTAAATGAGTCGGATAAATTTCTATGTTGGTAATCGTAATTTGTTGTCCATCCAACTCAATCGTCTGATTTACGCTTACTTTTTTGCCGCTGCGGGTAAAATCAGGGTCAAATTCTAATATAAACTCAAATTCCGCAAGAATTTTCGGTTCATTCCTACTATCGTTTTCAAAGAAAACATCATTTACATTCTCATATGGAATGACTGTGGATTCTGTGTCCTCATTTAATGGAAACTGACTGTATACTTTTAGCCTAAGTTTTATTTTATCCGGTACATCCTCGTCTGTAAAATCAATTTCCAGCCTTCTAAGCTCTCCATTTTCCTCTCCCCAACTGGAAAAACCATAAGAGCATTTTAAATACGCATCATCTACCATAACTACATCCGGATTCACTCCCAGCTTTGTATAAACCTCAGAATCCAAACTGAAAAATACATTTACCTGCTTCTGGTCCACAATCAAATACTCAACGGAAGCCGTTATATCGCCTACAGTCTGCGTCAAATACATTGGCTGTACGTATTCATTATCCACCGCATCACTCAAAGACCGTGAAAACGTCACTGCCTCAGCCAAATCACGTAAAAATGGTACTTTAGAGCATGCATATGCAACCGGTGTGCAAAAATTCACCAATACCACAAACAAGGCAAATGTAGCTGCAATGCTTGCAAATGACCTGATAATACGATTTCGGCGCCTTTTCTTTGCATAAGCTCTTTCCAGCGTAAACTCTAATTCCGGCACCGTTTTATCCAGTTCTTGTAATAATTCTTGATACTCTAACTTGCGATTCACTTTGACACCTCCTCTTCCAGCTCTAATTTTAGTAACTGCAATGCCTTCCTTTGTCGGGTGGCCGCCGTTCCTTGCGGTATGTTTAACGTTTTTGCAGTTTCCGCTAATGTATAGCCTGTAAAATATCGTAAAATTACAACTTCCTTTAATTCCCTTGGAAGTTTATGTATGGCCTCTTTTAATGGCAACGCATCGTAATCCTCTATAGATTCCTCCGGTATACTCTCTAAAGGCTGAAAACGCTTTTGTCTACGCAGTTCATTATGACATTCGTTTATCAGAATGCGTGTCATCCACGTAGTAAAATATTCCGGCTGACGCAGCTTCCAATGATTACAAAGACCTTTGTACACTGCCTCGTCTACCGCATCCAGTGCCAATGCTTCGCTTCCCAAATATAAAAGTGCTGTTTTATATAATTTTCCTCGAATCTCCTCGATTCGCATTGCATATTCTTCATGCTTCACAGGCTTTCCACCTCCCTTCATATATTAGACGTTGGAAAAGGATAAATTTATTTTGCCTATAAAATATTTCATCAATAATCAAAAAGGAACCTATGCACTTTTACACAGATTCCTTAATCTATTTAACTTATTTCACAATTCTAGCTCTAAACACGCCGTCAATGCTTTCCAGCTTCTTGATAATATCCTCGCCAACGCTCTGCTCGATATCCATTACGGTGTAAGCAACTTCTCCACGGGATTTATTTACGAATTCCTCGATGTTGATTCCTGCTTCACCGAAGCATCCGGTCAACTGGGAAATCATGTTTGCAATATTTTTGTGGAATACTGCCACACGACCTACGGTCTTGCAAACGCCCACGTTACATGCAGGGTAGTTCACAGAATTGATAATGTTACCGTTTTCCAGGTAATCCATCATTTCATTTACTGCCATAACCGCACAGTTGTCTTCGGATTCCTCGGTAGATGCTCCAAGATGAGGAATTACGATACAACCTGCATGGCCTGCTGTTTTTGGATTTGCAAAGTCGGTTACATACTTGCCGATTTTGCCGGCATCTAATGCTGCAAGCACTGCATCTTCATCGCAAAGAATATCTCTTGCAAAGTTTAAGATAACGGTGGTTGCCTTCATTTTAGCGATAGCGTCTGCGTTAATCATACCCTTTGTACTTGGCAGAGCCGGAACATGAATGGTAATAAAATCGCACTGTGAATAAATATCATCTAAATTCGTCACATGCTTTACGTTACGGCTTAAGTTCCAAGCAGCATCCACAGAGATGTAAGGGTCGTAACCCATAACCCTCATGCCAAGCTTTTCGGCTGCATTAGCAACTTTGATACCAATAGCACCAAGACCGATAACACCTAAGGTCTTGCCCATAATTTCAACGCCTGCAAAATTTTTCTTTTCTTTTTCTGCAGTTTTTGCGATATTTTCATCGTCTTTATTGGCTGCAACCCAGTTGATACCGCCTACGATATCACGGCTTGCAAGTAACAAGCCTGCAAGTACAAGTTCCTTTACGCCGTTCGCATTAGCACCCGGAGTATTAAATACTACAATACCTTTTTCTGCACATTTATCTAAAGGAATATTATTTACACCGGCACCTGCTCTTGCAACGGCAAGTAAACTTTCCGGCAAGTCCATATCATGCATGGCTGCACTTCTGACTAAAATACCCTGTGCCTCATTTACATCACTTGTAATGGCGTAATCTGCTGTCAAATTATTTAAACCAACTTTAGAAATTGGATTTAAGCAATGAAGTTTAAACATGTCAATCACCTACTTTGTATTTTCTTCTTCAAATTTCTTCATGAAAGCAACCAATGCTTCTACGCCTTCCATTGGCATTGCATTATAAATACTTGCTCTCATACCGCCAACGCTGCGGTGACCCTTTAAGTTTTCAAAGCCTGCCGCTTTTGCTTCTTTTACAAACTTTGCATCTAAGTCTGCATCACCTGTTACGAACGGAACATTCATTAAAGAACGGTCTTCTTTACGAACAGTACCCTTGAATAATTTGGAATTATCTAAGAAGTCATATAAAATAGCTGCTTTCTTCTCGTTCAGCTCTTTCATAGCTTCCAGACCACCCATAGCTTTAATCCACTTAAATACTTTGCCGCAAATATAAATACCGTAGCAAGGTGGTGTATTGTATAAAGAATCATTATCTGCATGTGTCTTGTAACGAAGCATAGTCGGTGTACCCGGCAGTACATCCTCGGAAATTAAATCTTCACGAATAATAACGATAACAACACCAGCAGGACCGATGTTTTTCTGAACGCCGCCGTAAATCACACCGTACTTGGTAACATCCACAGGTTCAGACAAGAAACAGCTGGATACGTCAGAAACTAAAACTTTGCCCTTAGTGTTTGGTAAGGTTTTGAATTTTGTACCATAAATGGTATTATTTTCACAAATATATACATAGTCTGCATCTTCAGAAATCGGTAAATCAGAGCAATCCGGTATGTAAGAGAATGTTTTGTCTTCACTGGATGCAATCTTATTAGCCTTGCCATACATAGCTGCTTCCTGATATGCTTTCTTTGCCCACTGACCGGTAACGATGTAATCTGCCACACCATTCTTCATAAGGTTCATAGGAATCATGGCAAACTGCTGGCTTGCGCCACCCTGTAAGAACAACACTTTGTAGTTGTCAGGGATATTCATTAAATCACGTAAATCCGCCTCTGCTTCTTTGATGATATTGTCATACACTTTCGAACGATGGCTCATTTCCATTACGGACATGCCGCTTCCCTTGTAATCTAACATTTCGGCTGCTGCTTCTTTTAATACTTCCTCAGGTAAAACAGCAGGACCTGCTGAAAAATTGTAAACTCTAGCCATTTTTCAATACCTCCTCTTTCAATTACACTTGGTAATTAAACTTAATATACGCCCTTTTTTCCCATAAGTCAACAAAATACTTCGACAAATTATCAAATTAAAGTGTTAATATACAATAACAGGCATTCCACTATAAACGATTCCATACATTTCCTTGGCTTTTGCAGGCGGCATGTTTACACACCCATGAGAACCGTCGTTTATGTAGATGTCTTCTCCAAACTTTCTGCGCCAGTTAGCATCGTGGAAACCACAATGATTATAAAAATGCATCCAATAGCTTACCGGTGTGGCATAATCTTCGCCACGAAGGGTACGATTTCTCTGTTTATATTCTATGTAAAATACTCCGGTTGGTGTCAGTCTATTCTTAAGCACATCTCCGCTTACACATGGACTATCCAGTACAAGTTCACCATCAATATATACATAAACGTGCTGTCCTTTGATATCCACTTCTACATAGGAATCCCCATATCCTGCACCATATTCCACTTCTTTTGCACCTTCCGGATAAAAAGTAAACTCCAATTCATATACCGTCGAATTTCCTGTATTAAACGCATTTATAAGCGCAGTAGAAAGATTATTTGTTTTTAATTTTCTGCCATAATTTCCGGCTTCTACTTCGATGGTCTCACCGTCGTGAGCTACAAACTGCCATGGTTTCCCCCAGTATGTAGTCACTTCATTGGAAATAGTCTGAGCATACGCTTTAACTTTTGCTTCATCCAAAAGAAGCACTCCGCCTTTGCCATATGCATAGGTTCCATCCTTGTCTTTTAAAATCCATCCCTTTAGAACGGACGAATCCACGTTATAAGCCGTTTCTCCCTGAATGGTCAGCGGCATATTTATTTTACTGCAAAAAGCCTGCAAAGCCTCAAATTCCGCAATTACAGCCTTATCTGCTTCGTCATAATCCGGAGTATAATAGCATCCCTTCTCAACTAACGAAAGTTCATCAACACCTTGTTCCATGGCTTCTGCAATAACCTGCAATGCCTTTTCCTTCTCCAAAATATGCTCCAATGCATCATGCAATTCAAAACCGGTGTCCGTTTCTACAATCTTCATGCGGGATGCAGTAACCTGATTTTCTGCCTTAAATATATCCAGGCTCTCAGCATATTGTTCCCATTTTACCATATCAACGGTAATTACAGGCTCTACATATACACTTTTTTCTGTAAACAATCCTACGGCTCCAAAGGCTGAAATTGCTTCTTTCAACGCTTCTTCATAAGACACCGTATACAAGTCCTTTTCCGGAAGTATTACATGTACCTTGCCATGACAATCTGTAACTTCTATTTTTACTACTGTGTTATCTGACATCAGCAACTGCTCTGCTACTTCATCATACGTAAACCCGGTGCAATACATGTCATTTACCCAGGTACCATAGGGAATATTCACTTTATAATATTGCATTAAAGCGAAATACCCTGTCGCCGCAAGGACACAGGGTATCGCCAAAAATAGTATCCATTTCGGAAATTTTTTGTTCATGATAACAACCTTAAAAATTATTTTGCATTTTTCCTTGCTAAATCGTCACCATCAAATACTTCGCTGATTGCTGCACCGGCAGGAACCATTGGAAATACTTTATCATCTTTTGGAATGACGCATTCAATTAATACAGGTGCATTTAAAGAAATTGCCTTGCGGATTGCAGGCTCAACCTCTTCGCAGGTAGTAACTCGAATTGCTTCACAGCCTAAGCCCTCTGCAACCTTTACAAAATCAACCTTATCCTCTAATACCGTCTGGCTGTAACGCTGTCCGTAAAATAAGGTCTGCCACTGCCTAACCATTCCCAAAACATGATTGTTGATAACAACCTGAATTATCGGAATACCATATCTGCTGGCAGTTGCAAGCTCATTCATATTCATACGGAAGCAACCGTCTCCGGCGATATTGATGCAGAGCTTCTCCGGCTGACCCATCTTGGCACCAATACATGCACCAAGACCATAGCCCATAGTACCCAAACCACCGCTGGAAAGGAAGGTACGTGGCTTAGAATATGTATAATACTGTGCAGCCCACATCTGGTGCTGGCCAACATCTGTTGTAATTACCGCATTGCCTTCTGTAACCTTGTCAATCACTTCCATTACATATGGACAGCTTAAAACACTCTTATCGTATTTTAAAGGATATTTTTCCTTTAATTCTTTTACGTAGGCTTTCCACTCTGCGTGTTCCTGCTGTTCCAAGCCTGCAATCAAATCGGTTAACACAAGCTTTAAATCACCTACTACTGAAGCATATGCTTTCATGTTTTTATTTATTTCTGCTGCATCCACATCGATGTGAATTATTTTTGCATTTTTAGCAAAATTCTTTGGATTACCTACAATTCGATCAGAAAAACGTGCTCCTAATACAACTAAACAATCGCAGGCACTTACCCCTAAATTAGAGGCCTTGGTACCATGCATACCAATCATGCCGGTGTAGTCTTCCATATGTCCGTCTACCGCACCTTTGCCCATTAAAGTATCACATACAGGAGCATCCAGTAATTGAATAAATTCACGTACTTCTTCGCTTGCTTCGGATAAAATCGCACCACCACCCACTAAAACGAACGGCTTCTTGGATGCTTTCATAATCTCTAATGCATTGTTTATCTGCTCTTTGGTATAAGCTGCTTTACGAGTCACCTTCAAAGGCTCTTTGTATTCATATTCGCACATAGCAGCGGTCACGTCCTTGGTAATGTCTACAAGAACAGGCCCCGGTCTTCCGTTTTTCGCAATATAGAATGCTTTGCGAAGCGTATCAGCTAAATTGTTGATATCCTTTACAATATAGCTGTGCTTGGTAATCGGTACGGTAATACCTGCAATATCCACTTCCTGGAAAGAATCTTTGCCAAGTAAATTTACGCCTACATTACACGTAATGGCGACCATTGGAATAGAATCCATGTATGCGGTAGCAATACCGGTAACTAAATTGGTAGCACCGGGACCGGAGGTCGCCATACATACACCAACCTTACCAGTAGCTCTTGCATAACCATCCGCTGCATGGCTTGCGCCCTGCTCATGGCTTGTCAAAATATGTTTTATTTCCGGATGCTTATAAAGCTCGTCGTACACATTCAAAATACATCCACCCGGATAACCGAAAATGGTATCTACGCCATGCTCCTTTAAGCATTCTACAATAATCTGTGAACCATTTAACTGCATATATAAAACCTCTTGCTTTTCTTATTTTACTTCTAAAATCGCACCTTTATTACCACTGGTAACCAAAGAACGATATCTCTTTAAATATCCTGTTACTTCTTTTTCCGGCTTTGGAACAAAGTTCTTGCGACGCTCTTCCATTTCCTCATCAGAAATAAGCACATTTAAGGTATTTGCAGGAATATCTACACAAATCAAATCGCCTTCCTCAATAAAAGCAATCGGACCACCTACCGCTGCTTCCGGAGAAACATGACCGATGGATGCACCACGGCTTGCACCGGAGAAACGACCGTCGGTAATAAGCGCTACACTGCTTCCAAGTCCCATACCGGCAATAGCGGAAGTCGGGTTTAACATTTCTCTCATACCCGGACCACCCTTAGGACCTTCATAACGAATAACCACTACATCGCCTGCAACAATTTTGCCGCCCTTGATGGCATCAATGGCATCTTCTTCACAGTCAAATACTCTGGCAGGACCGGTATGAACCATCATTTCCGGAACTACTGCACTACGCTTAACCACGCCGCCGTCCGGAGCAATATTACCTTTTAATACCGCAATACCACCGGTTGTGGAATATGGATTTTCAACAGGTCTGATAACTTCCGGATTCAAGTTATAAGCATGCTCAATGTTCTCTGCAATGGTCTTGCCTGTGCAGGTAAGTAAGTCTGTATGTAATAAACCAAGCTTGGTAAGCTCTTTCATAACCGCATATACGCCGCCGGCTTCGTTTAAATCTTCCATGTAGGTAGGACCAGCCGGTGCCAAATGACAAAGGTTTGGTGTCTTTGCAGAGAGCTCATTTGCAATGTCTAAATTTAACTCCACACCTGCTTCGTGTGCAATAGCTGGTAAATGAAGCATGGAGTTTGTAGAACAACCAAGTGCCATATCTACGGTAAGTGCATTCATAAATGCCTTTTCGGTCATAATATCACGAGGCTTAATGTCCTTTTCCACTAATTCCATAATCTTCATGCCGGCATGCTTTGCCAGACGAATACGCTCAGAATAAACTGCAGGAATGGTACCGTTACCTTTTAGACCCATACCAAGTGCTTCTGTCAGACAGTTCATAGAGTTTGCAGTATACATACCAGAGCAGGAACCACAGGTAGGACAAACCTTTTCTTCGAATTCACATAAATCCTCGTAAGTCATTTTGCCTGCTGCATGCGCGCCTACTGCTTCAAACATGGAAGAAAGACTTCTCTTTTCGCCTTTAACACGACCTGCAAGCATTGGACCGCCGGATACAAAAATCGTAGGAATATTTAATCTGGCAGCAGCCATCAGTAAGCCCGGTCCATTCTTGTCACAGTTTGGAACACAAACCAAACCATCAAACCCATGTGCCATTGCCATACATTCGGTAGAGTCAGCAATTAAATCTCTGGTAACGAGAGAATACTTCATACCAACATGGCCCATAGCAATCCCATCACAAACTGCAATAGCAGGGAACACCACCGGTGTACCACCGGCCATGGCAACACCCATCTTAACCGCATCAACAATCTTGTCCAGATTCATATGACCTGGTACAATCTCATTGTAGGAGCTGACGATACCAATCATGGGACGTCTTCTCTCCTCCTCTGTATAACCTAATGCATTTAATAAACTTCTGTGTGGTGCCTGCTGCGCACCTGTTTTAATACTGTCACTTCTCATAATGTATCTCCTCCATCTTTTGTTATATAGATGCAATAATAATCATAATCAACCAAAAACCGATATACACAAGCATTCCCTTATTGCAAATACTTGCTTCAAAGCAACGACCCTTTGGAATATCCTGCTCTGCCGGTTTAAAGAAAAACTTCTTAAATTCTAAAATCCACAAAATAATACCGATAACCACAAAGGTCATAATCACCATTTCATAGACTAATAATATAAATACTCCGGTCATGTTTTCCATGGTAAGCGCTGCAATTATTTCTTCTATTGAGGTACTGCTTAAAATTCCTTCATATACACTTAAGTCGATATATTTTAAAATCAGACTGCCTACAATAGAGCCAACAAAATTGATAACTGCATGCATTAGAATGGTATAACCAATCTTACCGGTTCGAATGTAGATATATGCAAAAAATGCACCTAATGCAAAGGCATATGGAAACTGGCTCAAATTCCCATGAAACATTCCAAACATAAAGCCGGAAATCACTACGGATACCCCTTCTCCATATTGCGCTGTTCTATCCACTAAAAACTTACGGAAAAATAATTCTTCAAATATAGGCGCTCCTATTACCGTAAATAAAATCAGCAAAGGAAGGTCCATATTTAAAGCAATTTCCTCCACCGGATTGATAATCGGTGAACCTTTCAGTATACCAATCATGGTCGTTATCAGTGTACCAATTAAATTGGTAATAATCAAGAGCGAATAACTCATAAATAATGCTTTGAAAAAAGCACCTATGGTCATATGCTTTTTCTCCGGGACGCTAATCGGTACCTTGGCTTTTTGAAATCCAATAGGAAGAATCAGCATACCAAGCACATATAAAATTCCGGTAGATAACAGCATTTGTACTTCTATAGTAAGTGCTTCCGGATTAACCAAATGAACTACATTGACGATAACCAACTGAAGCAACGTGACTGCAGCACTAAATATGGTATATATCCATCCGATTTTAGAAAATGCTTTTTGAGTAGTTGTTATATCGTCCATCTTGTCACCCCTTAAGCAATTCTCTCCGCAATCAAGTCACCCATTGCCTTACAGCCAACCTTCACACAACCTTCTGACATAATATCCCCAGTTCTATAACCATCTTCTAACACCTTCATTACGGCTGCATCTATAGCATCTGCTTCCTTATCCAAATCAAAGCTGTAACGAAGCATCATAGAAGCGCTTAAAATGGTCGCTATCGGATTCGCAATGTCTTTGCCTGCAATATCCGGTGCAGAGCCATGACTTGGCTCATACAAACCAAATTTGGTGTCATTTAAGGATGCACTGGCAAGCATACCGATGGAGCCGGTTACCATACTTGCTTCATCAGACAAAATATCACCAAACATATTCTCGGTAAGAATGACATCAAACTGTGCCGGGTCTTTTACTAATTGCATGGCACAGTTATCCACAAGCATATGCTCTAACTTTACTTCCGGATAGTTTACCGCAACTTCTTCCACAACCTTTCTCCAAAGTCTGGAAGAATCCAGTACATTGGCCTTATCCACGCTGGTCACCTTCTTGCCACGCTTCATGGCAGACTCAAATGCCTTAATGGCAATACGACGAATTTCCGTTTCATCATAATTCAAAATATCAGTAGCCTTGCGAATGCCGTTTTCTTCCACGGTCTGATGTGTACCAAAATAAAGACCGCCGGTCAATTCACGCATAATCATAATGTCAAAGCCTTTGCTGCTGATTTCTTCCTTCAAAGGACAAGCTCCCGCTAATTCCTTATATAACACTGCCGGACGTAAATTCGCAAACAAGTTCAATGCCTTACGAAGCGCTAAAAGCCCTGCCTCCGGTCTTAACTGTGGAGCGAGCTTATACCAAGGAGATGTAGTGGTATCACCGCCGATAGAACCCATAAGCACGGCATCTGCTGCTTTGGCCTTTGCTATCGCCTCGTCCGTAAGCGGCACACCATGCACGTCTATAGAAGCACCACCCATGAGAATATCTTCAAACTTCATCTCATGCCCGTACTTCTCTGCCACCTTATGTAAAACCTTTTTGGCCTCTGTGACAATTTCAGGACCAATGCCATCGCCCGGAATACATGTAATATTTAAAACCATATCAAGTACCTCTTTTCTAATCGCCTAAAAAAGGCTATTTATCCTATAATACTCTAATTCGCTAAATTTTTCAAGTTGATATATATTAAGAGGTAAAATTGATGTATTTTAATGTGCAAAAAAAGAACCTTGCGCGTGCAAGGTCCTTTCGTCGTTCCTATTATTCTGCGTCAGCTTTTTCAATCTGAGCAATTGCAGTTTTCTGCATTGGGATACGGCAGTTTTTGTTGTTACCGAATTCCACGATAACGGTATCGTCTGTAACGTCGATGATAGTACCGTAGAAACCGCTGTTTGTTAATACGTAGTCACCAATTTCAACTGCAGCAATCATTGCCTGTAATCTCTTCTGTTCCTTCTTCTGTGGTCTTAAGAAGATGAAATACATTGCACCGATGATGATAGCATACATTGCAACCATAGAAATAAGGCTTCCTGCCATGCTGCCCTGCTCTGCTGTTAATAAAATACCCATGATTTTCCTCCTAAATCTCCGGTAAAGCCAAGTAGTAAGACTTTACACACATAAATTAAATATACACATTTCCTTTCACACTCGCAAGCTTTTTCGATAAAAAAGTGAAAGTTTTATACTTTTTTAATTAATCCATAATGCCGCCACGTGCAAGACCCTCTAATTTACGAGCCTTATACGCCGCAAACTCACCTGCATCCAGCGCTGCACGGATTTCTTCCATCATGGTGTTGTAGAAATATAAATTGTGAAGTACACACAAACGCATACCAAGCATTTCCTTTGCTTTTAATAAATGACGAATGTAAGCTCTGGAATAACGCTGACACGCAGGACACTGACAGCCAGGCTCAATCGGTCTGTCATCCAATTCGTACTTGGCATTAAATAAATTAATTTTGCCAAAATTAGTGTACACATGACCATGACGGCCGTTACGGCTAGGATATACGCAGTCAAAGAAATCCACACCTCGGTCTACCGCTTCTAAAATATTAGCCGGCGTGCCTACACCCATAAGGTAAGTTGGCTTCTCCTTTGGCAGATATGGCACAGTCTCTTCGATAACATGATACATTTCCTCGTGGCTCTCACCCACAGCAAGACCGCCCAGTGCATAACCATCCAAATCCATTTCACTGATAATCTTGGCATGTTCTATACGAATATCATCAAATATAGCGCCCTGATTAATACCAAATAACATCTGATTTTTGTTAATGGTATCTTCCAAGCTGTTCAGACGCGCCATTTCCACACGGCAACGTTCCAGCCAGCGGGTAGTGCGCTCCACGCTATCCTGTACATATTTACGGTCCGCTTTGGCATTCGGGCATTCATCAAAAGCCATGGCAATGGTAGATGCCAGATTGGACTGAATCTGCATACTCTCTTCCGGACCCATAAAAATCTTGCGGCCATCTACATGAGAATTAAAATATACGCCCTCTTCTTTAATCTTGCGAAGTCCTGCAAGAGAAAACACCTGAAAACCGCCGGAATCCGTTAAAATAGGCTTGTCCCAAGACATAAACTTGTGTAAACCACCCATCTTTTTAACTACCTGGTCGCCTGGGCGAACATGCAGATGATAGGTATTGGATAATTCCACCTGACACTTAATCTGCTCTAAATCCGAAGTTGCTACCGCACCCTTGATTGCAGCCGCAGTACCTACATTCATAAAAACAGGGGTCTGGATATCACCATGCACGGTATGAAATACGGCACGCTTCGCGCGACCTTCCGTTTTTAAAATTTCATAATGTTTGCTCATAAAATCTCCTCTTCAAATATTTTAAAGAAAAACTACATTTAATTTACCATATAACCCACTTTTTGTAAAATGAAACTTGCACTTACTTTTTAATTATTATATATTAAATATAATTATCTAATCTTACTATCGATAAGGAGGAAGAACCAATATGGCTGGAAGTTCTTTTGGAAATATATTTCGTATTACCACATGGGGAGAATCCCATGGCAAGGCATTAGGAGTAGTCGTTGACGGTGTTCCGGCAGGGCTTACGCTCTCTGAATCCGATATTCAGGTATTTTTAGACCGCCGCAAGCCCGGGCAAACCAGTATTTCTACCCCACGTGTGGAGGCAGACCAGGTAGAAATTTTATCCGGTGTATTTGAAGGACGTACCACGGGAACCCCTATTTCCATGGTAGTTCATAATACCTCTCAAAAAAGCGGCGATTACTCTGAAATTGCGTCCTACTATCGTCCGGGACATGCAGACTATACCTTTGATGAAAAATATGGTTTTCGTGATTATAGAGGCGGCGGACGCTCCTCCGGTCGCGAGACAATTGGACGCGTAGCAGCAGGTGCCATTGCTTCCAAGATTTTAAAATCTATGGGCATTGATGTCTTTGCTTACACTACTGCAATTGGGAAAATTTCTATTGACTATGATAAATTTGAACGTGACAATATTCTGACGCTTCCTACCGCTATGCCGGACATAGACGCAAACGCCAAAGCTATGGAATATTTGCAAATCGCACGTGCTAACTGCGACTCTGTAGGCGGTATCATGGAATGTAAAGTGACCGGTCTTCCGGTTGGACTTGGTGACACCGTTTTTGAAAAATTAGACGCAAATCTTGCCAAAGCAATCATGAGTATCGGTGCGGTAAAAGCTGTGGAAATCGGGGATGGTGTGAAGGTTGCTTCCCAATATGGCTCTGAGAATAACGATGCTTTCTACATGGATGATGACATCATTTCCAAGAGAACCAATCACGCAGGCGGTATCCTTGGGGGCATGAGCGACGGGGATGATATAATTATCCGCGCCTATGTAAAGCCAACTCCATCTATTTTCAGCCCACAGCAGACTATAAACCGCTCTCACGAAGACATTGAAATCCAGATTAAAGGCCGCCACGACCCGATTATCGTGCCTCGCGCCGTGGTTGTTATGGAATCCATGACCGCCATTACCATTCTGGATGCACTGCTTTTAAATATGACTGCCAGACTGGATAAGATTCAGGAATTTTATAAGAAATAATAAATTCGGCCTTGTTGTAACGCTCTGATTACAACAAGGCCTGTTTATACGTTATAACTATCCTACACCAGCTTCGCAAACTCTTCCAGTGTACTCTCAAACACCTTGAGTGCCTCTTCTACCGGTTCTTTCTGGGTCATATCCACATCGCAAAGCTTGAGCAAATCGATGCAATCCAAAGAAGAACCGCCGCTTAAGAACTTTTTATATTTTTCAACGATGCCCGGTTCGCCATTTAAAATCTTGGTGCTGATTGCAATAGCAGCAGAAAATCCGGTTGCATATTGATATACATAGAATGGTGTGTAGAAATGAGGAATTCTTGCCCATTCCAGAGCAATTTCCTTATCTACTACCATGTCTTCACCGAAATACTGCTTGTTTAAGTTGTAGTAAATATCACAAAGCACTTCTGAAGTCAGTGTTTCGCCTGCTTCTGCTTTTGCGTGAGCAATTTTTTCAAACTCTGCGAACATCGTCTGACGGAATACGGTTCCCCTAAACTGCTCTAAGAAATGGTTGAGCAGGTACGCTCTTTCCGTATCATCCTTGGATTTCTTTAATAAATGATGGATGAGAAGTGCCTCATTACAGGTGGATGCTACTTCTGCCACAAAAATCTTGTAGCCTGCATAAATATAATCCTGTGCTTCGTCAGAATGATAAGAATGAAGGGCATGTCCCATTTCATGTGCAAGGGTAAATACATTGTCCAAGGTATCGTTGTAATTTAACAAAACATATGGATGGGAACCATATGCACCCCAGGAGTAGGCACCACTACGCTTACCTTCGTTCTCATACACATCAATCCATCTGTTTGTAAAGCCTTCCTTCAAAAGGTCAATATAATCCTGTCCAAGTGGCTGTAATCCTTCCAAAACAATTTCTTTTGCCTCTTCATAAGGAATTTTCTTGTCCATTTCTGCAAGTAATGGCACATAAACATCATACATATGAAGCTCATCCACGCCCAGCTTTTTCTTTCTTACAGATACATATTTGTGCATTGCCGGTAAATGCTTGTGAACAGTTTCAATTAAATTATCATATACACTTGTAGGAATCGCACTTCCCTCCAAGGCTGCTTCCAAAGAAGAAGAATACTTTCTGGCCTTTGCAAAGAAACAAGCCTGCTTTACATTGGAACGATACACAGCAGAAAGGGTATTGATAAACTTACCATATGTCTCGTAAAGCCCCTTAAAGGCAGCCTCTCTTACGCTTCTGTCCTGACTTTCCAATAAGCTAACATACTTGCCATGAGTAATTTCCACAGGCTCGCCGTCCTCACCGATAATCGTAGGGAACTTAATATCTGCATTGTTAAACATCATAAAGATGTCTCTGGCACCTTCACCAACCTCGCTTGCGCCTGCTAAAAGCTCCTCCATTTCACCGGAAAGCACATGCGCTTTCTTGCGAAGCAATCTTGAAAAATATGTGTGATACTTTGCCAACACCTCTGACCCAAGCATCTCTTTAAACGTATCCTCCGGAATTGCAAGGATTTCGGGCTCAATGTAAGAAGAAGCCTCCATTAACTGCACAGCCAATACCTGCACACGACCAACCAGGCCCTGATAAAAAGCATCAGCCGTATTTTCATGCATATGCTGATTTGCATACACATGCAGCTTCTCTACGATTAAATTAATCTCATCATAACACTTCTGCATTTCATAAAGACGCTCTGCAGATTCCCCCAATGTACCCTGAAAACTCTTAATCAATTCTACACTGCCTGCAGCCTTTGCATAGTCCGCCTCCCAAGCCTCCAAAGAAGGATAGATGGCTGACATATCCCATTTAAATTCGTCTGAAATTTGTTCACGTTTCATATAAATGTTCCTTTCCTCTGACTAATTTCCTGACGAAATAGTATTATTCCTCTTCACGATGAACCTTTTCTGAATCATCGCCAAATTCTTTTGTAATCTTCTCCATATAATCGTCTGCAGCAGAACTTGCATAAATGCAACAAACTATAACAAACGTCAGTAAAATAACAACAATAATACCAAATATAATCAAAAAACCCTTCATATAACCGTCCATAACTTAGTATATTAAAGATATATGTGATTATATCACCTTTATAAATTATTATTCAACTCGATATGTATTTTTCTGAGCCACTACACTCCGCCTTCTCCTCGAAAAAGGCATCAAGCCTACTCTACCGCTCTTGTGCCGTAATAACTACCATAGCTACCATTTTTGCCATAATAGCGTTCCTTTTTCATGTCAACCTTATTTAATACCGCTCCTAAAAACTTACAGCCGGTCTGAACTATTTTTTTCTTTGCCTTCTGTGCAATGCGATAGCTTACACGACGATCCTCAATTATCATGATTGCTCCGTCACACCACTTAGCCACGATAGCTGCATCTGCCATGTCTGCAATTGGTGGAGTATCAATCAGGATATAGTCATATTGCTCTCTTAAATGCTGAATCAGTTCTGCTAATGCCGGTTCCTCCAACAATTCAGAAGGATTTGGTACCATAGACCCCGCAAAAATAATATCTACATTATCATAATTGGTCTGATAACAAATTCCATCCGCCTCCAAAGTACCACACAAATAATGAGATAAACCCTTTACCGGTCTCCCAATACGATATCTGCTGACAAAGGTGGATTTGCGAATATCAGCATCCACTAAAATAACCCTTTTACCGATATTGCCTATTTCCTTAGCAAGTTGAAAAGCAATATCACTTTTTCCTTCGTTCGGGAAACAACTGGTAACGAGAATACACTTCACATTTCTTCCTGCAAACTGAATATTGGTACGAAGCGTTTTAATGGCTTCCTCATACATAAAATCCGTTTTACGCGGATCATTCATTTTTACCATCTGTTCCATTTACTTCCCCTCCTGCTTTTTCTTCGTTAAAGAATTTTCCTTAAACTTATCCAGCATAGACTTTTTCTTCTTATTCCGCTGGTCTATATAGTCCTTACGATCCGGAACACAGCTCAAGGTAGACACGCCCAAATATTTCTCTATGTCCTCCTCAGACTTAATGGTATCATCAAGTACCGCCTGCAAAACTACAATACCACCTACCAGAAATGCACCCAAAAATGCACCGATAATAGTATTCTTTATCGTGCTTGGACTTGTCTTTTCTGTTGGCACTACGCCAGGATCAATAATCTTTGGACGCTTTACTTCCATCATGTCTGCAATAAATTTAGAAGCTTCATCCGACACTGCCCGAACAATGTCATAGGCAAGCTGAGGATCCGCATGTTTCACTTGAATCACCAAAATACGAGCATCATTTGGTTTAGAAATACTAATAGAGTTCTTCAATGCCGCATAGCTCATATCCAATTCTAACTCTTTGATGACCTCATCTAAAACTGGTCTGCTGGTAATCAATACATTGTAATCATTGGTCAATTGCTGCCCCAAAGCTAAATCTGATGTAGTAGATACCTTCTCTGTAGCCAGTACCAGCATACTGTTCTCTGCGGTATACATAGGTGTAATAAATAATTTAGTA
>JAZQUB010000014.1:0-18783 GCA_045631045.1 Lachnospiraceae bacterium
TCATTGGATTTATTTAAAATTTCCAGTCGTTCCATAGTTTTTGGGTCATCATTGGAGGATACAAAGATGCAATAACTTTGTGCACTGCCTCGGCCCTCGCGTCCTCTTAGCAGGTGGAGGCCGGATATGCCAAAGCGTTCTGCATTTTCTACCATCATTACGGTAGCATTTGGCACATTGATGCCGACTTCTATTACGGTAGTAGACACCAGGACGTCTATTTCATGGCGGCTAAAGGCTTCCATAATGTTATTTTTTTCTGAAGGTCGCATTTTACCGTGTAAATATGCTACGCGAATAGAGTCCGGTAAGTATTCTTTTAATTTTTCGGTATAGTCTATTACATTTTCCAGTTTGCTGTCTTCGTCCTCGCTTGCTTCTACCATAGGGCAAATAACATATGCCTGATGTCCTGCCTCCACTTGTTTTTGAATAAATTTGTATGCGGTTGGACGATAATTTGTCCCTACGACGCAGTTTTTTCTAGGCAGTCGATTGGCCGGAAGCTCATCAACCACGGATAAATGCATGTCACCATATAATATAATTGCCAGGCTTCGAGGAATCGGAGTCGCACTCATTACCAGCACGTGTGGATAGGCCCCCTTACCGGCTAATGCTTCTCTCTGTCTTACTCCAAAACGATGCTGTTCGTCGGTAATGACAAGCGCAAGCTTTTTAAATACTACTTTTTCCTGAATGACTGCATGGGTACCAATTGCCAGATTGGCTTCTCCGCTTTCTAATTTTAAATAGGCTTCGCGTTTTTGCTTAGCGGTCATGGAACCCACCAGTAATACAGGTTTAAATGGCAGATTATGCCGTTCTATCAGTTCTCCAAAGCTTTCCATATGCTGACGTGCAAGGACCTCTGTAGGCGCCATTAACGCGCCCTGATAGCCGTTTGTCACGGTTTTTAAAAGTGCTAGCAAGGCAAGAATGGTTTTGCCACTGCCTACGTCACCTTGAATTAGACGGTTCATGCTATATAGGGATGACAAATCATCGCAAATTTCCTGCCAGGTCCTAAGCTGTGCATTGGTCAACCGATACGGCAGGTTATTCAAAAACGTAATCAGTTCCTTGGTATCACGCATCGGATATGCATTTGCAATTTTGTCTGCATAGCCTTTTTCCCTGCGAATCATATACACAAACATAAAAAGTTCTTCAAAAACCAGTCTGCGTCTTGCCTCTACCACCTGTTCAAAATCTATTGGAAAATGGATTCCCCTGTAAGCTTGTTCTCTGTTACAAAGTTGATATTCTTTTAAAACATAATCCGGTAAACATTCCTCACTTAAATCTACTTCTACCAAAGCCTTCTCTACGCTGGCAGTTACCAGCTTATTAGTAAGCCCCTTCGTCAACGAATATTTAGGCCAAATTGCATTGCGAAGCTTTTCTAACTCCGCCGCGGTATAGATAGTCGGCTGCTCCATAACAAGCTCGGTGCCTTTTGCCTGGGGCACTCCTCGAAAATAAAAGGTATATCCGGGACTTAGCTTATTTTTTAAATAAGGTTGATTGAAGAAGGTAAGATTCATGGCACCGGTCTTGTCGCGGACAAGAACACTCATAATGGTAAGGTTGCGCACTTTTTTGAGAGGCTTCGTACTTACAATATATCCGGAAATGATACCCACTTTACCAATTTTCAACTGAGAAATACTGCACACATCTTCAAAGGTATCATAATCTCTGGGAAAAGCATGCAGCAAATCTCGCACAGTCACAATATTTAATTTTGCCATAAGCCCGGCTGTCTTTTCACCAATGCCTTTAATTTGAATAACAGAATCCGTTAATTTCATTGCTTTTCCCTTTATTTTAAAAATGGGGCAGCTCATGCCACCCCATAAAGTTTGTATTTATTCTACAGAAATAACGTAGTAGTAAATTGGCTGTCCGCCATACTGAAGCTCCACATCTACAGAAGGATATTTGTCTGTAATTGCATCACTAAGGGCAGTCGCATCTTCTTCTGTAACATCACTGCCATAATAAATGCTGACAAGCTCCATATCATCATCCATCATATGGTCTACCATTTCTAATGTAACCGCGAACATATCGGTACCAACTGCTGAAATACCTTTATCTTCAATACCCATATAATCACCACATTTGATTTCTTTATCATCAATCATGGTATCGCGTACTGCATAAGTAACCTGACCGCTTCTAACTCGCTTGATTTCGCTTGTCATGTTTTCCAAATTCTCTTCTACGCTTAAATCCGGAACATAGTTGATTACTGCCGTAATACCCTGTGGTACCGTTTTGGTAGGAACAACAATAATCTGCTTGTCTTCTACTAAGGCCTTTGCCTGATTTGCAGCAAGGATAATGTTGCTGTTGTTTGGTAAAATGAAGATGGTATCTGCATTTACCTTGTCAATTGCATTTAACATATCCTCTGTGGATGGGTTCATAGTCTGTCCACCCTCGATAATATAATCCACACCAAGGCTCTTTAAAATTTCATTCATGCCCTCGCCAATAGATACGGAAATAAATCCTACATCCTTCTTTGGCATTTCCGGCTCTTTAGCAACCGCTTCTGCTTTTTCTGCTTCCTTGAAAATCTTCTCCTGATGCTCTAAACGCATGTTATCAATCTTCATGTTGGAAAGCGCACCATATTTTAATGCTCTCTGAATAGCAAGACCTGGGTCATTGGTATGAACGTGTACTTTTACCACATCATCATCTGCAACCACAACGATAGAATCACCAATGGATTCTAAGTATTCTTTAAAGTCCATCTCATGCTTTACATTAAAGGTCTTGGATAACAAAATAATGAATTCTGTGCAGTAACCAAACTTAATGTCTGCTTCAGTCTGTGCATCTACTTTCATAGCGCTTGCAACCGGTGCGGCTTCAATAACAGAATAATCGATTTCTTTGCCGAGGAATGCATCCTGCCATCCGTGAAGAACCTCTACAAAGCCTTGACCGCCGGAATCCACAACACCTGCCTGCTTTAATACAGGTAACATTTCAGGAGTCTGGCTAAGCACATACTCTGCATGCTCAATTACACCGCCGATAAATACAGTCAAATCATCACAGCCTGCATCTGCCAACTCTCTGGCTTTTTCACTGGCACCCTTTGCTACCGTAAGAATAGTACCTTCCTTTGGCTTCATAACTGCTTTATAAGCAGTTTCCACTGCTTTTTCAAAAGCTACAGCCATAAGCGGAACATCAATTTCATTTACTTCTCTAATAGCTTTGGTAAAGCCACGGAACAACTGCGATAAAATAACACCGGAATTACCTCTTGCACCACGTAAGGAGCCGGAAGAAATAGCCTTTGCTAAAGCTTCCATAGTAGGATTTTCAAGTCCTGCAACTTCCTTGGCAGCAGCCATAATCGTCATAGTCATATTGGTACCGGTATCACCATCAGGAACAGGAAAAACGTTTAATTCGTTAATCCATTCTTTTTTACTCTCTAAGTTTTTTGCACCTGCCAAGAACATCTTGGCTAAGAGCTGTGCGTCAATTTTATTCATAAAAACACACATTCCTCCTTAATCAATCACTTTAACGCCTTCAATATATACGTTAATCTTATCTACCTGCATACCTGTAAACTGCTCTAATTTGTACTTAACAGTTTCAACTAATACATCACTAACTGCTGCAATATTCACGCCATAGCTGATAATTACATGAAAATCCAGGTTTAATTTATGGTTCTTTACAGAAACAGCAATGCCTCTTGTCATAGAGTCTTTCTTTAATAACTGAACAAGTCCATCCTTTACATTGACACATGCCATGCCAACAATACCAAAGCATTCCATTGCAATGGCACCTGCATACTGAGCTAAAACATCCTTATCAATCTTGATATTGCCTAACTGAGTATCAATAGAAGATTTTTTCATAGTGTACCTCCTAACATAGATATACTTCATACATTATAACCGCTTTTATGGAAAAAGGAAATACCTTTTTTAATTTTCTATGTATTTTTAAAAAAAAGCTTGCATTTTGAAACGTATTTATGTATAATGACACTGTTGTGAATTAGTAAACCGCGAGGAGGTGTGTCAAAATGGCAAAATGTGATATTTGTGCGAAAGGCATTCATTTTGGTAATGCAGTAAGCCATTCTCATAGAAGATCCAACAAAATCTGGAACTCTAACATTAAGAGCGTAAAATGTAACGTAAACGGAACAACAAAGAAGTTACATGTATGTACTAGTTGCTTGAAATCCGGTTTAGTTGAAAGAGCTTAATGAGCAAATATAAGCCTGTCTGTATATCAGACAGGCTCTTTTTTGATTTCCTAAAAATAATACCGTTCTTTATATGCTACCTTATACGCTACCTTCTGCAGCAAAAACAATTATATCCAATCAAGAGTAACACCCCTACTATTATAATACCCACAATCTTACTTTCTATTAAAAGCATTAAAAGCATTCCGATTGCTATCCAAAAAGCAACCAATCCAAATAAACGACTCATAGGGCTGCCACAACCTTTTTGTAAAGTATATGTGACCGCCCTATGTAATATGTCAATAAATATTATTCTATTTCCTCTCCATCCGGAAATGCAGCATCTAAAATTTCTTCATCCGTTGCACCTTTATTACCTTTTATACGATTCATTATCTCAGGAATCAAATCCAGTGCTCTGGATAAATTGTCAGTATTCTTTACATTTACAAGTCTGGTACTGCCATTATTGATGACAAGAACCGCACTAGGACTCATTTTACCGGTAAGACCACCGCCGCTTCCGCCGGAAAATGCTTTACCTGCAGCATCACCACTTGAACCGGCACCAATTCCAAAAGATACATCTACTAAAGGAATAATAATAGTATCGCCAAATTTTGTAGCCTCACCCACTACGGTCTTCGTTGCCAGAACAGTGTCCAACCCCTTCATTAGATCGTTTACAATTTCAGTTGTACTATTTGCTGCCATATTTACACTCTCCTTAATTTCTTAATAAGTAGCCTTACTTTTTTGTTTGCAATAATTTTAATTACTGCCACTAAAAAATGAACAATTCGAATTTTCCCTTTTACGAAGAATTCTCCCTCAATATGAGACTCGGTCCATACCGGCTCAAAATAAATTTCACCCGGCAAATACTCTTTTAAACTGCAATATGCAGCATAAATATAGCCCGTAGTATCAGCCTGCCCTGTTCCGCACACAACATGTATTCTACACTTGTGTGGGAGAATCGTTTTAAGTGCCTTTAAAATGGTTTTTAAAACGTCAAAAATAAGTTCTTTATTCTCCGTAAACAAGGAAGCATAATACCGCGCAGTATCAAGCTTGCTGCTTTTTGAACCTTCTTGCTTCTGCTTATCTGCAGAAGTTTTTGAGTTCTGGTTTTCAAGCTTTTCTGTATCTTCACCGGTTCCACTGACTGTCCTGTCCTCGGAGCTACTTTCACTGACTCTTTTCCCCTTCCCGTCAATAGCTTCAGAAGCTTCACCAGCGAGTCGTTGCTCTCTTGTTTCTTTCGCTTTTTCTTCCCTCTGCACATCGCTCGTTTTCTCCTTTGGTTTTCCCGGAAAAACAGTAATTCCCAAAATTCTTACTGTTACAATTGTTTCATCAGGATAACTTATCTTTACTCTTACAAGAGGATTCAAATACGTAACCAGCGCCTTTACATTCAGGTTATCTGCATATTTACTTCCTTCACTGCTATACCTAAAGGGCGCAAAAAGCACTAACAACAAAATCAGAAAAACAAGCCCCAAAACACATAAGACAAAGATTCCGAGTACTTTTAATATAAATAAAATACTTCCTAGCATACAGGTTCACCCAGAACCTCTCCGGCAAATGCTTCCACAGACTCATATTTTTGCTCAACAAATATCTGATGCATAATATTTTCAATCATGGAATATGCTTCTTTTTTGCCACGTGCTATGCCAAACACGAAACATTCTCTGGACAAATAATATTTATTAATGTGCATTTTGGCAGAAACAATCTCTAATTGTCCTTCCTCCGTGCACAATAATAAAAAATATCCGGAAGGGAGTTTTCCTGCCTGTAATAAATCATATATTTTGCTTTTGTCCCGAATGCTTTCGCCCCATAAAAGCTCAGATTTAATACACATCAGAATTCCTCCTACAACTGACCTTTTCGTTTTAATTCATTGTACTCACGATATGCCTTCTCCAAAATCTGCTTCTCGTTTGGAAAACGCAGTAAATGATATGCTTCGTGATACTTATAAAAGCCAGAATCTACAAAATATTCTTCGCGTTGTGGTTTACTATAATAGCTGTCAGACATCATAAGGTACCAATGTACTTCTTTTTCAACTACATTTTCAGGCACACTAAATGAATACTCACTTTTACCTATATACTTGACGATATTGGCTTTTGCACCACTTTCTTCAAGTACTTCTCTGAGAGCAGTTTCTTCATATGTCTCTCCCTGCTCTACTGTTCCTTTTGGCAAAACCCATCCTTCATACTTATTGCGATAATTTTTATAAAGTAAAAGGACTTTTCCTCTAAATATAACCACACCGCCACAGCTTGTCGCATTAATCATTTTAGCTACCTCCTGTTTGGTGGGTCTGTACGACTTACACTTAGTATAGTCTATAAAGAAAAGCTTTGCAAGTTTTTTATTTTGAAGTCTCAAAAACAATCCAAATATTATTCCACTCCGAAATATGCATCAAATACTCTCTTTGCTACCGGAACAGCATAAGAACTGCCTGTTCCTGCCTCTTCCATGATAATCGTAACGGCTATCTCCGGATTTTCAGCAGGAGCAAAACCGGTAAACCAGGAATGTGAAAACGTTTTACTGGAATCATATTCTGCAGAACCTGTTTTTCCTGCAACGCTATAGGACAAACCATTTAACTTGGAAGCAGTACCCACTTCAACTACTTGAATCATTAATTCCGTCAAAATTTGAGACTCTTCTTGCGTCATTAATGCTTTATATAGAGTCGGATTATACTGCTTCACCACAGTTCCGTTGGCTGCTTTTACACTATCTATAACCTGCGGTTTCATTAATTTGCCGCCATTAGCAATTGCACATGTAATTAAATTCATTTGTAACGGAGTGGTAATGGTCTTTCCCTGCCCAAATGAAGACTGAATAATGGCATCTTTGGAACCATCGCCAATCAAGTCATAGCTGCTGATACTGCTTGGCAAGTCTATTGGTAATTCTTTACCAAACAACAAATCGTCCAATGTGTCACTAAAAGAATCCAAATCAAGACCCACGCCAATATTTGCAAAAGAAGAATTACAAGAGTTTGTTACAGAATCTTCATAAGTTTCATATCCGTGCGCCTTGTGATTAAAACAACTAATCTTTATATTGTCCATGGCAAAAGAACCATTACACTGATAACTATACCCACTTAAATCATTATTATGTTGCCTAAGATATTCTAAAGTAGTTACAACCTTAAAAATTGACCCCGGAGGGTAAAGTCCCTGTGTTGCTCTGTTCAAAAGAACACTGCTTTCTTCGTCTTCAGAAAGTTCTTTAAACAATCTTTCTATTTCATTGGGATTAAATCCCGGCTTAGAAACCATTGCAAGAATCCGGCCTGTCTTTACCTCAGTAACAACAACTGCTCCCTGATATACACCAAGCGCATTATCAGCCACTTTCTGAAGCTTTGTATGAAAGGTTGTATATACATTATCTGCAGGATTTTTCTCCCCTGCCACATTTGTGTTTAACTTGTCATTAAGAGTAATATTGGAATGACTAAGTTCATAATTTGCCAATGCTTCCACCCCACTTTTTCCGCGAGTGGAATAACCGATTACATGGCAAAACAATTCATTGTATGGATATATTCGCTTCTCCGAACCATCCTCTTGTACTTCTGTATAGGCCAGTTTTTCACGGTCAGCAGAAAAGATGGTTCCACGAATATTCTGTTCTGCCATTAATTCCTGCCTGGAATTATAACTATTATTAAAAAATTCAGACTGATTGCTCATATTAAACCATACAAGAAAGGTACACATCACTATGAATGCTCCAAAAAAAGCAATGATAAGAAAATACATCTTGTGATTTGTTTGTTTAGTATTCTGTTGCATCATCATATTCCTCTTGTATTCTTGATACCATTTTAAGTGACTTTAAATATATTCCCTGTACAATAAAGAACACAAAAATTGTAGCCAGTACGGAACTTCCACCATAGCTGACAAAGGGTAAGGTAACACCTGTCAGAGGTATAAACTTAATACCGCCTCCGACTGTCAGAAAAATCTGCACTGCATATGCCACTGCAAGACCTGTGCAAATTAATTTGCTGAATTGATCCATAGTACGAATGCCAATTTGCATAATCATAAAGAAAGACAAAAAACAAACAATAATTAATATAATCCCAAATAAGATTCCCATTTCTTCGCAAATTGCAGAAAAAATCATATCGTCCTCTACATATGGTATTGCCTTTGGATTACCATTGAATAAACCAGAACCAAATAATCCTCCTGAGGAAATTGCAAATAAAGATTGTGCAATCTGATATCCCGAACCATCTATGTAAGAAAAAGGGTCTCTCCATGCCAGAACTCTATACTGAATATGCGGGAATATATAATATACTCCGATAGAACCCATGGTTCCCAGAATCAGACCTGCAAGAAAAATAATGTAACTATTTGTTGCAATAAAAAGCATAAACAGATAGGTCAACGCAAAAATCAACGCAGCTCCCAAATCTTTTGATGCAGCCAAAACAAGTATATATCCCCCTGCAACTATTGCCGAAAAGAAAACTCTTGCTGCATTTATCTTTCGAAACAACATGGAGGCAATAAAAAATACAAAAATAATTTTTACAAACTCAGACGGTTGAAAGGATACCCCATAAATTGTAAATGAAATCTTGGAACCATTTGTGATTTCGCCCAGAATATTTACTCCAATAAGCAGTGCTGCTCCAAGCACTCCGTATAAAAACCATCCCCTTTTAATAATATCTATACGCTCAATAATAACCGGTATTAATAATGCAATTAGAAATCCTGCTCCCGCAATCAATACTTGTCTTACTGCTTTTGAAAAAGACAACCGCGAAATAATGATAAGTCCGGTACCAAGAAGAAAGCACATATTGTTAAGCAGCAATCTATTTATCTGTTCATATACCATTGGTGTAATACTTAAAATAGAAAGTAATAAAACCTGTACTACGCCATACAGCAAAACATACTTCATATTTTTTGTTTGAAAACACATAGTACAATAGCACATAAATTGAACAATAAATATGCATAAGCGTTGTGTAAAATAACACCATTTTTTATGCTTTTCGTTTCTTCCAACAAAACAAAAACAACCACCCAACGCATAAAATGCACTAAATAATATTGCCATGTATTTCGTTAATTCTGATAATAGAAATTCCATATTTCACCTATTCAACCTGTCTGTTCTCATGTGCCGTTGTATATTCCTTTATTGGAAACTCACAAGCTACACCCTTCATCCACTTTTCATAGTAATCTAAAATATTCTGCGTATTTTCTGCATTTTCCAAACTAAACTGTAATCTGTAAAATCCGGACATAGTATGATTATATTTTTTGTGTAAAGAAAGCGGCACACTGTTGTAAATTATATTATGACAATATTTACAATTTGTTAATGCAGTAAACACTTTATCATATCTATCTTTTAAATAAGCCTTATGCACACCATTCTCATGAGATAACCGGCATGCTGCATTAGTCTTATATATGCAATTTGCACTAACCATAAGCGGAATATAACCATATATAACCTGCTCGGTGTTTTCGCCACGAAGACTTCGTAATTCTTTTGCATTCAATTCAAATGGTAACGTAATATGCTCTGCAAATTTTGAAATTTGTGCCTTCGCCTCTCGGTTCCAGCAATAGATAGACGCATCCGTATATATAGCAAAGCTTCTCATGCGCTGTACATTTCTGGCAAGTGCCAGTTCCTCCACATTTCGCACTAGCACGCCATGAATATCATCGTTTAATAATTTGTTTAAATACAATCCGGTTTTATTTAAATCTTTGTTTCGTAAAACGTATGGCATTGCATAAACAATTTTAATATTCTGCGGTACAGCTTCTTTTTGCTCAGAATAAGCCTCCATGGCTTCTTCTTCCAAATAAAGTATTTCTGCTTCTTTTAAAATAGAATGTGCCACAGCAGTTTCATACTGCTCTCTTGTCCTTAACAACAGAGTAAGTCCCGTTTTATTTCTATGATAAATGTTGTTGCTTCCATCGGATTCAGTCTGTAACATTGGTGCTTCTTCTACTCCATGTCTCAGTGCCAGCTCCGGAAAATAGGAATGTATAATAGCTTGTTCTAATTGTTCCTGTGCTTCCCTACGCAATGCATTTAACACCCCATTTGGAACAAATACACTACCTTCCAGATGCACCTCTGCAAAATCTAATGTAAAGTGTGTACCTCCAAATTTACTTAACTGTTTTAAAACCGCTTCTTCTGTGGCAGGTGCTTTTTGAGCAGAAGCTATAACAGGACCATTTACTGTAACACTAATACCGGATTCTGTACAAAGGGTCAATACACTTTCCTGACCAACCTCAAAAAAACCATAAAACGATACCCCTATTTTTTGAGTATATCCTAAATATTTTTGCCGAATATCACCTAATATTTTTTCTTCTAAGCCACGGTAACTAGGTGCATCTTTTGTAATCATTTCCTTTCCATTATGCTTATAAAGATAACCATCATGTAATTCACTTCGCATATATAAGCTTTTCAATATATGCTTATCCTCTTCTGAAATTTGAAAATCTCCAGCCGGATTATCAAAGAACAGGTCAATATATTTACGATAAAGCGCCGTAACACCTGCAGCATATTCGCTTCGTTTCATGCGTCCTTCTATTTTAAAAGAATCCATCCCCGCTTCAATCAGAGCAGGTATATGCTCAATAGTACACATATCCTTCAAACTAAGCGTATACGAATCTTTTATGGATAAATTATCTAAAGACACATGATAAGGAAGTCGACATGGCTGAGCACACTTACCTCTATTACCGCTTCGTCCGCCTAAAATACTGCTCATCAGACACATGCCGGAATAACAATAACACATAGCACCATGAATAAAACATTCTACTTCAATCCCTGCGTCTCGAATTGCTTTTAATTCCAGCAAACTAAGTTCACGTGCCGGTACTACTCTGGATATTCCAAGTTCCTTACATAGTGATACAAATTCAGAACCTGTCACCGCCATCTGTGTACTTGCATGCAGCTCCATGTGCGGAAAATGTTCTCTTAAAAATTTAAGAACACCTAAATCCTGAATAATGACTCCATCAAGGCCTGCATTATAAAACGGCATTACATATTCATAAATCTCTGAAAATTCTGATTCTTTAATCAACGTATTCAAAGTCAAATATACTTTTCTTCCAAACAAATGTGCATACTTAATACATTCACAAAGAGTTTGGGTATCAAAGTTGTCTGCAAATGCTCTGGCTGAAAACTTCTCGCCACCTACATATATTGCATCTGCACCGGCATTTACAGCTCCTATAAAACTGTCATAATTCCCTGCCGGAGCTAAAAGCTCCACTCTATGACTTTTCATCCAAATGTCCTCCGTAAAATTTAAATAAAACGGACAAATTCCTTCTAAAATTCCTGCAAATAATAAAACGTGCAAGCCCCTTGAAAAGGCCAAAGGGATTGCACTATTTATAAATTCATTATCTTTCGTTTCGTTCCAGTCGAGAGATTTTATCTTTAACCTGCTGATATTTCTTTTCCATCAGCTTCGTACCGGATTCCAGATTCTCATATTTGACCTGCATACCAACTAAGGAGCTTTTCAACTTTTCTAATTCTATGCTTTGTTCTTCATACTTGCGTTTGGAAATATATAATTCTTCACGACACTTAAAGTAGTCATCTGCAATGTTTAATTGCATTAAAATATGCTGCATATCCATTGGCTGGCTTCGAAAAGCCACATCTTCTGCAAAAGTATTATATTTATTTTCTATATATGAACCAACATTCTTTAAATATTCGTTAGATTCATTGCCACACAAAGTATAAGACTTACCGGCAATTGTAATATTAAAACAATTCTTTTTCTCCATAACGAAACCCTCTCTCTTTGGTATAAGAAAAGTATACAAAAAAGAATATTATTTTTCAATACCCAGATGCTTAAAAGCTAAATCTGTGGCCATTCTCCCTTTTGGAGTACGATTCAGCAATCCATTTTGAATTAAATAAGGTTCATAAACATCTTCTATCGTTCCTGCATCTTCCCCAATAGCTGCAGAAAGAGTATCAAGTCCAACCGGACCGCCTCCAAATTTAAAAATAATGGTTTCTAAAATATTTCTATCCAGATGGTCCAAACCCAATTTATCAACATCCATTAAATCTAGGGCTACATGTGCAACATGCTCTGTAATTACACCATTATATTTCACCTGAGCAAAGTCTCGTACACGCTTTAAAATACGATTCGCCAAACGTGGGGTTCCTCTACTGCGTCTTGCAAGCTCCACGGCTCCTTTTTCATCAATTTCCACACCCAATATACGTGCAGAATGCTGAATAATAAGCTTAAGCTGGTCAATATTGTAAAATTCCAAATGATGAATAATGCCAAATCGGTCTCGTAAAGGTGCCGTTAAAAGGCCGGCTCTGGTCGTCGCTCCAACTAAGGTAAATCTTGGCAAGTCCAAACGAATAGAACGGGCACTTGCTCCCTTTCCTATCATAATATCAATAGCATAATCCTCCATGGCAGGATAAAGTACTTCTTCTACCTGTCTATTTAAACGATGAATTTCATCCACAAAAAGGATATCTCCTTCCTGTAGATTATTGAGAATGGCAGCCATTTCACCCGGTTTTTCAATTGCAGGACCACTTGTAACCTTACAATGCACACCCATCTCATTAGCAATAATATTAGCAAGAGTAGTCTTACCTAATCCCGGCGGCCCATAAAACAAAACATGATCCAAACTATCTCCACGCTCTCTGGCAGCATCAATATAAATTTTAAGTGTATTTTTTACTTTCTCTTGTCCGATATAATCACAAAGAAACCTGGGACGTAATGAACCTTCTATTTTAATATCTTCTTCTTGAATTGTCGTTTCAATCATTCTCTTGGCCATGTTCTATCCTCAAAACATATTTTTAAGTGCAGCCTTCAGCACTGCTTCTATATCCATTTCTGCTGCATTATCTACCTTTTTCACAGCCTTTAAAGCTTCAGAAGAAGAATACCCAAGTGCAACCAAGGCCTCAACCGCTTCTTTGGACGTATCATCATTTGCATGAACTGACATACGCACTCCGTTTAATTCTCTGTTTACCAACGTCTCCTCAACAGAGATTTTATCTTTTAATTCTAAAATAAGACGTTGAGCGGTCTTTAGACCAATTCCAGGCGCTTTTGCAATTGCTTTAGCATCGCCGGAAATAATTGCAAAACGCAGTGCATCCGCATCCATCACAGATAAAACCGACATCCCGCCTTTGGGACCAATCCCACTAACGGTAATACATTTCTTAAATATCTCTAAATCTTCAAAATTCAAAAAACCATACAGCCAAATGGCGTCTTCTCGAACACTGGTATATGTATAAATCCGAACCTCTTCACCAACCTGCGGCAAAAATGCAATACTGGCAGGGGAAAGTAAAATGCGATACCCAATATCATGTACATCCAATATAATACTGTCCTCCCCAACATGGGCCAGTTTACCTTTAAAGTATGCGTACATATTCTTGCTCCTCAATCATTGATTATGGTATATACATCATATCACAGTCGAACATACGTTTCAAGCCTATTCTTCGTTTGTTAACACATTTTTTAGTTTTTTAAATACAAACATTAAACAGACAATATGTGCGGAAGCCGTAATCGTCCATGTTACAGGATAAGACAGATATAGCACTCTCAAGCTTTTAAAATGTTCAAACACTGTCATAATCCAAATAATTCTTAAGAGGCATGCACCACTTAAAGAAACAATCATTGGCATAACAGCATATCCCATACCTCTTAAAATGCCCACAAGAACATCCATAATGCCGCAAATAAAATACATTTTACAAACAATACTCATTCGAAGCATACCATATTCTATCTCTTGTCCTGTGGTTCCATATAATTTTAACAGCGGTCCATTAAACAATATTGCCGTCTGTCCAAGTAGTATACCGGTAAAGATTACAATCCCAATACAAATAACAGAAATCTTTTTAATGCGTTTTAATTTACCTGCACCATAATTTTGTCCAACAAAGCTTAATGCGGTTTGATAAATTGCATTCATACCCGTATAAACTAATCCTTCTATATTGCATGCAGCAGTGTTTCCTGCAACCACATTCGCCCCAAAACTATTAATAGAAGACTGAATTAATACATTAGATAAAGAAAACAGACTAGACTGAATGCCTGCCGGAAGCCCGATTTGCATCATTTTAAGCAATTTATCCTTGGTAATCCTGATTTCTTTCCATTCAAGCTTATAATCACCCTCACTGGTCATCAATGCACGGACTAACAATGTAGTAGAAACAACCTGGCTTAAAACAGTACCAAGTGCAACACCTGCTACACCCATATGTAAATTCTTTACAAATAAAACATTTAATCCGACATTCAGTATACCGGCTAAAAACAAATAATAAAGAGGTCTTCTGGTATCACCCACAGCACGTAAAATAGCGCTTCCAAAATTATAAAGCATGATAATAGGCATACCGGAAAAATAAATTTGAATATAGGTAACTGCATCGTCAATAATTTCCGGTGGAGTATCCATTAGTGTTAAAATAGGTCTTGCAAGGAAAAATCCGACAAAAATTAATAAAAAGCCTCCAATGACGGATATTGCTACTGAAGTATGAACCGACTCCTTTAAAGCTTGCTTCTGTCCACCACCATAAAAACGTGCAACCAATACATTTGCACCGGCTGATAATCCAATAAACAAATTCACCATCAAATTAATTAGAGATGAGGTGCTTCCAACTGCCGCCAAAGCATTACTGCCGGCATATTGCCCCACAATAATTAAATCTACGGCATTGAACGTAAGCTGCAAAATTCCTGACGCCATCAAAGGTAATGCGTAAACTATAATTTTACCCAATAATGGACCATTTACCATATCAATTTCATACTTTGAATTAGCTGACTTTCTCATGGCATTATACAGAAGGCAATTGTCTTCTTTTCTCCTTCTCAAATATACTCACATTATAGCACTAAAAAGGGACGGTGTACACCCAATGTCATTTAGTTAGTCTTTAAGAAAAAGAATTCCCGTCCATTCACTTGAAATGGACGGGTCTCTTTTTGCACGTTTTCATAATACAACTTAACAGTAAATTTGGAAATTATTTCCAGAATTTTCGAGTATGCCTCTACTCGCTAATTAATGTCAATAAATCGTTTAACACTATCATGAAGGAACAGCAGTACATCTTTATGATTGGTTAATATATCACTTTCAAATTTTTCCTGATTCATGAAATATTCAACGATAATCCTATTGTCATCTGAATATGATTCTAATAATTGTTCTATCGACAGGGGATAAACTCCTGTTGTGCAGAAACGTTCTTGCCTTAACGCAAACATAAGTGGTTTCAAAATATATGTAGAAATTTTTTTATGTGTAAGTAATTCCTTAGGCTCATCTACACATATATAATGGCGAATACTCATTAAAATATTTGCCATATTTTTCTTATAAGATAACTGTATTTTTTCATTTATGCTATTGATTTCTACCAGTTGCTCACCATACAACAAAACACTATTTAGTTCTGTAACTGCATACTCTGACCACTCTTCAAATATTTTACTTTTATATTCGTCTACTGATAGGCTTTGAGTATTTATTTCCAACACATCATAAGGTATCGATGTATTTCTTGCACAATGACCAACAGTTTCTAAAACATATTGATTAATTGTACTAAAAATACAGAACACATCTAAATCTGAATTATCATTTGCATCTCCTCTCGCATAGCTTCCAGTCAAATAAACCATTAATAAGCATTCACCCAACTTATTTTTTATAGCTGATACAAACTCATTCAATACCTTCTCATAATCATAACTCACTTTATTATCTGGTATTACTCTCCGCATAAACAATTTCCTTCATTATTTAGTCTGTTACTTCTGGGTCTCCAATTTCCTCATTCCCTAAATACACTTTATACTTTTTTCCTTCATACAAATTCATAATCTGTCTGCGTAATTTTGAAGGATATAAAGGTGTTGTATTTAAAGTTTTTATATCTAACCATTCATATCCAACTTGATTTGTATCACTTTGTAAGATGGCATTTTCCAATTTTCCTATATACTCACATAAAAACACCAAATCGACACGATGGAAATTTTCTCCATGTAAGCCTTCTATAACAAATGCTAAGTCTTTTACTTCTACCCGTAATCCCATTTCTTCTGCCACTTCTCTGCCAACTGTTTCTGGAAGAAGTTCCTCCACATCTTGTCCTCCGCCTGGCATAATATACCATTCTTCTTTTCCGTCACTTATTTTTATTGCCAACATCTTATCGTCTTTTATAATCAATGCTTTTGCTGCATTTCTTACAATTCGATTCATAGTACCTTTCACCTCTTCTACATAACATGTTACAAACCAAAAGGAAAAATTCAAGTTTTTCTAATAGTCTTATTCTACCACAAATATTCCTTTTTGGAAATATGCAGGCTTCAAAACACCTTCTCAAAGCATTTAATCATCGGATTTACCAACTAGTCTACATAATGTATCAAAAAACCACTCCGAATTTCAAAAATCTCAATATCCTCAAAATCTCAACTAGTCGTAATCACGTCATGGAAATTGCGGTACTTTTCTGAAAAACAGTAATAATACCGATTTTGGAGCATTTTCTCACTAGTTGCCATAACGTATCAAAAATTTGCTCATTTTTCGAAAAATGGCAATGTCTCAAAAAAATCATTTTCTTAACTTAATCTCCATTTTCCTTTGTGCAATCTGCTAAAGAGAGGGGGTACACGAAAATGCATATTTCAGTTTTGGATGCTTTCACAATACTAGTTGATATTTTTGTTACATCCTTGTTTATCACGTAAAATCAGAATATACTCGGATTTTTACTACATTTCCATGACTAGTTGTAAAAGTAACTTATGCGTTTGTTGATTATTCGTTTTTTGCCCTTGTTTAGTTGGGGCAGAACATTTTTTTTGAAAAACCTTGTTTTTCAGCCCGAAAAGGTACTTTTTGAGAAAAGTAGAAATACGGAGCAGATTTTTCTAACTTCCGCCCCGTATTTTTCTTGTGCAACTTTTCGTATTATGCAGATACTCGGTAAACAAATCCAACGAATGATTTTGCTTTTACATTTCTCGTATCTCGTCTGTCCGGACGTACCGGTTCAAGATATTTTGCAATATCCTTTATCAGCTTTTTCTCGTCCGCATTTTGGGTGCGAAAGAATTGGCGACACAAATACATAGCCATTTTCATGTTTACCTTATATTCGTGGATATTTTCCTGCTTCTGCTTTATCACAATTTCATTCACGATACGATTGCAGAAGTTCATCATCAGCATTGCGGAAAATACCTCCTGCTTCACAAAATCGTCTTTCTTTCCATGCAAATTTACAAGTCCGATTCCGTATTTCAGCTCTCTGAAGGAAGTCTCGATTCCCCAGCGTGCATGATATAACTCTTTAATTTCCGCAGGCGTAAAAGTACGTGGAAGGCTCGTTGCAAGTGTCTCATATTCTCCAGTATCAAGAAGTATCCTAACCACACGAAACTTCATAGGATATGGGGAAGAAAAGTCCCAACGACCTGCTCTTGTCTTGCTACTGTATACCTTATCCTCATTCTTTCTGGTCTGCACTAAAATGTATCCATTTTCCTTATCAACCTTCGTCTGCGTGGTAGTAATCGTGAAGGATACATCTACGTCAAGCTCTGTCATAGGCAATTTGCCAATCTCACGCATGGCGGTTCGGTCTTGCTTCACTCTGATTAGAAAATCCACATTCGGATGCTCCAAGAAATGGGCAAAGGTATTATACGACTCGTAGCCACGATCTGCCACAATCAACGTTTTTTCTTTGAAGTCATACCATGATAAGTAAAAGGCAAGACATCCAACCTCGTCCATTTGTGGTTGTGGCTGTATGATACAGTGCTGATACGTTTTGTTCAGTACATCATACAGCGGATTGACGTGTAATTGATTATATCCTTTGGGATTACTGTCGTTCTGCACGAAACTGTCCGACTTTGGGTTTCTTGCCATGTTTACTGTAGTTCCGTCAATCGCAAGAACACGATAGCCTTTATATTTCTTTACATCATTGCAATTCGCATTAAAATGTTCAAAAGCTTCTTCAAAAACAGTCCATGATAACTTGTTACGCTGCTGCACAAATGCGGATGCGGTAACATCAATGCCTGCATCATATAATTCCTTTTTCAGACTTCCGCCCTGCATGGAGAGCAGAAGATTTACCATTGTTTCCATGTTCAGAACACACTTGCGTGTAAAACCTTTATTGTTTGGATAATCTCTTCTAAAATCTGCCACCGCCTTTGCGATTACTTCTTCAATTTGGTGCTTTAGCACCATTGGAGTAGTATTTACTATTTTCATCATTAAGACCTCATTTCATTACAGTATTTAATGATGTGCATAAAAAAACAAGACGAAAAACCC
>JAZQUB010000015.1:0-18936 GCA_045631045.1 Lachnospiraceae bacterium
CCGCTTCACTGCCTGCAATATGCTCTGCCACTGCCACGGAAGCATCGTTGGCGCTGGCTACCACAATACACTTAATCATGGTCTCCATATTCTGGGTTTCCCCTTCTTCCAGAAACACCTGACTGCCGCCCATACCGGCTGCATGCTCACTGGTAAGCACCGAATCCTTTAAACTGATTTTCCCATTTTCTAATGCCTCAAAGGTCAAAAGAAGGGTCATAATCTTCGTAATGGACGCCGGCGAACGCTGCTCTGTGGCATTTTTTTCGTAAATCACCTGCCCCGTGGAAGCCTCAATTAAAATAGCGGACGGTGCCGTAAGCTCCATGGCCGCTTTTGTCACAAATACGCCGCTTGTTGACCAAACAACAAGTGCCAGAAACATACTAAAAATTTTTTTCATATTATGTAAGTCCGAACTGTCTTTTATACCATAATATGTTTTATTTTTTTTAATATGTATCCGGCACACGTTAAATTTACAGTGGATCATTTAATCCTCGCAAATTACTTGGTGAACAACCTTCAAATTTCTTAAAGGTTCTGATAAAGTTGGAATAATCGTTAAACCCGGAAAGCTCACAGACCTTGTTGACGGGAACCCCCATATAGAGGTATTTTTTGGCCTCCGCAATTTTACGAATAATGAGATACTGCTCTAAGGTAATACCATATTCTTCCTTAAAAAGCGTGCTTAAATAACTGCTGTTTACATAAAGCTTTTCAGAAATATCGGAAATCCGAATACTCTTGAAATCCTCTTCTATTACTGCCAGAGCCTGCTCCGGAATGGACACAGCCTGTCTGGATTCTCCCTTGCATTCTTTTCCAATAGGAAATTGTTCCCCCAAGAAAGCCAGAATTTCTAAAAGCTTGGCATACTGTAAGAGCTCATTTTCCTTCAATACACTATATGCCTCCACCATCTTCAGGAATTTCTCATGCTGCTCTACATTTAAATTTACCTTCCTGGTCTCCGGTTTCCCAAGTCCTTCCAGCCATAAGAGGGGCCTGTTTAGACTCGGTGTCACATTAATAGCATCTACCAACCTGGAATCAATGTTGATAATACAGCGCTCATAATAGGTGTCCTTCGGTACCAATACCTTATGCACACAGGTCTTTGGAATCAAAAACAAATCATGGCCGGTACACTCATAAAACTTCTTATCTGCAAACAGACCGGTTCCGCCTTTGATATTGTAATAGAATTCATACTGACTATGTAAATGAGGTACATTCACATGAGGCAAAATATTTTTATTATAAAAAACAATTGCCCGTTCCTCTAAGTCTCGATATAAGGATACCTGCTGTTCCATTGATTCACCATCCGTTTTACTTTCTACTATTCATTATAACAAATCTGCACCGCTTAAGCTGTCACAATATAATACCGCATGCTCATGCTTTCTCATAATGGTTGCCGGACAAGCTTCGCTTACAGATCCGTTAATGGTTTCCTTTACTGCCCAACGTTTAGTAGCAGCCGGAACCGTACAGAACATATGCTTTGCCTTGGTAAGTGCGGGAATGGTCAAAGTAAGTGCCTGCTTTGGTACATCATCGATGGTTGCAAAGCATCCGTCATTTACCTGCTGCTGACGGCAGATTTCATCCAAATCCGCAGTCTTAATAAGTGCAGGGTCGTTAAAGTCTGCCACACCAGGGTCGTTAAATGCGATATGACCGTTTTCACCGATACCAAGACATACGATGTCCGTCGGATAATCGGTAAGAAGCTTGGTATAACGAGCACATTCTGCCTGAATATCTGCTGCATTTCCGTTAATGTAATTTACGGATTTAAACGGTACCTTACCGAAAATTGCGTTCTTTAAAAATACACCGAAGCTCTGCGGTGCACCATCCGGCAAACCGATATATTCGTCCATATGAAATGCATTAATTTTGTTCCAAGGAATATCCTCTCTCTTTAATAATGCACCCAAAGTATCATTTTGTGAAGGTGCTGCAGCAAAAATCATATTAATTTCTTCCTTTTCGGAAAGACAGCTGAAAATTGCCTCTGCAATTTCATCAGCTGCAAATACACCGGCATTTGCACGATTATCAAATACATAATACTTTAATAAGTCTTTTTGCCCTTTTTTCACGATTGTGTTCATGTCCATTATACTCCTTTTTTTCTATTTTGCCACTAGTTTTGTTACTGCATTTAAAACTGCATCACATAGCGTAATAAATTATAATTTACGCTCGAAAACACTGTCAACAAAACCGACTGCACTCCCCATTATTCGCACGAAAAAACACCATTATGTTCTGCAAATTTGCATAACTTTTGTTTCTTTTATCGTTGTCTTGAAAGGAAATTTTTGCTGTGATATTTTAAATATGTAATATTTTTTCACTATATAATATTCTGAACTTAGGAGATAGGATTTATGATTACAAGAATTAAGAACGGTAAATTCATCCTTCCGGATGGTATTTGCGAACATTTATATTTATATTTTGAAGATGGTAAAATTACCTATATTACTTCTGAGGAGTTATCTTTTGATACCGAAATTGATGCCCACGGCAACTATGTTTCACCGGGCTTTATTGATTTGCATCTGCACGGAGGCGGTGGCTATCGCTATATCGATGCTACAAGGGAAGCAGTATATGGTGCATCCAATATGCATGGTTGTCATGGTACTACCACCCTTTATCCAACTATTTCTGCTTTCAACATGGATGATACTGCAAAAAGCCTGGATGCAATCCGAGCATTCGGTTCTGATGAAGAAGTCATTCCGAATATTCCGGGTGTGCACTTAGAAGGGCCTTATTTTTCACCAAAACAATGCGGTGCTCAGGACCCACGTTACATCAAAGCACCAAACGAACCGGAATATACGGAGCTGGTAGCGCAGTACGGAGACCTTATTAAGCGTTGGAGCTATGCACCGGAATTGGACAAAGATAATGCCTTTCAGCAGTTTTTAAATGAACATGACATTATTGGCTCTGCAGGTCACACCGATGCGGAATTCTGCCATATGAAGGAAGCATATGAACACGGCTTAAAACTCATTACGCATTTATACTCCTGCACCTCTACCATTATCCGAATCGGAGGCTTCCGCCACTTAGGTGTTACTGAATCCGCATATTATTTTGACGATATGGATGTAGAAACCATTGCAGACGGCTGTCATTTGCCACCGGAACTTTTGCAGTTGGTTTACAAATTAAAGAGCGACGAGCACATGTGCCTGGTAACCGATGCCATCCGCTTTGGCGGCTGCACGGACTGCGACACTGCTGCCAGCAGTAATGAAGGCACCTCCTACATTATTGAAGACGGTGTTGCCAAGCTTTCCGACCGCAGTGCCTTCGCAGGCAGTATTGCTACTGCAGACGTATTAATTCGGACCTGCACCCAAAAAGCTGACATTCCACTACAGTCTGCAGTGAAAATGATGACTCAGGTACCGGCCCGAATTATGAAGCTTACTACCAAAGGCTCTTTAAAAGAAGGCTTTGATGCTGATATTATTTTCTTTGATGAGGATATTCAGGTATCTACTGTTATTGTAGGTGGGGAAGTAAAGCGCAGGTAAATATTTTAATAAAATCATTTTTAAAACCGGCACTTGCTCCTTTGCAATCCGATTGAACTGATTCTTTTTCTTTAAAAGGGAACTTTATAACCTTTTACCGGTTACAAAGTTCCCTCTCTAAGTTTTGTTATTCATCAATCAATTTATATTTTAGTTTTATTTGGTTTTAAGTCCCTTTCCCTGGCGCCACTCAGTAACCTGCTTCTGAGCTTCCTGTACAATTTTCTCCATTCCATTAGCCTTTAATTTTGCTATGAACTCGTCTACCAGCTTATCCACATTATTGTTTTGACCACTCTTAAGAACAGTATGGTATTCTGCAATTACACTGCTACAAGCTGCTATCTCGTTCTCAACAGGAGTCTGATCCATTATAAAGCCTACATTAGCTGTGCTTGTCGCACGACTATTAAAATCATCCAAAAGCTCAGAGAAATTCTGCGGAAGTCCAGGTGGAACCTTGGTAGCACTCAAACCACCAAACTGCCACGCATACCAATTATACATATATCGGTTAGAAGAATCGGAGTTTATCTCTGTCAGTTCAATTACATTATCATTATCCTTATCTGTCCAACTAACCCCCTCAGGTCCAAAACGCATTACGGTTGCCAAATATGGATCTCCATTAATTAAATCAATAACTTCCAGACATCTCTCTACATTTTCAGACTGAGCAGATACTGCGTAGCCACCGGCCTGCAAACCGGATGTGGCAAGATATGAGTTCTCTGCAAGATGCATGGTTGACATATAATATGGAGCCATGGTATCCTCTGCATAATAAATATTTCCCTCTCCTGACTTACCAAGCAATTCACCTGCTTTATCAATAACTCCATCAGGGTCAAAAGCTTTATCATCAAAAGGAATAATACCATCCGTAACCAACTGATTCCTCAGCTTGGCATAATTACGGTATTCTTCTGTAAAGTAAAGACAGAATACGGTTTCGCCTTCTCCCATTCCTTCAAAACCAAACAACCCAGGCACATTGGCTACTACCATATTATCAGTTGCTGTAATCGGCTCATAATAATAGTATCCTGCAACGGAGTCACTCAACCTAGTAATAGGTTGTTTTGACTTTTCCGGGTATTTTGCATCTCTTGCAGCCTTTGCTTCATATAAAAAGTCTACTATATCCCAATAAGTATCATATTTTTCAGGGAAGGTCAAACCCAAGTCATCAGCAAGAGTTTGATTCAGCTTATAATTCATGCTTTTAGCAAAATCTCTAGGAAGTGGCACTGCATACAAATGACCATCAATAGTATAAGCTTCCCAAGCACTCTCCGGCACATTTGCTTTGGTAGCCGGCAAATACTCATCCACATAGTCTTCTAAAGGCAGAAAAGCATTTTTTGCAGCAAAAAGTGGGAAGGTTACTCTTTTTGCACCTGTTATAAGCATATCCATATAAGTTCCACTGGATACCATAGTTCCAACTGTACTGCCATATTCATTTGCACCCTCAATAAAATGCATATCCAATGTACAGTTTAGCTTTTCTAATAAATACTCATTTACAGCTTCGATAGTTTCATCCAATCCCGGCGTAACTTTAGTAATATAATTGTAAACTACCAATTCCACATATTCCCGCTCTTCCGTCTCCCCATTACCTCCATCAGTTGATTTCAGTTCTGAGTTTTCTGTTTTTGCATTGTTTTCCTTTTGTTGTCCGGTATCATTGCTTCCACATGCCATAAGTCCCATAAGCATTGTGAAAACAAGCAAACAACAAAGAATTTTTGTCAATGATTTTCGCTTCATTTCTTTTCCTCCAGAAATAATATTTTTTATTTGAATGATGAATAACACTCTATCCTTTTACACTTCCTACAGTAAGACCTTTTACAAAATACTTTTGGAAAAATGGATATATAACCAGCAAAGGGAGCATTGCAATAATGGCAATAGCCATACGTGCACTCTCAGATGGAATGTTCTGAAGCATCTCCAAAACTTCTGGTGATTCTGCCATATCCGTGTTTGCCTTTAAATAATCGATATTTTTTTGAATTCTTTGCAGTAAAGTCATAACCGGTACAAGCTTTGGATTCTCAATGTAAAGCATACCTGTAAACCAGTTATTCCATCGCGATACAACATTAAACAAACCAATTGTAGCCAATCCGGCCTTAAACAATGGCAATACTATAAGCCAATATACTTGAAATTCATTGGCTCCATCAATCTTTGCCGCGTCAAAGAGAGAATCCGGAATACTGGTTTGGACAAAAGTTCTTAAGATAATTACATCAAAAGCACTTACCAAGCTTGGAAGAATAAAAATCCATATAGTATCATTTAAATGCAAATACCTTGCATTTAATATGTAAGAAGGTACCAATCCTCCTGAAAACAACGTTGTAAAAAAAACATAAAATGAAAGTACTCGTCGATATTTGAAATCTTTCCTCGCCAACACATATGCCAGCAAGGACATAACAAACAGGCTTAATGCAGTACCAAAAAAAGCATAAAATATTGTCATTTTATAACTTTGTCCAAAGGATGATCCCATTTGAGCAACACTCTCATAAGCCTTCATTGACCACTCACTGGGAATAAATTTATAACCATTTTGGGCCAAACTCTCTGCACTGGAAAAAGAAATACAGATAATCAATACTAATGGCGTTATCGAGAAAATTGCAAGAGCGGTAAAGCATAATGTCAAAAATGTATTCCAACCTGCGGAAATTTCGTTCGCGCGATATTTCCTCTTTTTGTTCTTCATAAATCTGTTCATACTACGCACCTTCTTTCCTAAAACATTGCACTTTCCGAATCAATTGCGTTAACAATTTTATTCGCAACCAACACTAAAATAAAACCAACCACTGATTGATATAAACCTGCTGCTGTAGACATACCTACATTATTTAGCTGAGTTAATCCACGATAAATATAAGTATCCAACACATTAGTCACAGAATAAAGGGTACCGGAATCTCTTGGCACGGTATAAAACAGTCCAAAATCTGCTCTAAAGATTTTTCCAATAGCCATAATCAGTTTAATTACAATAATGGAACGCAAATGCGGAATTGTAATAAATCTCGCTTGCTGAAATTTGGAGGCCCCATCCAGAGCAGCAGCTTCATAATACTCTGCTGAAATCCCTGATATAACCGCCATATACACTACTGCAGAGTAGCCTACATTTTTCCATAAATATACCAAAACCAACAAAAACGGCCATACACTTTTTTCATGATACCAATTTACCGGACTTAATCCATGTTCAACAAAAAATGAATTTACAAATCCATTGGTTGGATTTAAAAAGGCATACACTATGGTAGCAATTACAACCATGGATAAAAAGTATGGCATAATGTATACCGTCTGAAGTACTTTCGACCAGATTTTGCAAGTCAGTTCACTCATTATTATAGCAAGTGTTACTGAACACACTAAGTTCAAGATAATAAATACGACATTATACAAAATAGTGTTCCTGGTGATTAACCATGCATCTGTTGTAGAAAATAAAAACTCAAAATTTTTGAATCCGATAAACGGGCTGGTAAAAATACCTTTCTTCAAATCTAATCTTTGAAATGCCATTACAAGTCCGGCCATAGGCAAATAGCTAAAAATAAATAGTGCAATAATTGCCGGTGCAGCCATAACCCAGAGCATCCAGTGTTTTTTAAAATCCGAAAAAAAATCTTTTATTTTTCTCATATAAGTGTTCCTCCTTGTTAGCTTATGTCTTACTGCTAAATTTCGACTTCATCTTAACATGTCTTTTTCAAACTTTCTATCGTTTAAATCTATAATCTATCTATCATATAAACAAAAATATCAGGATGATTCTTTATTACCCTCTATATTTTCAAGTACACGATATTTCCCTGGTGTAATTCCTACAAACTTTTTAAATGTTTTAATCATTACATCCGCGCTAAGAAAACCTGTTTTTTCTGCAATATCCTTTACATCCAAATCCGTATCGTTTAATAATTTCTTTGCCTTTGAACATCTCACATTAGAAATATAATTTAACATTAATACACCGTATTCTTCACGAAACATCTTGGATAAATAAGCCGCTTGCATACCAAAATGTTCTCCAATCGATACAACGCATAAATTCGGATTGAAATAATTTTCGTCTATGTATAATTTAATTTGTTCGGCAATACTACTTCTTTTCCTATTGTATCGAAACGCCTTTGCAGTCTCACATAGAATTTTCTCTAAAGAAATCAAATATTTTTTCCAGGTTTCAGCTTCTACTAAATCTGATAAATAAGATTGACGCTTAAAGTACTCTACATTGCTTTTTGCCCATATCCGATTTAAGCAATTAATTACTTCATATTGAAAATACGATACTGTTTCCATAGAAACACTTTCATTTATTCCGTAAACTTGCAACACTTCCTTCAAAAATTTTCTGGCATCAGTTTGGGCTTTTTCTTTTTTCAGAAAATCGTTTACCATGTAAAACATGGCACTTTCATTTGAAAAAGGTAGTTGAATTTGTCGTTCTGATATATCTTTATAACGGATTATAGATTCATTCTCCAGTAAAAAACTGTATTCTAGAGCTTGTTGTGCCTCCCGATACAGATTATGCAATCCATATAAGTCATTACTAATATTTCCTATTCCAAATACTGCCTCAAGACCCAAATATTGCTCCAAATAATCAATTCCTTTTCCTAAAATCATTTCAATTTCTTCGAAATTTTCTTCTTTTTGTAAACCAAGCAAGATTACATGTCTGCTTGAGGAAAATGACAATATATCGCATTTGCATCTTTCTTCAAAAAATTCTTCAAATATATTTGTTATTACAAAAGAAAGTAAATCCCATCCTACTTTTCCACAATTCTTAAAAACCAGTACACCTCCCCAAAAGCAATCTGAATGTAACATGCATTTCTCAAGAAACTTCGTTTCAATATCATTCATTTCACATCCTTCTAACGCGCTAAAAAGTAAATCTTTTCTTCGTCTTTCGTCTCGTGCCTCCTTTTTCCATAAATAATCCATGTTCTTTTTTTCTGATTTCTTTCCCATCAATTCTGCTATAAATTCAAATTCATTTTGCTTGTTTGAATCAAATTTTTGTTTCATTTCCTTCTGTAATTGAGAAAGAATAGCTTCCAATGGACGATATGTACTGCGGCTCATTTGATGAATTACAAAGCTCCCTACAATAATACATATAAAAAATGTTGCAATACTAATGCCCCTAACCTTTAACAATGGTTCAAATAAAACATCACGCGATATTTCTACTGCATAGTACCCTTCCATGATTTCTGACTTCTGCACAAGAAAAGTAAATAATTTACCATCTCTTTCCACCTCGTAGACGCCTGTATCACGACACTCTTCCGGCAGGGTCTCCATACCTGCTTTTTTATACGAATATAAAAGTTTCCCATTTTTATTAAAAAGCAAAACGTCTTCCCCTTCTCCCAAAACGCCTGTCGCCACATAATTATTTATAAAATCACAATCAAGCACCAATGTTAATACATAATTTTGTATTTTGCTATTTGTTCGAAAGCGCTTCATGGACAATGCAAAATATTGCTTATCATTGTCTATATCTACAGGATATAATATCAGAGGCACCTCTTCGTATTTGATTATTTCTTGTATTTTTGTTTTAAAATTTTCTTTCTTATAATAATTTCTGCAGTAGTCTGATAAATCCGAAGATTCTGCCACAGGATTCATACCGGACACAACTTGATCATTATGCAGAAACCATACAAATACATCTTTATATACATCATCACTATGGTATTCCCTCAACAAGTCAATTAGTTTCACTTTTTTATCTGTTCTTTTTCCATCTTCTTCTGTATCAAATTTGGCATATTCCTGAATTTTCTGGTCTAACACTATAGCATACGCATTCTCCACAATACTTTCTATTTTTTCATCCATAAGCCACCAAAATTGTTTTAAAGTTCTTTCATTAGTATGTAAAACCTGTTCTCTTACAATCTGCTGCGTTATTAAGTTTGCTAATAAAATAAAAAATATAGGAAAAGTAAAAGTTAGTGCATAATAATATATATACCTTTTCCGAAAGCTTCTATCTTGTTTTATTTTCTGCATAAAAGATATTCTACCCTTATTAATTTTATTTTCAGGCATCACTAACCCTCCTCCTATTTCTTGCAAGCAATAAGCTTATACTTAATGATTACACAAAATTAATAAATTGTAAATCGACCATTTTTTGGTAAATCGACTATTTAAATGAAATTTTGAAACAAAAACAGCATGACATAGCAACCTAAAATTAGTCACTACGACATGCTGCTTCATTTAATTTAATCTTGATTTTTACTACCATCCGGTAAACTGTTTATATAAGAAGCGGGTTTATACCGTAAGTGCATCGCAGGAGATGGGGCATTCATTTCTTATTTTTTAGATTATAAAATTAAAAACACTCCTATAAATGCCTATGTAGTCTGTTTTTATGCAAATGTATATTTTAACCATATTAGACATACAACAAAAAAAGAGAGTCCCTCTCGGAACTCTCTTGTGATAGCAATTAGTTATACTTACGCTTTCTAGCTGCTTCAGATTTCTTTTTACGTTTTACGGATGGTTTCTCGTAATGTTCACGTTTACGGATTTCCTGCTGAATACCTGCTTTTGCGCAGCTTCTTTTGAAACGACGTAAAGCGCTATCTAAAGTCTCGTTTTCTTTAACGATTACGTTTGACATTTCCCTGACCTCCCTTCAGTCCCTTCAAGCATATCGACTGATTTGGGTTATTTTTTCTTGGCTAAACGCCAATACACAAATGATATTATATCACAAATATTTCTTGCGTCAATACCATTTTTTGCTTTTTTTATTTTTTCTTTGCGAAACTTTTTTATTATTCCGCTACACAGCTTCCATTGGCATAGCCATGGTACTCTTCCAAAAAAGCCTCCGCGGTCTTGGTCATGAAAACACCTATTTTATCTTCTTTAAAGCCAAACTCCATACTCATGTTGCCAAAGTATTTATCGATAATCTGCACTTTGATACGCAGCTTCTGCGCCTCCGGCCAGTCCGCTGAGACTGCACAGTCATACATATTGCCCGGCTCCGGAATGGTAGCTGTCAGGTCAGAATAATTTTTCTCCGGGAATTTACTAAACACATTGTGTCCAAATCCAAATGGCAGTTTTTTTACACCCTGGGCATTTTTATAAGTAAGCACACCCTCATTACCGTTTATATCAAAATGTACATATTCTATATCCATTCGATTTTTATCAAAAAAATATGTTTTACCATTGATATTCTCTGCATATGGGTTGGCCACATTTTCATTCAGTGCAAAAAGCTTCAAATTACCCAGGTGATTTTCCAATTCTTCCTGAGCCTGTACATCCTCTTCCATTGGTTCTCCCAATTCATCCACAATAGTCTCATACAGAGCATGATACAAAATAGCTCTGGTAAAAGCCTTATGCCCCTGATTGTCAGAGTTAATAATAAAAACAAAATCTTTTTCACGGTCACAAATAGCAAACTGGTCTCCCATTCCCACAAATGCAAAACCATCATTTGGTGCTTTCCATATCTGGTAGCCATAACCAAAGGAGTTATATTCTACGGCTCCATCATGTCCATTGGACACCTGCTTTTTCGTCGCCTGAATCAAATAGTCCTCATTCATATAGGAAACACCGTCTATTTTGCCGCCATCCATCACAAAACGTGCAAACACAAGCAAATCTCTGGAGGTACACATCACTCCGGAATCGCCAAAGGAATATCCACCCGGACACTGCAGACAATACGCATCCTCAGAGAATCCGCCCTTTACCAGAAAACGCTCCTTTATATACTCCAAAAACGGCTTTCCGGTCAATTTTTCCACAATGACATTTAACATAAAGGAACCCGGACTGTCGTATGTAAAAATCGTACCGGAAACACGGTCTGCCGGCTCACGGAAGTACACCTCACAACGATCCTTGGTTCCGCTCTTAAACCAATCCGTATGCTTTCCCTTGCAGGTCTCCATAGTCAGCATTTCTCGTATGGTCATATTTTCCAAAAGTTCGTTGGTATGCTCATTCGCATATTCCGGAAAAAATGTAACCATTTTGTCGTCCAGACTAAGCAGTCCATCCTCCACAGCCAGTCCTACGGCTATTGCCACAAAGCTCTTGGATATCGAATACATTCTATGCTTAAAATCCTTGTGAAAAGGTGCATAGTACCCTTCAGCAAAAATGTTATTTCCTCTTGCCATAATAACAGAATGTGTACAAAAATGATATTTTTCCAATGTCTTAAAAAATTTTAATACTTTTTTGGATGAGATACCGATACTCTCCGGTGAAACATTGTAAAACATAAAATTATCTACTCCTTTAAATCCTTCGTTACTTTTCATTGATCTGGTTTGCTGTTGGGAAAAGCTCTCTCCACACATCTGTGTGGGCTTCACAATCCAAATAATGACCAAACATTTTATTCTGCATCTCTGTGGCTTGCTCTGTGCATGCATCACAGATTACCTTTCGATACCATTCACTCTTTCCTTCACAGAAAGCATGCCAACCTTCCTTCCATCTGCCATCTGCCAGTTCTTCATTTCTTGCTGCGAATTCCTGTAACACTCTTTCCTTTTCTTCTCCCTTTGCAATTGTGATTCCAAAACCGTCAATTACCAGTGGAATAAACTCTATCGTATTGTCTTTAGAATCATATTTTACAGCCAGAGAGCTGTTCCATGTATTCTCTAACTCCGGTGCAACCAGACCTGGCTTTACAAAGTGAAAATTACCCTGTCCATAAAGAATGTGTCCATCCTGATAGTTTTCATAACAACCGATACAATGGCTGTGCTGACAAAGTACCACGTCTGCGCCATTTCTTACCATAGCCCTGCAAAGCTTGCGAAGTCTCGGTGATGGATACTGGCAGTGTTCTTTTCCACCGTGGTAAAAAACTGCCACTCTGTCAAATGCTTCCTTTGCCTTGCGAATATCTTCCATAGTATCATATTCATCGTAGGGTCTGCTGCCCATGCGGTCTTCCAACGCATAAGAATACTCATGCTCACATACAGCAATGAGTGCCAGCGTTTCTCCATTAACATTATAAACCATATTTTTTCTGGAGTCATCATAATTTTCGCCAAAACCAGTGTATACAATACCGGCTTCTTTCAGAGCGTGCATGGTATCCTTTACGCCCTGAATACCATAATCAAAAATATGATTGTTGCTCAAACCGCAACAATTCACACCCAACTTCTTCAGTACATCAATAGTATTTGCAGAAGTCTTTAATGGTGATCCAAATTTTTCAATGTCCTTTTCACAATCTGTAACGGCACACTCCAAATTCACAAAACTAATATCATTTCCTTCAAAAAGTGTCACTACATCTGTAAAAAGTGTTTCTACATCCTTTTGAACAAATAACGGTTCGGTTATGACGGTAGGTGATACATCACCCAATAATAAAGCTTTCATATAATTCTCCTTGCTCCCACATTACATTTTTCGCACAAAATTAAGTTGATTTTCAATGCTCTTCCTGTTGACAACCTAGCCAATAATGGTATGATTATTATAAAATATAAGCAATTCAACTTTCAATGAACCAAGTTAATATAATTCATCATTTTTTTGCACTATTTTAAGGAGATATTATGCAGCATTATCTAGTAAAAGACATTTCTCATTATTGCAATGTAACAAAAAGTATATATGGTACCCTTCTGGAACGCCCTATTCCTTATTACGATTTTTCCTTTATACTGGATGGAGCCATGATGTATTATGCAGATGGCATGAAAATTCCATTACAAAAAAATGATGCTATTTTTCTGCCACCCGGAACCATTAGAACTCGTGAACCGGTGCAAGACACTGTACATTTTGTCAGCTTTAATTTTACTGCCATGGAAGATGCCGCTTTTTCTTTTCCACTTTATATGTCAAACTGTATTACCCCCAACATCCGCAGGCTGGTATCTTTATATCCGCCCAGCCATCTTTCAAATTTTTATTATTCTAAGGAAAAATGTATCAACATGCTAAATTACATCCTCTTGGAGCTGGCAGAGTTTTCTGAGCTGACCAGTAACAATGAGCATGTCATAAAAATTCTTCACTACATTGAAGAGCACATTACGGAAAACCTGACGCTACAGACTATAAGCGCCAAAATGAATTTATCCAAGGAATATACTTCTTATATGTTCAAAAAAGAAATGGGTAAAACACTAACAGCTTACGTCAATGAACGTAAGCTGCTGCTTGCAAAAGAAATGATTATCGACGGAGCGATGACCCTTACGGACATTGCTTCTTATCTTGGTTACGAAAATTATAATTATTTTTCCAGAATTTTTAAAAATAATCTGGGTATTACCCCTATTGCTTTAAAGCAAAAGATGCATGATAGTTGACGTTTTACTAACCTCTGAATCTATCAATTTTCAGTGTTGGGTCATACCATATATCAGCAGGAACAAGTTTTTTCTGCTGCTTAATTCTCATGTAAACCAGCACACCCACTATACCACACAAGAGCACACCCACTGCAATGAAAATATAGACCCCAATTGGAACTCCCATATCGATTTCTGCATAGGTTTCTCCCTGATATTCGTATGTAATAATGTATTCGGAGTATTTGTGAAGGTCAAAGATGCCCAATAATTTTCCAGACGTCCCATTTCCAACATAATCACAAATCCCTTCTCCAACATATTCTCTAAGACCTGTCTCCGGATTATTATAATACAGATACAAGACATCACCATCATTAAAGAAATAAGACGCTTCTTCCGGAATGTAAATGGTTACCTGTGTGCCTTCCGGCAACTCACCGGAATGAGAAAAGTCAACAGAAAGCTCCTTGTCATTTAATAGCGTTATCACTGCTTCTGGTGTAAAATTTTTACTGGTAATACTTCCTGCGGATACCATAAGCATTCCTTGAAAAGACAATACTACTGTCAATAATATCATTATCATAAGCTTGCTTTTTCTTTTCATACCTACTCCTCCCCTTGTTTCTCAAAATAAATAAATGATTCTATATTTTATCAATTTAATTTTACCACTCAAGCTTTTATTTGTCTATACACTTCATAAATTCTTAAACAATATTCTGAATTTCATGTTTATTGTGCAAAAATCGAGGCTGTAAAAACAGCCCCGATAAACTCTTTCACTTTATTTAATCTGTCCTGCCAATACATCAGCAACTGCTTCCATAGCCTGTGGAATACCTGCTGGGTTCTTACCGCCTGCCTGAGCCATATTCGGACGACCGCCGCCGCCACCGCCAACGAATGCAGCAATGCCTTTAATTAAATTACCGGCATGTGCACCGCGTTTCATAGCACCATCGGTAGCCATTGCCATAAGGCTAACCTTGCCGTCTTTATCAGATGCAAGAACTACTACACCTTCACCAAGCTTTTCTTTAAGCTGGTCGCCAAGGTCGCGAAGACCATTCATGTCAACGCCTGCTACTGCTTTTGCAATATACTTCACACCGTTTACTTCAGAAACGCTGTCTGTTACATCGCCAAGTGCATCCTTAGCTGCTTTTGCCTTTAAGGATTCATTTTCACTCTGTACAGCCTTTAATTCAGCCATTAAATGCTCACATTTCTCTAATAAAGAGGCCGGAGTAGTCTTTAAGGTCTTTGCAGCCTGGTTCAGAGTAGCCTCTAACTCTGCATAGTATTTGAGAACGCCTGCACCTGTAATTGCTTCGATACGACGTACACCTGCAGCAACACCGCTTTCAGATAAAATCTTGAAGTTTGCAATATTTCCGGTGTTTGCCACGTGAGTACCACCGCAAAGCTCTACAGAGTATCCACCCATCTGAACTACGCGAACCTTTTCGCCGTATTTTTCACCAAAGAGAGCCATAGCCCCGGTCTTACGAGCATCTTCGATACCCATTTCTTCTGTTACAACAGGAAGGAATGCCTGAATATTTGCATTTACTTCTGCTTCTACCTTTACAATTTCCTCTGCTGTCATAGCGGAGAAATGAGAGAAGTCAAAACGAAGTCTGTCTGCATTTACAAAAGAACCGTGCTGTTCTACGTGTGTACCAAGTACATTTCTCAGTGCCTTGTGTAATAAATGTGTAGCGGAATGGTTTTTGCAGGTATTTGCTCTGTTAGACGCATCTACCTTTAAGGTAACCTCGTCGCCAACCTTTACCATGCCCTTAGTCACTACACCAACATGGCCTACCTTGCCACCTAATAATTTGATAGTATCTTTTACTTCAAATATAAAGTCTTCTGTTTCGATAGTACCAAAATCTGCACACTGACCACCCATGGTAGCGTAGAATGGTGTCTCATCAACGATAATGGTACCGATTTCACCATCTGTAAGTGCTTCTATTAATTCCGTCTCTGTAGTAAGAACAGAAACCTTGGAAGTATACTCTAATTTATCATAACCAACAAAAGTAGATGTAATAGCCGGGTCAATAGACTCATAAACGGTAACATCTGCACCCATGTAGTTAGTTACCTTACGAGCTGCACGAGCAGTTTCACGCTGTTTCTTCATAGCAGCCTCAAAGCCTACTGCATCTAAGGTAAAGCCCTGCTCTTCTAAAATTTCTTCTGTTAAGTCAAGCGGGAATCCGTAAGTATCATAAAGCTTAAATGCATCTTCACCGGAAAGTTCTGTTTTACCTTCTGCTTTCATTGCGTCAGCCATATCATTTAAAATAGATAAGCCCTGGTCAATGGTCTTATTGAACTTGCTTTCTTCCTGAGTGAGTACGTTTAAAATAAACTCTCTCTTTGTGTCTAATTCCGGGTAACCATCCTTACACTCGTTAATCACGGTCTTGGATAATTCTGCGAGGAACTGGCCTTCGATACCAAGCTTACGTCCGTGGCGAGCTGCACGACGAATCAAACGACGAAGTACATAGCCACGACCTTCGTTAGATGGCATAATACCATCGGAAATCATGAAGGTAGAAGAACGCATATGGTCTGTAATCAAACGAATAGAAACGTCCTTTGCATCATCTGTCTGGTATGTTACACCGGCAACTTCACAGATACGGTCACGAATAGCTTTCATGGTATCAATATCAAATACACTGGTTACATCCTGAACAACTACTGCAAGACGCTCTAAGCCCATACCGGTATCAATATTTTTCTGGATTAATTCGGTATAGTTACCCTTTCCATCGCTTTCAAACTGAGTAAATACGTTGTTCCAAACTTCCATGAAGCGGTCACAATCACAACCAACCTTACAATCAGGCTTACCACAACCGTACTTAATACCACGGTCATAGTAAATTTCAGAACATGGACCACAAGGACCAGCACCGTGCTCCCAGAAGTTGTCACATTTACCGTCTGCGTCTCGGTAGAAACGTGTGATTTTCTCAGCCGGAACACCGATTTCCTTTGTCCAGATATCAAATGCTTCATCATCTTCACAGTAAATAGAAGGATATAATCTATCCTCTTCCATGCCGATAACCTTTGTTAAAAATTCCCAGCTCCATGCAATTGCTTCGTGCTTGAAGTAATCACCAAAAGAGAAGTTACCAAGCATTTCAAAGAAAGTAAGATGACGAGCAGTCTTACCTACATTTTCAATATCACCGGTACGTACACACTTCTGGCATGTAGTAACGCGACGACGAGGAGGAATCTCCTGGCCTGTGAAATATGGTTTCAAAGGTGCCATACCGGAGTTGATAATTAATAAGGAATTATCATTGTGTGGTACCAGTGAAAAACTGTTTAATTTTAAATGGTCTTTGCTTTCGAAGAATTCAAGATACATTCTTCGTAAGTCATTTACGCCGTATGCTTTCATTTTGTATTTCCTTTCTTTGTTTTTCTTACAATCTTACACAATCATCTTTCATCAAAACAAATAAAAAAACCCTAAGTCGATAAAAAATACCAACTTAGGGCGAACTTCTTAGTCCGTGTTACCACCTAATTTCAGATTGCTCTGCACTCTGCCAGCAAAAAATATCTTTGCTGCTTTCCTTTGATAACGGGGGAACTCCGACGAAGCCTACTAAGAATACTCTGTTCGGTCCGTAACTCCGAGACTGCTTCAATATCCGCTTCATAAAGATTCGCACCAACCATCTTCTCTCTGAAATGTCCCTGATATCTACTCTTTCTCTTCATAGTCTTTGTTTTGATTTCATTCTTTGCTATGATAGCATGAAGGATAAGTGCATGTCAAGAAATATTTCTTGCTGATGGTAATTCTTGCCACCTTTCCGACCACTTTAGAGTTTTATTTGTCTCAGTCGGGGCTTTACTCGCCCATGTTCCTACTAATTATAGATTTTTGCTTTTCCAGTCGGGTGTTTTGTATACTGTTGGTCCGACTAATCTCGACCTTTGACTAATCTGGTCGGGTGATTTATTAAATTTTTCCGACCAATCGCAAATTTTAATGCAGCAGTCGGAAATTTCATGTAAAATCTCCAATATACAAACAATGCGTAGAAACCAAGAGCCCCTACGCATTATCATAATCTTAATTAAAATGTAAACTTATCTGCAAAATATGCATCTAACTCCGCAATCGGAACGCGTACCTGTGCCATGGTGTCACGGTCACGAACGGTTACGCAACCGTCTGTCTCAGAGTCGAAGTCGTAAGTAATACAGAATGGTGTACCGATTTCATCCTGACGGCGGTATCTCTTACCGATGTTGCCTCTGTCATCGAATACGCAGTTGTATTTGTTGCAAAGATCCATGTAAATCTTTTCTGCGCCTTCGTTTAATTTCTTGGATAATGGCAATACACCAATCTTAACAGGTGCAAGTGCCGGGTGGAAATGTAATACGGTTCTTACATCTCCTTCACCAATTTCTTCTTCATCGTATGCTGCACAAAGGAATGCTAAAACCACACGGTCAGCACCAAGGGATGGCTCAACAACATATGGAACATATCTTTCACCCTTTGCATCATCGAAGTAGGACATGTCTTCACCGGATACATTCTGATGCTGTGTTAAGTCGTAGTCTGTTCTGTCAGCAATACCCCAAAGTTCACCCCAGCCAAATGGGAACAAAAATTCAATGTCTGTTGTAGCATTTGAATAATGTGAAAGTTCTTCAGGTGAATGATCACGCATTTTAATATTTTCTTCCTTCATACCAAGTGACAAAAGGAAGTTTTTGCAGTAATCTTTCCAATAAATGAACCAATCCATATCAGTTCCCGGAGCACAGAAGAATTCAAGCTCCATCTGTTCGAATTCTCTTGTTCTGAAAGTAAAGTTACCCGGTGTGATTTCATTTCTGAATGATTTACCAACCTGGCCAATACCAAATGGAATTTTCTTTCT